>JBBTUK010000014.1:2435-40046 GCA_038063775.1 Patescibacteria group bacterium
GAGCATTTTTCCTCCCTTCCCTCCGTCGGTCCCAAAATGGCCGAACGGCTGGTTTTATTTTTATTCAAACAGGATCCTGGTAAAATAAAGGATTTCTCTGAAAGTCTTGCCGATCTGAAAAATCTCAAGACCTGCCAGAAATGCTTCAATATTGCCGAAGGAGCTCTTTGCGAGATATGCAAAAATCCGCAACGGGACCAAAAAATAATTTGCGTCGTGGAAGATCCCTTGGACATAATCTCCATTGAAAAAACTGGTGCTTACAAAGGCCTTTACCATGTTTTAGGCGGCGTTATTTTCCCCAACAATGGAAACGCGGATCTTAAGATTCCGGAACTTTTGGAAAGGATAAAAAAAGAAGGATTTAAAGAAATAATTTTGGCCGTAAATCCGACCACCGAGGGCGACGCTACCGCTTTGTATCTGAAAAGCAAGCTTAAAGAGTTTAATGTAAAAATAACTAGGCTGGCGCGCGGTTTATCCACCGGCGGAGATATTGAATACGCCGATGAGATAACTCTAAGCGCGGCCTTGACCAACCGAAGAGAACTAATATAATTCCATCTACCGTAAAAATAAAAAACCGTCCCGACAAATCGGGACGGTTTTTATTTATAAAAACTATACAATAGCTGTAATTTCCACTTCCGTCATTGTCTGCCGGTGTCCGAATTTTACTTTGTATCTTTTCTTGGCTTTAAATTTAATTCCAACCACCTTTTTTCCTTTAGCGGTTTTCAGAATTTTTCCCTCCACTTTTGCTCCTTTTACCAAGGGATCCCCAATTTTTATACTTTTATCCGAACCGACAAATAAAACCTCCTTGAAAGCCACCTTGCTCCCTTCTTTACCTTCTAGTTTTTCCACTTTGATTTTGTCTCCCACGCCAACTTTGTATTGCTTCCCGCCAGTTTTGATGATTGCCAACATATGAATTACCGTGAATAATTACATAAATTATTTTATATTATCTGGCATCAACTGTCAACTCCGCGCTAATCTTTAAGCTAACTGCGTAGCAAGTCTGAGTCTATTTTTAAAAAGTTTGTAAGCCGTTAATTAGCCGCCCCAAATAATCTTATTTTTATTAAATTGTATTCCTAAAGGTTAGTATGAAATCAACATTTAAAGAGCGTCGCATTGACTGGACAAGGAATCGGCTTAGGGCTAACATTATAGGTGAATTATGGAAAAATTAAGGCGAACTGTTTTTTTCTGGATGCTGACAGCCATATTTTTGATAACCGCTCCCTTGGTGGTTTTACGCGCCAGAGGGTACCGCTTTGATACAAGTCGGGGTGTTTTTGTGCATAGCGGTTCAATAAACATCAAGTCTAACCCCCAATCAGTAGATGTGAGCTTAAACGGCAAATTGGTCCAAGCAAAAACCTTAAGCCGCATCAACAATTCTTACAATATTTCCGGCCTTATTCCCCGAGAGTATAGCCTGATAGTCAGCGCTAATGATTTTCAGAGTTGGGATAAAAAAACCAAGGTGCACAGCGGAATATCCAGTGAGTTTTGGAATATCCTTCTGGTCAGAAATAACTACGAAAAAATTGCCCATGATACGAGCGGCATACAAAAATTTTTTATTTCTCCAAAAGACAAATTCGTGATTTTTAACCAGGCAATTGAAAACGGAATGGTCGCGAAGATTTTAGATATAAAAGGTAACGAGATAAAAAATGTCTTTCCCTTTCCCGGATGGAATTTGCTGGATGAAGCGAAAAAAGAAAATATAGAGTGGTCGCCTGAAGAAGATTACTTGTCCGTCCCGGTCCAAAGGACCTCGCCGGAAACCGCAGTAAAAACAGCTCCGGCCTTTGCGACCGAGAAAAAAACTGAATACGCATATTTCATTCTGGATCCAGCGGAGGATAATTTTTTTAACCTGAATGATTTTTTGGGCAAGGCCGACATCAGGAATGTGCGTTGGGATCCGCGTGACAGAGACTATCTTTTCTTTCTGCTTAGCAATTCCCTTTACCGGGCGAATATAAAGGAAAAGGACAATCTAAGCTTGATTGCGGAAGATGTTTCCAGCTATGAATTGTCAAAAACCGATGTTTATTTTTCCCGGCTTACCAATCAATTGGTTTACAAATCAAGTCTGGACGGCAAATCCGATAAATACCAAATAACCGATAACTTTCCTGAAGTCAACTCTCTTTTGATTGACAAGCTGATTATTTACGATGAATCAAGAATCGCTTTCCTCAATTCCGACAAAAGACTTTTTATTTACAACAAAGGAGAGCATGGAAATTATTTCCGAAAATTGAGCGATAATATCGAAGGCATGCAATTTTCCAATGATGGTAAAAAAATTATTTACTGGACAAAGAATGAAATATCCGTTTACTTTTTGCGGGATTGGAACGTCCAGCCGACGCGCAGCGAGAATGAAATCCAAGGCATTACGCGCTACTCAGAGGAGCTTAAGAACGTCCAATGGTTCAAAGATTACGAACATATAATTTTTTCCTCCGGAGCGCAGATAAAAATAATCGAGCTTGATTCGCGGGATCACAGAAATACTATGGATCTTCCCCGGCTGGATATTGACAACTCTTTTATTGTTTATAACAATTCTTTGGAAAAACTTTTCTTTATAGACAAGGGGCCTGCTTCGGACAATGTGCTATATTCAATAATCTTTCCCGAAAAAACGAGTATTTTAGGCTTTTAGACTGCTACAAGTGATAGGAATTACAAAAACACCCACTGGGTGTTTTTGTATTCGCCCACTTTGGGTCGTCTCTTCGCTATAATATCCGCCCATTTCGGGTCGGGCTTCGCCCTCCTTCAAAGCCCTTGGTTTGAATAATTCCGCCTTGAGGAAACTACGTTTCCCCATCACCCCTTCCTTCGCAATGGTAAAAACCTAGCGTTTTGCCCACTGCGGGGCTCTTCTGGCTTTTTTAAGTCCGGGTTTTTTCCTCTCCACAATCCTGGAATCTCTGGTTAATAATCCCAGATCTTTTAAGGACTTTCTCAATGTTTCATCAAACTTGATCAAAGCTCTGGAGATGCCAAGTCTTATCGCTTCCGCCTGGCTGTTTATCCCGCCGCCGGATACCTTTACGGAAATACTGAAAATCTTGTCCTGACCAACCCTGGACAACGGAAACTTTATTAAATCCTGGAGCCGAATGATTGGAAAATAACTTGAAAGTTCTTTTCCGTTTATGCTTATCTCTGGTTCTTTTTTCCGTGATTTATAAATTCTTACTTGAGCCACAGAAGTTTTTCTTTTTCCAACAGCGGAAAAATATTTTTCCGGAAGTTGAACTTCTTCTGTTTTTTCTACTGCTGGTTCCTTCGTGGCCTTAACAATTTTTTTGGGCTTCTTTGTTGGCATAATTTTATATATTCGTTTATTCGCATGGGCGCATTCGACCGCTTTGACTTGACTCGAGGCGAGTAGCGCCTTTTGCATGCTCTAGTGAGTTATTTCAATTTTGTGAGGATGTTTGGAATCT
This sequence comes from Patescibacteria group bacterium, assembly GCA_038063775.1. Classification (GTDB taxonomy): domain Bacteria; phylum Patescibacteriota; class Minisyncoccia; order Moranbacterales; family UBA2206; genus UM-FILTER-42-9. Next base: position 5,921 of record JBBTUK010000014.1, read on the forward strand.
TTGTATATTAAAAGTCTGGTCATCATCCTGTTCCTGATCTTATTTTTTGAAAGCATGCCGTAAACCGCTTTTTTGACAACCTGGGTAGAATCTTTTTTCATCTGGTCTTTCAATTTTATGGAGGTTATCCCTCCCGGATAACCGCTGAACTGATGATAGATCTTGCCCTCGAGCTTATTCCCCGTAAATTTAAGTCCGTCAGAGTTGACGACAACGACAAAGTCTCCCCCATCAATGTTGGGAGTGAAGTCGGCCTTATGTTTTCCGCGAAGAAATTTGCAAATTTCCGCAGAAAATCTTCCCAAAATCTTTCCTTGGGCGTCGAATAAATGATACTTTCTATTGATTGCTGCCTTCATATATTAATCAACAAATTCTATTATCGCCATTCTGGCTCCATCACTTTTTCTCGGGTTCAATTTGATTATCCTGGCATACCCGCTGTTTCTTCCAGAAAATTTATCCGAAAATTCTCCGCTTAATTTCTTAACCGCCTGCTCGGGCAGTTCCCTCTTCAATGCCCTGATTGCGGAAAGTTTTTTTGAATTCATTTTGATTTTTTTGGCCGTGGTTATTATTTTATCTATTTTCCCCTTGGCTTCTTTGGCCTTTGCTTCGGTCGTTTCTATTTTTTCCCGCATAATTAAACTCCCCAAAAGCGTCTTAAAGAGCGCTCTCCGCTGGCTTCTAACTCTTCCTAATTTTCTGCCTTTTCTTAAATGCCTCATAGTCGCTTCGCTAAAATCAAATTTAACCTTGAATTGGTCTTATTATTTTTCCTGCTTTAAATTCAGCCCGAAATCACCAATAGCCTTTTTTATTTCTTTCAGCCCCTTCGCCCCCATACCCTCAAGATCTTTCAGTTGAGACTCGTTTAATTTTATAATATCTTCAACGGTAGAAATTTTATTTTTTTCCAAAACATTCAAAGTTCGAGTAGAAAGGCTTTTGAGCGCGCCGACTTCAGTTTTCCTGGAATTTTCTTCTTCAATATTTTCTTCTTTTTTCTCATCTTTTTCAATTTTTGCTTCTTTTTTCACTGCTGGCATTTCTTCTTCTGCTTTTTCTATTTCTGAAAGAATTGAGAATTGATCCACTAAAATTGACACCGCCTTGGAAAAAGCTTCTTGCGGAGTGATGCTGCCATCAGTAGCTATTTCCAGAGTTATTTTTTCATAATCCGTTTTTTTACCCACCCGCATATTGTCAACCGCGTAATTAACCCTCCTGATTGGGGTATATATAGCGTCAACCGCGATAACCCCTATTTCTTTGTCGCCCCTCTCTTGCTGTTCCACCGGGACATAACCCAACCCGTTGCCCACTTCCACTTCAATATCCAATTCTCCTTTGGGATTGGTTATGGTCGCGATGTGAGCTTCTTTGGTTATCACTTCCGCATCCGCAGGACATTTGAACATGTCAGCTGTGATAATCTTTTCGCCCTTGACTTTGAGAGAAATTTTAACCGATTCAGCTCGGTGAATCTTAAATCTAACTTGTTTCAGATTCAGGATAATTTGTATAACATCTTCCAATACATTTGGAATTGTGGAGAACTCGTGAGTTATTCCTTTTATTTTTACAGAAACAATAGCTGCTCCGGGCAAAGAAGACAAGAGCACTCTACGGAGAGCATTTCCCAGAGTCGTTCCGTAACCGGGATAACATCCTTCGATTTCAAACTTACCGGTTTTTTCATCAACGCTGGTAAATTTCGGTTTTTGAGGAATAGTTATCGCTTGCATATTTTTTTCTTGTTCGCCTGCCTGCCGCGAGACAGGTCTTTGGCAAGATTAATAATTATGAAAAGGTTTTATTTACCTTGAATAATATTCAACTATAACTTGGGCATCTACATTTATGCCCGTATCGTTTTTACCCGGCAGACTAACTATTTTGCCTTCCAATTTTTGCTCATCAAAACTCAGCCAAGTGGGAAAATCCTTTTTATTTTTAATTACCGGTGCCAAATTCTTAAAGTAGTTCTTTTCCTTTTTTCGCGAATTTATTGAAATAATCTGACCGATTTTGACTGCAGAGGATGGAATGGTATTTTTTTTGCCGTTTACACTCACTAATCCGTGATTCACCAATTGCCTGGCTTGCGACCGTGAACTTGCGAAGCCCAGCCGGTAAACAACATTGTCTAGCCGCATTTCCAGTCTTGAAAGCAAAAGATCTCCGGTAGAACCCGGTTTACCCTTAACTTCCTCGAAGTGTTTTCTAAACTGCTTTTCAAAAACACCATATATTCTTTTTATTTTTTGTTTTAAGGCCAGTTGGGTTCCATATTCGCTGAGATTTCTCTTGCCTTTTTTGCCATGGACGCCCGGAACATAAGACCGCCTGACAAAGCCGCATTTTGGAGTAAGACAGCGATCGCCTTTAAGAAACAGCTTTTCGCCGGCCCTTCGGCACTTCCGACATTTTGCATCTATACTTCTTGCCATAATTATATCTTGAAACGCGTATCGTGGAACGTAGAACGATTTAAAATTTTCGTTATGCGTTACGCGTTTTGGGTTATGTGCATTATACTCTACGGGGTTTTTTCGGCCGGCATCCGTTATGCGGAATGGGTGTTTCATCTTTAATCAGAATCAAATTAAACCCATTATTGGCCAATGCCCTGATTGCTGCCTCTCGGCCTGAACCGACCCCTTTGACATAAATTTCCAATTCTTGAACGCCGTATTTTTTAACCTTTTCGCTCACATTGGCAATTACCTGAGTAGCAGCGTAAGGCGTGGCTTTTTTAGCACCTTTAAAGCCTAGAAGTCCGGATGACGACCATCCTAACACGGCACCGTTCAAATCGGAAATATTGACAATGGTGTTATTATAGGTGCACTTGATGCTGGCCATACCTTTCAGGATCTGCTTCTTGATCTTCTTGGCCTTTTCTTTTTCCGGCGCTGGGACAGTTTTTCCCGCCTCAAAAACTTTCGGCATTTGCGTCGTTTTTTCGGATTTATTTTCAGTTGTTACAGCTTTTTCGGTCATATTTTTACCGATTCGAAACTACGAATGAATTCGGATCCACGAATAATTATTATTCACATGGACGTCCCGTCCTGAGGGATAATGCGCTTTTCACATGCTATGTTTTTTCAGTCTTGACTCGGCCACTGCCCATCGTCCTTCTGACATTGCCTCTGACAGTTCGAGTGTTAGTCTTGGTTCTCTGACCTCTGACGGGAAGGCCTTTTTGGTGACGCAACCCCCGGTAACAGCCTATCTCTTTCAGACGCTTGATATTAGAGCGGACCACGTGCTTAAGTTCTCCCTCTACCCGCACTTTCTTTTCAATATAATCTCTGATTTTTTTCTGCTCTTCTTCTGACAGATCCTTGGTTTTTTTCAGTTTGGATATTTTTAGCCCCTCCAGAATTTTAGCAGCGCTAGAAAAACCTATTCCATATACATAGGTCAGGGAAATTTCTATTCTTTTTTCATCAGGGACATTGACTCCCGCGATTCTCAACATATGCGCTTCGCTAAAATCAAAATTTAAATCTCAAAATGCAAAATTATAGAATTGCTTCGCGATGACTTTTTATAAAATAATCGCGATCCCGCCTCGGCGGGAGAACACCAAAATTTTGAACTTTGATTTTGGAATTTTGAATTAAATATTAACCTTGCCTTTGCTTGTGTTTCGGAGTTGAGCAAACAACATAAAGTTTGCCTTTTCTCTTAACAAGCTTGCATTTAGCGCATATTTTCTTTACCGAGGCTCTGACTTTCATAGTTATTTTAATCTTTGGATTATTCTTCCCTTGGTCAGGTCGTAAGGACTCATTTCAATCAAAACCCTGTCTCCGGTAAGAAGCCTTATATAATTAACTCTCATTCTTCCGGATATATGGGCCAGTATTACATGGCCATTATCCAGTCTGACTTTGAAAGTCGTGTTAGGTAAGGTTTCTTCAACTATACCCTCGACTTTGACCAACTCTTTGTCTTTCGACATAAAATAAAAAATAGACGGAGATTTCCCTTGGGTTATTCGACCCGAGGAGGCAAATCAATCCTAATTCCTGCAGTTCATCAAAATCTTCCCTCTATTATGGTTAGCTATAGAATTTTTAATGCTTTTTGGCGTCTTTAGCAATTTTAGCAATTATTTAATTATTGTCAAGGACAATCTCTACGCGGCTTCCATAGGCGGGAACCCGGCTGGAAATAAATGTCGGCCAGTAGCTTATTTCCACCCGCGCGATATCAGGATAAGATTTCAGATAAACATCTAGTTCCTGGCTGTTTTTGCCCAAAGATCCTCGCTTAAAACCGTCTAAATCCAAGCTGGGAGCAATCTTCCCAGTCGCATGCAACCGAATTGTAAGCACTGAATTTGCAAAATCCGCATCGGACTTTCCGAATTCAGTGTTTATTGAATCAGCGAATATTTTATAATTATCCCCGATTCCTTTAGCTAAAATATTCTTTACCACATCCTTTAGATCCGCTTCTTTGAAAACGATAGCATTGCCAGAAATTTTCAATGTTACGTTAAATTTATCGGAAATTTCTCCGGCTGAATTGGATATCTTGTAATTTGGATCGCCGATATTCACCGCTTCATCCAAAATGACAGATCCCTGCCCGGCCTGTTCCTTTATTTTCTGCTTGACTATCAAATTAAGTTCGGCGAGTATTTTGTTTTTCGCGGAACTAATGTCGGCGTCCGTTACCAAACTTACAGTTTCAGCGCCCTTGGCCCCTCCGCTCATTGCCTTGAAGGACTTGGCATAAATTTTCGCATATTTTTCGCTGCCGCTGACTTGAAAGCCAGGAATGGTAAATTTAGTCGGGCTGATATTAAATTCTTCTCCGGCTTCATCGGCTGCGACTTCCGCTTCTATCGCTCCAGGCTTTATCTCTACACCCTCTTTTGTGAGCCCAGGAATCGTAACACCATTAATCAGCCGGAATAGTTTTCCGTCTTCGCTTACAAATCTCGTCGTTGCGACCAGCGGTTGATTCGCCGAGCTGTATTCATTGTAAATTGTTATAATGCCCCGGGCTTTGCGGCTGGAAGCGCTTTTGTTTCCAGTCGAATCAAAGTTTCTTGAAATTTCCTCGTTTACGGAAACCAGCTTGGCTGGAATAATTTTCTTATCAAAATCCATTGAACCAGCTTTCGCATCGGCTTTCATTTCTGCATCCAGGCTTTGTATCTTTGTTTTGGCGAAAATTGTTATAGTCGCCTTCGGCAGAAACAGATAGGCCAACGAGATTAAAATAATCGCAGCCGCGACAAGCCCGAAAATGAAAAAAAGCTTCCATGATTTTTTGGATAAATTAACATTTTTATAATTCTCCCCGCTTTTCTGCTTACGATCGCCATCATTGTCCTGATAAAAATCCCGCCCAGCCGGCTGACCGGGCATTTCAAACTCAATCTTTTCTCCGGCACTTTTCGCATAATTTAATTTTTCTTTCTTGAAAAAACTTTTTTTGTCTTTATTATTTTTTGCACTTCTCCGGTAAACCAATTCTTCACCGGTATTGGGCTCGGGGCTATCGGTGTTTCTCTGTTTTATATCAATATTTTTTACCATATCCATCGCTCCCGTTTTTTCCCGGACTTTCTTTGAACTGGTATTTTTTTTGCTTTTTATGAAGTCCCCGATGTCGGTAACCAGCTCCTTGTTGGTCAATTTTTCGACTTCCGAAGCATTCTCCTTTTTAGCTTCAAGCTTAACTTCTTCTCCTCTTGCTTTTTTCGGGCTATTGTCAAAAAAACCGGACGAACCGATAGTGTCTAAATGGCTTTTAAATTTATGCCTGGCTGCTGGATCATAAATATTGCTATCTTCAATAAAGGCGTCCTTCTTGGCTTTTTCCATAACCAGCATTTCTTCACCCTCAATATCGTTTAATTTTTGCTCTACCGCTATGCCTGTTTTTTCGACTAACAATTTTCCAAGCTTATCTTGCGTGACTATTATGACTTCCTTATCCAATTTATCGGCTTCTTTTTTCAGCAACTTTAAATTAATGATGCTCTGGATAAGCAACGCTCTTTTTGGAACGACAATGATAACTTCTTTAGCCGCCGATTTTCTCAACCTTTCGATAATTGAAGTTATTTCCTCATCAATGTCGATGTAAAATGTCTGGTGCACTTTATTGAAAATTTTAAAGTCTAAATTTTAAATTTTAAAAATTTAGAAATTTGAAATTGATTTAAAATTAAAAATTTAAAACTTTACTTCTGTATCATCTTTACGGACCGGCGCAGAATACCGGCTAAAACTTTTTCCTCCCCGGCCAGATCCAGCGCCAGATTAGCCAGTCCCATCGGCGTGATATCTTGCGGATCCTTGAGCTCTCCGGTTTCGTCTATTATGTTAACAACATCTCTTGGTTGTAAAAAACTGACTTGCGGCAGCTTTGTGAAAGGTAAGTCCTTGGTCCATTTTGGCGACATAAGGGCTTTTTTTATTCCAGGCAGGCCGGACCCTCCCCCGCAAAGAAAAAATTTATGCGGCAAAAGATCGGCTTCCGCGAATTCAGACAAAGAGAGTTCGATGCCACTGATCAAAACATCGCAATCATCCGCCAGAATTTCTTCAATTTTTCTACTGACATCCGCTCCCAATTTGCCTTCGGAATATTTTATCTTGAGAACCTCCGCCTCTTCAAAGCTCACGCCCAATTCTTGCGCCAACCTTTTAGTAAACGCCCGTCCGCCCAAAGCAAACATTTTGGTTCCTTCCAAACCTCCGTTCCTCACCACCGCGATATCCGTCGTTCCTCCCCCGATATCAATGAACACCGCGTTGAAATCCAGAACATCTTCTATGCCCATCGACCTGGCTACGGCGTAAGGCTCGGCGGCTATGCTCAAAAGTTCCAATTTCAACTCATCGGCAATCGTTTGCAAAGCGCCCAGATGGATCATTGGAGCGTAAGCGTTAAACACCGCGATTGAAACATCCTTGCCCTGGAAACCGATCGGATTGGTAATCCGGTATCCGTCGATCCGGACATCCACGATAGCCGCGTTGATGAGTTTCACTTCTATTTCGCTGTGTCCGGTTTCCCAGGCTAATTGCTGGCGGATCCGGTCAAAAGCTTTCCACTGGACTTTCTGAATTATATTTTTCAGCTCGGGCAAATCAATCCTCATTTCAGGCCTTATTCTTTCATAATGGACCGTGGTGGTTGTTCCCTTGACTAATTCGCCCGCGATGCCGATTATTGTTTTTTCAACCTTCTTAACCTTGGCCATGGCCTTGGCTATTTCTATGGCTTTTTTGCAGTTTTCAATCACCCCCGATATGTCAGAAACAGCGCCTTTTTGCATGTCGCTCAATCGTTGCCTGACTCTTCCGACACCTGTCACCACTCCGTTGCCGGTTTCCTTGTCAATTTTAAATACCAAAGCCTTTACGACTTCCGTTCCAATATCCAAAGAAAGCATATGATCGGAAGATAGCCCTCTGGAACCAAAAATTTTGGAAAAAATTCCCATGATCGGTTTATAGCGAGTTTTATTTTAATCTCTGTTTTATGCTTCTATTATAAAATAAATCAGGCTTTTTTACAAAAAAAATGAATCTTGGCTGAATTATTCCAAAACCGCCTTGATTCTCCTCACTCCGGCGCTGGAGGCTTCTTCTTTGATGATTTTGAAATGACCCAATTCTCCGATATTTTTCACATGCGGACCGCCGCAAATCTCCTTTGTGAAACCGCCGGCTGAATAGACACTGACTTTGTCGCCATATTTGGCTGCAAAAACGCCTAGTGCCCCTTGTGCCTTGGCCTCTTCGGGAGTCATTTCTTCCCGCTTTATTTTCAAATTTTCCTTTATTTTTTCATTGACCAGATCTTCCACTTGCTTGAGTTGTTCCAGCGTCACTTTTTCCGGATGGGAAAAATCAAAGCGCAATCTTTCGGGCGTGATATTACTCCCTTTTTGCGCAACATGCGAACCTAAAACTTTCCGCAAAGCCGCTTGCAAAAGATGCGTCGCGGTATGCAATTTTTTCGTATTTTCATCCTGGCTTTGTAATCCTCCTTTAAATTTCCCAGCCGCCGCAGTTCGGGAAAGTTCCTGATGCTTTTTAAACTCCGAGGCAAACTCTTCTTCATTCAGATTGAGCCCACTTTCCCTGGCCAATTCATTGGTTATTTCAAAGGGAAATCCGTAGGATTGGTAGAGATCGAAAGCGTCTTTGCCAGTAATTCCCTTTTTCGATAATTTATTGAATTCTACCAGGCCATGTTCTAATGTTTTTCTGAATTTATTCTCTTCATTTTCCAGTTCTTCAAAAATTTTATTTTTGTTTTTTTCCACTTCTTGATAAAAATATTTATACATCTTTACGATTACTTCCGAAATATTTTTTGTAAAATTATTTTCCAACCCAATTAATTTTCCATGACGGATGGCCCGGCGAATAAGGCGCCGCAAAACATAGCCCCGATCAACATTAGAAGGTATCGCGCCGTCAGCAATCATAAAAACGCCGGTTTTAATGTGGTCAGCTATGATCCTGAAAGATTTTTCGTTTTCCTTATATTTTTTTCCAGAAAGTTCAGAAATTTTTTCAAGTATCGGCTGGAATAATTCCGTATCAAAAACCAGTTCTTTTCCGTTCATCACTGCTAAAGTCCGTTCCAGCCCCATCCCAGTATCCACATTGGGTTTGGGAAGTTTTTCGTATTTTCCTTCCGCATTTTTATTGAACTCCATAAAGACATCGTTCCAAATCTCTAAAATCCTTCCGCTTTTAACCAAGTCGGAAAATTTTCCTTCTAACTTTCCTTCCCCTGGCCGCGTATCATAAAACATTTCCGTATCACCTCCGCACGGACCGGTCGCTCCGGCAATCCAAAAATTGTCTTCCGTGCCCAATGGAATAATTCTTACATCACCACTTACTGTTTCATTCGGACCAGCCACTCCATTTGTCAGTTTATTTTTTGAAAATACTTCCTGCCAAATTTTTATGGCATCCTCATCGCGCGGAATGCCGCTCTCCCCCTTGAAAACCGTCACGTATAATCTTTGCGGATCAAGCCCGAGCCATTTCGAATCGGTCAGAAATTCAAAACTCCATTCAATGGCTTCTTTTTTGAAATAGTCCCCAAAACTCCAGTTGCCGAACATTTCAAAAAAAGTCAGATGTCGATTGTCGCCGACATCCTCAATATCCGCGGTTCTGACACATTTTTGCACATTCGCCACTCGCGTGCCGCCCGGATGCTTTTCTCCCATAAGATAGGGCACCAGCGGATGCATGCCGGCCGTCGTAAAGAGTACCGACGAATCATTTTCCGGAATCAAAGAAGCCGAGGGAATAATGGTATGCCCCTTAGACTTAAAAAAAACCAAATATTTTTCGCGAAGCTCGCGCGCTGTCATAAATTTATCTCCTTTCCAACGCTTTTTTTATTTCCTGATAATCATATCTGCCCAGATCGGAACCGAATTCATCCTTCAATTTTCCTATCGCATCCTCGATTGATATTTTTCCATTGTCCAGTTCTCTTTCAATATCTCTGACTTTGTCGGCCCGAAAACTTGACCAGTCAATTTTTTTTCTGTCCACCAGATTTTTAACCGTGTTTTTTAAATTTGAATACATATGTTTATATTAAATTTAGTTTCTTCTTAGTTTTATGAATCGCCTCTTCCGCGATTTTCATATCTTGCTGCATCTTAGCCAGCCCCAGCTCTTTTCCCTGGAGACTGATTCTCAATTGCGCTTCCTCCTCCTTGATTTTTCTGATTTCAAATTCCAGCTTGACTTTTTCATTCACGCTTTTTCTATAATCGGCTTCTTGCATTATTATTTCTCTCTGCAAAACATTTTTTTGGCTCGCTTTGTCTGCCTGATTCGTTTGATTTGTTTGATTTGTTTGATCGCCTGCGTTACTTTTTTGGTTACCTGAAAAATTTTTGCTATACATATTTTTATTATTTATTGATTTTTCTCAGCGCGCTCCAAATTTTAGAGGGCGGCCTTGAGGAGCTTGTATTAATATTTCCACCGAACTCTTTTTTGCCTGCGATAGGCCCCACTCTGCTTGTTTTCGAGTTATTGAAAGAAACGCTGGCGTGCCCTGCGTCATGTGATTTTTCTTCCGGTTCAGCAGACCGGCTACTACCTGAAGACGCGCTGGAATGAAATACATTCGCCTCCCTGGATTCAGAAATATCCTTTATCTTTTTGATCAGATAACCGTCTACGCCCAAAATTCCGGCAATATTTTCGGCCTTATCCTCGGTAAGCTTTCCATCCAATATCATTTTTTGTAGCAAATTAATCACTTCGTCTCGTGTTATTCCGTCTGTTTGGGCTTTATTCAAGAGACTTTCAAATTCCGTCCTGGCACCATATGCATGTAAGCTAAGTTTTTTGGCTATTTCCCTTATGTCCTTGATGTCTATCTCGTGATCCGGTACTCTTTTGCGATGTTGAGCATTAAATAACAGTCCCATTTTATTTGATTACCCCACCACCCAAAAGCTCTCCGGACGCGCTGTAAAAAACCGCTGATTGGCCAGGAGAAATGGCTCGCTGGGGTTGATTAAATATTATCCGGTAAATTTTGTTGCTTGTTGCTTGTTGCTTGTTGCTTAGTTTTATTATAGCAGAAACTAAAGGATTGTGGTATCGGGTTTTAACCATTATTTTAGCGTTATTTTTAGACTTTTCCGACATCCAATTGACTTTTTCAACTTCTATTTCCGAGCGATATAGCTCCGGGTCTTTTTCGTTGTTGGTTACTGTCAGAATATTTTTTTTCAAATCTTTACTTGTGACATAGTATGGACCGTCCCCGCCAATATTGATTCCCCTTCTCTGGCCGATGGTGTAAAGCGGCAGACCTTCGTGAGTACCGATCACTTTTCCTTGAGTATTGACAGTTTTTCCTTTTTTAAATTTCAGGTTCCGGCGCAAAAAACCTTCCGGATATTTTTCCGGCGTAAAACAGAGCCCTTGCGAATCATCTTTGTCAAAAACAGGCAGCCTTAGTTTCTTCGCTATTTTTCTTATCTCCGTCTTTTTATAATTGCCTATGGGGAACAAAATGCGCGCTAATTGCTTCTGGTTGAAGTTATATAAAAAATAAGACTGGTCTTTTTCCTTGTCTTTGCCTTGAAATAGTTTATAAATTGTTTTTTCTTTACTTTTTCCTTTTTCCTTTTTCCTTTTTCCTTCGCGCTTCAGCGCGTAGTGGCCAGACGCGATGTAGTCCGCTTTCATTTCGAGCATTTTTTTAAACAGCACGTTGAATTTAACGTGCTCGTTGCAAACCACGCACGGATTGGGCGTCCGTCCGCCGGCATATTCACGCAAAAAATAATCCACTACTTCTTTTTTAAATTCCCTTTCGACGTTCGCAGTATAAAGAGGAATATCCAATATCTGGCAAACTCTTCTGGCGTCTTCTTGGGCTTCCAGGGAACAGCATTTGTTCTCCACCAGACTGTTCTGCGAAGGCTCCTTCCAAAAATGCATGAATATCCCGACAACTTCGTAACCTTGTTTTTTGAGAAGCGCGGCTGCTACCGAAGAATCCACTCCGGAGGACATAGCAACAATTACTCGTTTTCCCCTGTTTTTATTCATTCAGGTAATTTTTAATCCGTCCTTTCCTTATTTTCTTTAATCAGCCTTCTCACCTCGTCCAAATTAACTTGCGGTTTTTTTCTCTGAGTCTTGAATTTTTTCGGAGCGATATGAGACATTTGGTTCAGACTCATTGTTTTTTCTCTGGGCACGTAAGCAACAACTTCCGAATACCTTTTCTCCCTATTGATTTTTTTAAACTCATTGTCGCGGATAATATTTTTCGGCGCATCTTTCGTGTTTTTGTTTTGCAGCGCTTCATTTCTAGTGCGCGCCATCGCCCTTTGATAATCCTTCAAACATTCCTTGCAAAAAGCGGGTCTTTTTGGATCCGGCTTGAAAGGAACGGTTATTGGCTGTTCGCAGGTAGCGCAAATCGCTTCGTATTTTTCCTCCCTCTTAACGGCGACGGCTGGACTTTGAAATACCTCCGCATCCGGAACCGATTTAGAACCAGCTTCTGCCGCTTTTGATTTAGCTTGATTTTTCGCCTGGATTATTCTTTGGGGGGCAGGCTGATCATAAGGCGTTTTTTCCACGTTATCTTCCGGAACAGCGCTTTTCGTCTCCACAGAAACAGGTTTGCTGATGAACATTCCACTCCAGCGTTCGATTTTTTCTTCAATTTCCGCCCGGCTTTGTCCATATCTTTCGCGTGAAATGCGGATAATTTTTTCGCCGTTTTCCTCAGTATCGCTCAAATCCGGCGGCGGAAGAGTTGTAGCGGAAAAAGCATCTCCGGCTATGCCGTCAATCATAAGCTTCAGATAAATGTGGAACTTGGTCAGGTTTACCAGGTCATTGATCAAAAAAACTGGCTCGAATTCTTTTTCCAGAAATTCCGCGTCTTCCGCTCCCACCCGGAAGGCAACCAGTGTTCCCACATTGCCGAACACGGCATCGCGCACGGTTGTGTTATTATCAAAAACAAGCTGGTTGATATATTGGTGAGCCAAGGTAAGATTCAGATGGTATTTTCTGGCTTCCGACAAAATATTGGCAAACGATTCAGTCACAAAATTTTGAAATTCATCCACGTGCAGATAAAAGTCCTTTCGTTTCTCCTCGGGCATATCCACCCGCCCCATAGCCGCCAATTGAATTTTGGTAACGATCATTCCGCCTAAAAGCCGCATAGCATCCTCGCCGATCCTTCCTTTCGATAAATTGACTATCAAAATTTTTTGATTATCCATAATATCGCGCATATCAATGGTGGATTTCGGCTGTCCGACAATGTGCCTGATAAGCGAAGAAGAAAGGAATTGCCCGACCTTGTTTTGAATCGCCGCTACCGCTTCTTTCCGAAAGCGGTCCTCCCATTTGTCAAACTCGTTTATCCAGAATGACTTAACCACGGGGTCTTTGATCAGCGGATATACTCGCTTTCGATAATCTTTGTCCGACATCATCCGGTTGACCCCGAGCATGGTCGAGCCCGGATAATCGAGAAGGGCTAGGATGGTATTGTTTAAAATATATTCCATTCGGGCGCTCCATACGTCTGGCCATAGTTTTTTGAACACGCCCATCATTCCAGAAGCCACCAAATTTTTTTTGCTTTCATCCACCGCCTCTAAAATATTAAAAGCGATCGGATATTCCGAATCGGCCGGATTGAAATATATCACATCATTTATCCGATGGTTGGGCACAGCTTTCAGCATTTTCTCCGCGGATTCTCCGTGCGGATCGATAAAACAAACGCCTGCTCCACTTCTGATATCCTGGATGGCCATATTTTCCAAAAGATTGGTTTTGCCCATACCGGTTTTACCGATGACATAGACATGGCGCCGGCGGTCGTCTCTTTTAATGCCAAAATTTCTTTCCTGATTCCTGAAATTGGTTTTTGCGAAAAAAGTGATGGTTTGCATATAAAAATTAAGGTTTCTGAATTATTGCACCGGTAAATTAGCGGGAGCAGCTCCTTTTTTCGATTCTACCCTCGTTACAGCCGGAGTTTTAACCCCCATATCGGGAAAGTGCCAGACCGTAGCTAATTCTGAAGTGGAAAAAACAAATTTTTTCCCCGTCGTATCCCGTTCTTTGTATCTTTTATAAATTTTTCTCTTCCTCATTTGCAGCCTTTGGTCCACCGCGACAAAATTCGCGTAAGTTTTGCTCTGGTTTTCCGGCTTAAGACTGTTCAAGTTCAAATCATTAAATTGCCTCAGGGCACCAAAAAAAGCCGAGACAAAGGACTTGTCAAAGCCCTCTTTCCGGCCCAGATAAAGCACTCGCATTTTTATTTTAAAGGCGTTTTTTCCCAAATTTTCTTCGACCGCTTTCAGTTGATCCTTTTCCCCCGGCGTGAGCCTGAATTCAAGAGGCTGCTCCTCTTTTTTATCCGCTTTGGCAAATTCAACCGGACCGGACATGGCCTTAAACAAATTAGCAAGCACATCCATAAGGTCCGCGAAAAAACCTTTTTCCCCGTTGCTAATCCTGCCCGCCAATTTCTGGACGAGCTTCATTTCGTCCTCTCTCCACTTTTCCGGCAAAGGTCGAGTGACTATCTGCAACCAGATATTCTGTCCAGGCGGCAAAGTTCCCATTGTCTCTACAAAAGCGGCTATCGGGTCAATCATCGTTCCGGTAATGGATTCCTCAAATTTGTCATAAGTGCGAATTGGGTAAGGATCAGGCATAGCTAATTCCAGATCCGATCCCCATAAATCCCAATTCTTATTGGGAATGACCTTGGGAAAATTTTTGGTATAATCCTCCACTTCCACCACTTGGGCGTCCGGATACTGCGCGTAAACCTGAGCCTCGATCAGATTCCTGAACTTGGTCTGGGTGCGAATATAAAAATGGGCTTCTCCACCTGAACCCACAAGTTCAAAACTGAAAACATCAGTCAGCACACCCTTTAAAAATTCTTCAAACACGTTGAAGGCAACCACTACGCCGACCAGCCCCTGGTAAATTGATTCCATCGGCTTAGGCCCTTTTTCCAAGTCTTTCGGCGGTATGACTTCCAAAAGTGTCCAGCTAAGCGATTGTAGCCAGGCTTTTTGAACAAAATCCATCCACAGGAACTTGAACAAATAATAAAAGACCACTGGGAAAACAATCCACCAAAAATGGTAAAATACTTGCCCAAAGGTCTTATAAGCTTGAACTATTTCCTGTAAGATGTTCATTTTTTAAATTTTCAATTTCGCCGAAATCGTTGATTTCGCAACAAAATTGAAGCCCCGCGCTAATTCTAAACAAAATCCTATGAATTGTCTTTCGCAGCCGCAGGTAAGGCGCGCACCAATCTAAACATTTCTCAAAATTCTATGGGAATCAGTTCTCACCGAATACAAATTGTTCTGTTTAACGAATAGCTTGTCATTGCTTAAATTAATCAAAACTGTCGCTTTTTTAACTTGCCTAACTTTTGAAACTTCCCGAAAAATTTCTTCCTTGCTTAAAAATTTTTTGTTTTTTCTGAAAATTCTTTCTAGAACATCGCGGATGGTTCCGGCGTAATAGCCCCATTCTTTAAGCGCGTATATCCCTCTGCCAATCAGAACAAACCGGTCGTTTTTTATAAGTTCATTGTGAATTGTTTGGATGTGAGCTTTTCTTTTGCTTAAACCGTATTCGTCTATAAGTTTGGCTATTTGCGTGAAATGCAATGGCGTTTTCTTTTCCTTAAAAATCGCATAGATCCTCTCGCGCGTTCCCTTGGGATTAATTTCAGCCCAGTCCGCCATTCCCCATTTTCCAAATTTATTTTTTTCAATGCCGGACAAAACTTTCAGATAATTCAGAATCTCTTCTCCGGGTAAATCTTGCCTGGAACCCGCGATTGCTTTGATAATTTCCTTGTCAGTGAGCAGTTTCTTTTCTTTTTTTAGAATTTCTTGCGCCATTAAGGCGACTTCTTTCACTTTTTCTATCTTTTTCTTGTTCACCACCCAGGATTCATGAATGCTTTCTTCTTCAACCGCAAAAATTTTGCTTGAACATTCGTATAAAAAAATTAAGGCATTAGCTTCGCGGTAATCACCCGCGCTTAATATTTCAATGATCTCTGACTTTTTGATTATACCATTATTTGCCTCGATTGTAAAAATAATCTCATCTTCCGCTTTTTTGAAACCCGGCTCATTTCTTTTTAGGGAAATTTTTTTCACGACATCGGTAATTATCTGGCGTATTCTTTCCCGAGTTATGCCGTAATCGGTGCCGATTTTTTCCAGGGTTTGCGGTTTCGCCTGAAACAAGCCGAAGCGTTTTTTGACTATTTCTTGCGATCTTTGCGGCAAATCCGCCAGCAGCTCGGAGGCTGCGGCAAAAAAATCGTAATTTTTTTCCTGTTTTCTTTGAGTTATTCCATTTTTTTGCAGTTGAATGCCGCCTTCCATAAATTATGTCTGAAACTGCTTAATTTTTAGGTCAAATCATATTAGCACATACGGGGTATTTTTGTCAAGGGTTGACGGTAAATTTGCGAACAAACAAAAAAAACCTGCCGACGCTGGCAGATTTTTTGTAAACATACTTTATTTGCACAAATATCAAAGTCCGTATTTAACCTTGTTGGCATTGTGCTCTTCAAGAGTACTGGAAAAAATCGTCTGGCCGGTTTCCGGGTCGCTTAGGTAATAATTGTAATCGGAGTCTTTGGGATAAATCACCGCCTTGATTGCATCAAGTCCCGGATTATCGATCGGTCCGGGCGGCAAGCCTTTATTAAGATAAGTGTTGTAGGGCGAAAGCGTGCGCGTGTCCTCAAATGAATACTGCTTCTTTTTTATTCCGAGTATGTAAGCGATGGTTATGTCGCTTTGGAGAGCCTGACCATTTTTGATCCTGTTCCAGTAGATCCCGCTTACGATAGTCCTGTCATCCGGAGTTTTAACTTCCATTTCTACGATGCTCGCCATCGTAAGAATATCCGAGATTGATTTGCCCTGGTTTTTTATGGCTTCTCGCGCTTCCGCGGTTAATTTTTGGTCTAAATTATCCAGCATTTTTTGAACGATGCCTTCCGCTCCTATGTCTTTGGCAAAAAAATATGTATCGGGAAACAAGAAGCCTTCCAGGCTTTTTATATTTTTTAAATAATCAAAGTCTCTGATAGGTCTTTCTGGCGGATTTTGAGCTATCTTTAAAAATTCTTCTCCGGGAAAACCGTTAGCCGAAAGTCTTTCGGCCATTTTTTTGCTGTCCCAGCCTTCAGGAAAAGTTATCTTGACATAGCCCGGCAGAATATTTTCTTCATTGGTTATCAGCACGGCTATTTCCGGAATGGTCATATTGCCGTTAAGCTGGTATTTACCGGGCAGAATTTTATTAAGCAGGCCATGCGACCGGAGATAATAATAAAAATAAACTTTCCCGGAAACCAGTCCGGCTGTTTTTAGCTTTTCCGCTACCGCACCGTTGCCTTCCCCTTTCACAATTTCCAAAATTTTATCCTGTCTGGCGCTGCCACGGGAAAAATAAACCTCGTAACGAAAATAAAAAAGCCCGCCCAGGAGGGCAGCGGTTATGACCAGAATTATAATTATTTTTTTTGCCATTTTTTCTGGGAAACTGTGGTCCGAAACAAATTTATCGTGATTAGCTGCTGGGCACTATTTATTTTCGTTAATCAAGGGAACAAAACTGAATCCCGGAAATTCCTCCTGAAAAAATTCTTGCTCGCTTTTTTTCTCCAGATAAAAAATGCTGTTTCTTACCGGCAGGACCATCTTGCCGCCGATTTTCAACTGATCTTTGAGCGGCTGGGGTATGCTTGGAGAAGAGGCGGAAACCAAAATACGGTCAAAAGGCGCTTTTTGCGGCAAACCCCGGCTTCCGTCCGCAAGATAAAATTCGGCTATACCTCTTCCAACATAATTGTATTTATCAACATTTTTTTTCCCGCGCTCCATCAGTTCCTTTATTCTTTCGACCGCGATTACCTTGCCCGCCTTTCCGACTATTTCTGCCAGAAGAGCCGTTGTCCAGCCGGAACCCATCCCCACATCCAGAATTATTTGACCATCTCGAGGATCGAGCAATTCCAGCATAAAAGCAACAGTCAATGGCTGGGAAATTGTCTGGCCATATCCTATAGGAAGCGCTACATCAACATCTGCTTGCGATTCCATGTCATCCGTCACAAACTCAACCCGATTAACTTTGGAAAAAGCATCAATGATGGAATCTGATTTGAGGTAACCGTTTTTTATCAAATCGCTTATTAATTTATTCACTCCGTTAAAATTTAACACTAACATTAAAAAATGATAGTGAAAATTGTAAAAAATTATTAGAATTAACCGGCCGGCTAGGCGCGCATAAAAGGATATTGCGGCCTATAAAAATTCCCAGTGGGGTTTATATTCCCATAATTTGGACGACGATTTCCCTGTTTCGGGCGCCATCCATCTCGGCTAAAAATATGCATTGCCTTTCAGTCAGAATCATTTTGCCTTTTTCGATCGGCAAAGTTTCACTTACTCCTCCCACCAGCATGCTTTTGCAGTGCGAATGTCCGTTGCTCCGGCCATCGGAAGTCCTGCCCCGGCTAATTTCAAACAAATCGTGGGCATAATTGTTATTTACCGGAACTATCCGATAAAGCACTTTCATAAAGTCTTGAATTAACATAGGTTCATTGTGATTAACCACAATGCTGGCGGTGGTATGCGGCGAATAAACCAGCACCTGCCCTTCTCTGATGCCGGAATTGCTAATAATCTCCGCGACCTTGTCGGTTATATTGATAAATTCGGTCTGGCTGGTGCTTTTAACTTGAATTTTTTTGTTGTATATTTTCATTTTATTTTTTGACGCTTCGCGTCATTTTTTAAATACCTTCGAAACCGCTTTCACCGCGGCTGGATCCAGCGCTTCTGATATTATCTTATCAGAGGAAGGATTTTTTATCAAACTGGCAATGGCTTGAGCCGCTTTCAGCTTATGCATATCAGTTACTTGCTTGATATTGTTGTCTAAAACTCCGCGAAAAACCCCGGGGAAAGCCAGGACATTGTTCAATTGATTGGGATAATCCGACCGACCGGTTGCAATCACCGCCGCTCCGCCTTTTCGCGCTTCTTCGGGCATAATTTCAGAGATTGGATTTGCCATCGCAAAAATGATCGGGCGCCGGTTCATTTTTAGAATGTCTTCCTTTTTTAGCAAGTTCGGGGCAGAAACTCCGATAAAAACGTCCGCCCCGCGGAGCGCCTCGGCTAGCGTGCCTTTGATATTTTCCGGATTAGTCAGGCGCGCGATTTTCATTTTTGATTTATTGAGGCCTCCCGTCCTTTCCTGGAAAATTATGCCCTGCCTGTCAACCAAAATAATATTGCACACTCCGTACTTTATCAGCAATTTTGCAATAGCGACTCCAGCCGCGCCCGCACCGGAAATCACCAGCTTAATTTTTCGCGCGTTTTTTTTGACAACCTTCAGCGCATTGATAAGTCCGGCCAAGACGACAATGGCCGTGCCGTGCTGGTCGTCGTGAAAAACGGGAATGTCCAGTTCTTTTTCCAATCTCTCTTCAATTTCAAAACAGCGCGGCGCGGAAATATCTTCCAAATTAATTCCACCAAATGTCGGCGCGATGGCTTTGACTATTTTGATGATTTCTTCTGTGTCTTGCGTCGCCAGAACGATCGGAAACGCATCCACTCCGGCCAATTCTTTAAACAAAAGGGCTTTGCCTTCCATCACCGGGAGCGCCGCTTCCGGACCTAGATTGCCCAAGCCCAAAACGGCCGAGCCATCAGAGACGATTGCTACCGTGTTCTTGCGGATGGTATATTCAAAAGAAAGTTTTTTATTCTTGGCAATAGCCATGGAGACTTCGGCCACGCCCGGCGTATATAAAATAGGCAAGCTTTTTTTGGTCAATTTTTGCTTGCTTTTAATCTCGATTTTCCCGCCTCGACTCGCTGAAAAAGTTTCCGCTTGTCGACGCGAGGCGGACCCGCCGAGTTTTTTAGAGAGCTGAATGGAATCCATAAAAATTATTTCTGCAATTTTAATTTCCGATACACGGACCCGGCCGCAACTGCTCCTTCCGCCACGGCAGTGATTATTTGTCTGAATTTATTGGACCCGGTCGTCACATCGCCGGCCGCGTAAACATTGTCCACATTAGTCGCTTGCGTCTGGTCAACAATGATGTAGCTCTGCTCATCTAGCGCCACTCCTAAATTTTGGGCAATTGCCACGCCCGGCGTTGTTCCGACTTCGATAAAAATACCCTGCACATTTAGCTCCCGCATACCCTCTTCCGTATCATATACAATACCGGTTACTTTCTGGTCGCCTTTGATCTCTTTCACATTGGAGCAACGGACCATCTCGATCTTAGAATTATGTTTGACTTGCTCTTCCCAGGCCGGTTCAAAACTGTAACTATCCCGATAAAGGAGCGTGACTTTATTGGTAAATTCCGTCAAATGAATCGCCGCGGTCGCGGCCGCGTCACCGCCACCGACCACTACCACATCTTTTCCGCGAAAAAACATCGCGTCACAAGTGGCGCAGTAAGAAACACCTTTACCGATAAATTTGTCCTCGCCCGGAACATTCATCTTGCGCGGCTTCATACCCAACGCTAAAATAATGCTTTTCGATAAATACTTTTCTTCCCCCGCGACAACTTTGAAGCCTTGCTCCGTTTTCCGGACCGCCGCCACGTCAGACTGGATGATCTGCGCTCCCAGATGATGCGCGTGATATTCAAATTTTTCCATGAGGGTCTTCCCCGAAATGGAAATTTCTCCCGCCCAATTC
Organism: Patescibacteria group bacterium; assembly: GCA_038063775.1. Classification (GTDB taxonomy): domain Bacteria; phylum Patescibacteriota; class Minisyncoccia; order Moranbacterales; family UBA2206; genus UM-FILTER-42-9. The sequence continues at coordinate 26,266 of JBBTUK010000014.1, forward strand.
TCAATCTCCGAAGCTTCAGCCACCTGCCCTCCGATTTCATTGCCGATGACAAGATGGTCTAATTTATAGCGCGATGCGTAAATGGAAGCGCCGAGTCCCGCCGGACCGGCACCGATTATGATTAAGTCGTAAATTTTTTCACTCATATTTTTATTGCGCCAATTTATCAAGCTCGGATTTGATAATTTCTTTCGCCTGCACTCCGACAAACTCTTTGACCACTTTTCCGTCTTTGAAAATCTTGAGGATCGGAATGGACATTATCCCGTATTTGGAAGCTGTGTCGGAATTTTCGTCCACATTGAGCTTGCCCACTTTGGCTTTATCCGCAATTTCTTTGGATAATTCGTCAATGATCGGACCCATGACCTGGCAGGGTCCGCACCAGGGCGCCCAAAAATCAACCAGCACCGGCTTGTCGCTTCTTATCACTTCTTGATCAAAATTTTGATCGGTAAATTCCATTGCCATGCGTTTAATCTTTAATTATTAATTGTCCTTAAATTTATATCCAATTATAAATCAAATAGCTTCCGATGAAAAGCATCACGCCCGCCGCTATCGCATGTAAAAAACGCAGGTTTTTTTGCCTCCAAGCCTCCATTTTACCCATGCGCGCCGAACCAAAATACATCAGCAAGGTGATTATGAGCATCGGCAAAATGAATATGAAGTTATACAACACAAGGAGCGGCAAAGTTCTCATCGTATTCATTTTTTCCGCCATAAGACCGAGGATGACGATATACGGCCCGCTTGAGCAAGGAACCAAAAACAAGCTGACGACAAATCCGGCACCGAGCGCGCCAAGCGGACTCGTAACCTTTTTCAAAACTTCTTGCATTTTCGGCCGCCAACTCAAAGGTACTTCCATGATAAAAACCTTGCCATACCAAAAAACATCTTTAAGATTGGCCAGCCCGATGATGATTGAAAGAATGCCCACGCCAAGGGAAATGAATTTCGGCAAGCTAAAAACGGTGATTGCTTTATAAACTCCGAGACCCATCAAGAAATATGAAGTGAAGATTGCCAAGGAAAATGCCAAGCCGGCAAGCAGCGCCTTATTTTTGCCTTTGGCCGCCATGACGGTGGACAAAAGCAAAATAAGCACCGCCAAAGCGCAAGGGTTGCTGGCATCGACGAAAGCGGCGCTAACAAGCAGCGGAATGGGAACCGAAAGTTTTTGGCTTTTGGCTTGCGCGGTTTGGACTAGCTCCAAGTCCTTTTTTTCCCCCAGCGATTTCCGAATGCTTTCGGGAGTGGGAAAATCCGCGCCTTGGGCGTTTTCCATTTCCGAAACAAAGCGGTTGTTTATGGAAACATCGCCGACTAATTTTTTATCATCGAAAAAAATTGCGGGATATCCCCGATCCTCAGGCTTGGTATCGCCAAACACGTCAAAATATTCGTTCAGCAATTGTATTTCCGTGGCGCCGGAAGCTTCTATTTTTTTGATATCATATTTGTCGTAGATCCCGTTGGCCAGAAAATACTCGTCAACTTTTTTGCAATGGGAACAGGTTTCCGCGTAAAAATAAACGGCTTTCTTTTTGACCGTTTGCGCTGATATTGCCAAAGGGAGGAGAAAAAAAACTATAGAAAGGATGAGATATTTTTTCATATAAAAGCTGCGAAGATTTTTATTCACCAAACCGCCTTTGCCTTTGCGCATAGTCTTCCAAAGCTTTCCCGAATTCATTTTCGTTAAAATCGGGGAAATTTTTTTCGGAAAAATAGAGCTGAGCATTAGCGCTATCCCACATCATAAACCCGGCGCTCAGATGCGGTTCGCCGCCCGTGCGGATAATAAAATCAACTGTCGGAATGTCGTGTGTCATCAGATTTTCCTTAATAATTTCGGCGGTTATTTTCGTGCCGGATTTATATTTGCTTTTAATATCCTGCATCGCCTGGACCATTTCATCCGTCCCGCTGTAAGCCAACAAAAGATTAAGTATCCTTTTTTTATAATTTTTTGTTTTATTCATAACCCCTTGGATGGTTTTTTTTAACGATTCCGGAAATTGTTCTTCCCAGCGGCCGATAACATTTATCCTCACTTCCTTATCCCGGATCTCCTTGCTTTCCATGAGTCTTTCGAAATATCTTTTATAAATATCCAGAAGCGCTTTTTTTTCCTGAAAAGGGCGTTTTTTCAAGTTATCCAAAGATGATCCCCAAAAAGAAAGGCAGTGCAGACCTTTTTCCAAAGCAAAACTGACAAGCTTTTCCAAATTTTTGGCACCGGCTTCGTGCCCTTCCCAAGGCTTAAGATTTTTAGCTCTGGCCCACCGGCGGTTCCCATCCGGGATGATTGCCACATGCCGCGGAGCCTGCTTCATTTTTTTCATCATAAATAAATCTTACCTTAAATTTAAAATACCGGCAATAAAAAATATCCACCCTTTGGCAAACTTAAAAAATAATCAGACTATCCGGCTAATGATATAATCCGCTATCCCCAAAAGAAAATCTTTGGCTTCCGGTTTGAATTGCTGGTTTTTTATTCCGTTTTCGAGCGCCTCTTTCCCCTGTTTGATGAGCTTGCTCGCCAATTTTTTCGCGTATTCCAATGATCCGGTTTCAACGATCACTTTTTTGAAATTATCAAAATTTTTCAGAGTCAGGTCCTTTTTACCCAAAACACTGTCTAAAATTTTCTTCTGATCATGGCTGGCTTTTTCGTAAGCCTTGGTCACCAAGATTGTCTGTTTGCCTTGCCGCACGTCCGATCCGACTGACTTGCCCATTTTTTCCTCGTTACCGAATATTCCTAAAATATCATCCTGTATTTGGAAGGCAATTCCGACCGGAATTGAATAGCGGCTCAGAGTGTTCAGCAACTCATTATCCGCCCCGCCTAAAATAGCTCCCAGATGGAGCGGTCCTTCCACCGTGTATTTAGCGGTTTTATTTTCATACATGGACATTATTTCTTTTTCCGTGGCCCGTCCCTTGTTTTCAATATAAACATCTTCCATTTCACCAACGCAAGTCATTGATACTATATTTTGCAATTTATGGAGGGCTTTTACGATCAGTTCCGGACGAAAATCAGATTCATAAATAACTCGATTGCCAAAAGCTCCTATCATATCCCCGACTATGATAGCCATTGAATTTCCAAAATGCTCCGGATCCCTGGTTTTCAAAAATTTTCTCCCGAGGCTTTCGTAACGTTTGTGAATAGTCGTAATCCCATGCCGTTTGTCATCTTGGTCTATTATATCGTCGTGGATTAGAAGAAATATGTGAATGAATTCGATGCTAATGCTAATTTTGATTATTTTTTCCAAATCTTTTCCGTCAGCCGCGAGGTATCCATAATACATAAAAACGGCTCTGGCCCTTTTGCCGCCGGCTAAAATTATTTTTTTCACATACCGCAAGGCATCCGCGACATTTTTGTCTATTTTTTCCGTATCCCTGATAACCAAATTTAAATATCTTTCTATTTCCGGATCAATTTTTTTCTTCAATTCCGTTAATGTTTTTTGAGCATCCACAAGGTTTTCGCTATTTAATATTTAGTATTTTTGTACCGCCAACGGGAGTCGAACCCGTGATCTCTTGGATGAGAACCAAGTGTCCTGGACCACTAGACGATGGCGGCAAAATATCTCAGGGGGTGTTCCGGTCGCCTGGCGACCGAGAATGCTCGGCGCTCTAGCACCGGCAGGAACCAAGTGTCCTGGACAACTAGACGATGAGGCCGAACTAGACGCGGCACATTAACCGTATTTTACACAAGATAACAAAAAAATCAAAGCGTCTGCTTTGATTTTCAAGAATAATAATTGTTGCTTTCTAGACTATGCGGAATGGCTTCTCTTTCCATTCCTTGTTTTGCCTGCATAAAAGTTCCCTGTCTTTTTGCGGCTCGGCCATAATTTCTTCTACCACTTTTTCCATCCGCATTCCCTGCGATCCTTTCACCAGAATAATATCTCTCTCTTTTAAAATTTCCTGCAGTTTTCGGCCGGCCTCCATGGGACTGGTGAAAGAAAAAATATTTTGCGGATTGACTTTGTTTTTTTCCAGTTCCGCCACGGCAAACTTCATCCTTTCGCCGACCGCCAAAAAAATATCGCCTTTGATTTCTAGAAATTTTTTAGCCACGCTTTGATGGCTCCTTTCAGTTTCAGAGCCCAACTCAAGCATATCTCCCAGCACCGCGATTTTTCGACAGTTTTTTCCACCAGAAGCGGATATCCCCCGCAGGACTTCCAACGCCGCGAGAGCCGAAGCCGGTGAAGAGTTATATGTATCATCAATTATTAGTGTATTTTTAATCCCTTTTATCAGATTGAGTCTTCCCGGAGGCGATAAAAAATTGGAAAGAAGACCGGATATTTCCACCAGATTCAAGCCGAATTCCACTCCGACTGCCGCCGCAACCAGTGCTGAATAAATTTGATGCCGCGCCAGAACATTGTTCAAACGAACCGGCAAGATAGTCCCCTTGTAATTCAGTTTAAAGCTCAAACCTCTGATTTCCCGACCATCAGCGCAGTTTAAAAAAACATCAGTTGCCCGCATGTCGGCTTTTCCCGAAAATCCAAAAGTTATCAGACGCGCTTTTATCTGATCTTGCAACTTGGCAATATCGGGATTGTCAATATTTATCACGGCTAGCGCGCCGGAATCCAAGGTTTTGACTAGAGATATTTTTTCTCGGGCGACGCTTTCTAAATTTTTAAAAAATTCTATATGGCTAAAAGAAATTTCCGTGACCACCCCCACGCTCGACTCAACAAAATCAGTAAGATATTTTATGTCCCCCGGCCGGTCGGCGCCCATTTCTAAAATCAAAATCTCCGGATATTCTATCGGAAGAATTATAACCACCAGCCATTTCAGAAAAACAACTAGCCAGCTGCGGATTGAATTTTTTCCGGATTCAGTGCCGATGATGGTAAGCGGCAAGCCGATTTCATTGTTGTAATTTTTTTCGCTTCTCCGCACCCGGTATTGGCTGGCTAAAACGGCGAAAATCGCTTCTTTGGCAGAGGTTTTTCCCACCGATCCGGTGACGCTGATAATTCTAGGGTTATATTTTTTCAAAACTAAACGCGCCATCGTTCGCAACGCTGATTTCAAAAAAACCATTTTTTTAGGTTCTGCTGTTTTCACTCCATTAAAAACAATGTTTTTTGTTATCATTCTTATTTAAATGTCTATTAGCAAAGTTCCTGGCAAATCCAACGCCCCGTTTAAATTTCTAACGGGATTTATTTTTTTCTTTCTTTGGTTGATTATCCGTTTCAATTGGATTTTCAATGTTTAATTTCTCCTCTTCTTTTCTGACAAAGTTATCCTTCAGGTTATGCGTTTGGTTGAATATGTCAAGATCGGTCTGCGTATAATCTTCCGTCGGCTCTATATTATAATATTCCAGTAAAAATTTCATCAACTCTCCGAAAGTCGGCGCCGCGCTTGATTCCGCCCACTGGACGCTTTTGGGATTGTTTATTTTTACCAGAATCGTGAATTTTGGATCATTCAAGGGAGCAAATCCGGCAAAGGAGCCGATATTTTTCCCTTCCTCATATCCACGGGAACTAGCGCTGGCAACTTGAGCTGTCCCGGTTTTTCCGGCAACCAGGTAGCCCGGAACATCAGCTCTTTTGCCATGTCCCTTGGTAACAACATTCCGCAAAAGATTGCCAGTTTGAACAGCCGCCCGCTCAGAAACAACGCGTCGCACTTCCTGGGGCGCAAAACTTTCCTCGCTGCCATCAGCGTGAATTATTTTTTCAACTATCTGCGGCTTCATCAGCACTCCGCCATTAGCAATGGCGTTATAGGCTGCTGCCAGCTGAATCGGGGTAATCGCGATTCCTTGACCGAAGGAGGCGGTGAAAAATTGTATATTGCTTTTTAAATTTTTGAGGTTTTCCAAATTTCCCCCAGATTCGCCGACTAGATCAATTCCGGTAGGCTCTCCGAATCCAAATCTTTTTACGTAATCGGAGAAATTTTTGTTTCCCACTAGCTTTTCCACGAATATCGCCCCGGTATTGAGAGATTTTTCCAGAAGCTGGGAAATCGTTTGCGTCCCATAGGCTTTTAAATCGGAATTTTTTATGGTATAGCCGGCTTCTTTGACTGATCCCGTGTCGGAATAAGTCGTATCGGGATTTATTTTATTACTGTCCAGTCCCGCCGCTATGGTAATAGTCTTAAAAACCGATCCAGATTCATAGGCATCGCTGACAGCCGCGTTTTTATAGGCCGCCATATTTTCAACTTGTGAATAATTGTTGGGGTCAAAGGTCGGGTAATTCGCCATGGACAAAATTTTTCCCGTAGCCGGTTCCATGACTACGATGGAACCGCCTTCCGCGTCATATTTTTCAACGGCGCTTTTGAGAAGTTTCTCCGACTCATATTGCACAATGTGGTCAATGGTCAAAACCAGATTGTCTCCGTCCCTAGCTTCCGTTATATCCCTCTGCCCGATTGCGATCCACCGCCCCCTGGAATCACGGCTCTGGAAAATATTCCCCTCCGAACCCCGCAAAGTTTTTTCAAAGTAAGCCTCCAGTCCGTATCGCCCGCTCAAACTGTTGTCTTTCCATCCGACAAATCCCACCGTTTGAGAAGCTAGTTCATTAGAAGGATAATAACGATAGTTTTCATCCGACAGTTCGACACCCTTGAGCCTTGCGCCGTTTATTTTTTGCACCTCTTCATCGCTAAGCCAATGTTTCAAAACCTCATATTCGTCGTCGGGTTTGTTCAATTTTTCCAACAAAGCGTTTTTTTCCAATTGCAGAATCTGCGACAGCTTCTCAGCGGTTCCCGCCGCATCTTCCACTTCTTTCGGGACAGCAAAAGCCATTTTGGTTTCCTTATTGACAGCCAGCGGATAAAGGCCGTCCTTTTCCTTCAAAAAAATTTCACCTCGCCTAGGCACCAGTTTTTTGAAAATAGTGTGCTGGTCCTCGGCTAACGCTTTATAAGAAGAATAAGAAAGAATCTGAACTGAATATAATTTGAGCGCAACCACGGTCACCAAGATCAAAATAAAAAAAACCATCCCATAAATTCTCCAGCTTGGAAGGCTGTTATTCTTCAATCTGCAATATCGGCCCGTTGGACTTTTCCCTTTTATAATGGCTGGCATTTGAATCTCCCTAGACTTACACTTCCCAAAAATCCTATTTCATAGCCACCGGTCTTTTTGCGTCCAGATATGTGATGTTTAAGGAAGTGACCAAATTTAAATCTTCTGTCGCTTTTTCTATGTTATACATCGATTTTAGCTCTACTTCCCTGATTTTGAGCTTATTTATGTCTTTTTCCGATTCCTGGACTTTACCTTCCAACTCCCTGAGTTCATACCCCTTGGTGGCGATGGAATTCACCTGGTATAAATAAAAGATTCCCGCCGCTAAAATGCCGGCAATTGCCAAAAACACCGCGGTCACCAGACCGATTCCGGCTTTGCCATGAAGTTCGGACTTCTGGCGGAAAACTACATCCCCAACAAGCGCCTTCTTTTGCGCTTTTTGTCCGGAAAAACTTCTTTTGGGCCAGAGACAGGAATTTTGGATGATTAAAACCCTTGACATTTATTTTCAGCCCCCTTGAAAACTTGCCAAATTAATTGTTTGTTTGTGTTTGTATTGGTTAAATTTTTTCCGCTATGCGAAGCTTGGCGCTCCTGGCTCTCGGATTTTCCTTAATTTCGATCTCGTCTGGAACGATAGGCCTCTTGGTGATTATTTTCACTTTCGCCTTATGCCCGCAACGGCACTGCGGAAAGTTTGGCGGGCAAATGCATCCCCTAGCATTTTCCCGGATTATATTTTTAACAATTCTGTCTTCTAATGAATGGAATGATATTATTCCGAGCCTTCCTCCGGTCGCCAGAATATCGATGGCCTGCGGAATGAATTTTTCTAAATTTTCTAATTCCTGGTTGACTTCGATTCGGATGGCCTGAAATGTTTTGGTGGCCGGAGAAATTTTTCCGTGTTTGTATTTTTCCGACACGGCGCTTTCAATTATTCTTGCCAGTTCGAGTGTAGTTTCTATCGCCTTATTTTTTCTATACTCAACTATTTTTCTCGCGATGCTTTTGGCGAATTTTTCTTCTCCATAAATTTTTAGAATTTTTTCCAATTCGTTCTGGGCGTAGCCATTGACTATCTCTTTCGCCGTGAGAACTCCGTTTTGATCAAGCCGCATATCGAGCGGAGCATCAGAGAGAAAGCTCATCCCGCGCTCCACGTCTTCCAGTTGGTCCGAGGAATATCCGAGGTCAGCCAAAACGGCATCTACGGTTTCCACCCCCAGTCCCCCTAAAATATTTTTCAAATTGGCGAAATTGTCTTTTACTAAAAAATTATCCGCTTTTGGCTGCCAGTTAATTACTGGCTGAATATCTTTGGATTTTAGAAATTGGAATTTATTTGGGATTTGGGATTTTGAACTTTGGATTTTAAACCTTTCTAGAGCATTTTCATCAGCATCGATGGCTATTAGCTTACCCCTCACCCCGATTTTCTTTAATATAGCTATACTGTGTCCGCCTCCCCCCAAAGTGGCATCCACAACCACCGCGTCTTTTTTCAAATTCAGCCCCTCAACCGCTTCCTTTAGTAATACAGGTTTATGGATCGTCATTTGGATTAATATACTCCCAATTTCCCTAATTGCTCCGCTATCTCATCCGTATTCTTTTCCGCGCCTTTCTTGTATTCTTTCCATTTCTTTTCGTCCCATATTTCCAGCCGGTTATAAAGTCCAGCAATGATCACTTCCTTGTTCAGCCGGGCGTATTCTTTCAGATAATCTGGAATCAGTATTCTTCCCTGCTTATCCACTTCCACATCCGTGGCTCCCGCCAACATGGTTCTGACAAAACTCCTGGTGCCGGATTCTCCGACCGGAAGCGCTCCCAGTTTTTCAGCCAGCCTCTCCCAAACTTTCATCGGATAAATGAAAAGGCACTTGTCCAGCCCGCGCGTCACCACGACCTTATTTTTTAACTCGCCGCGAAACTTTGACGGAACCGCCAATCTTTTTTTCGGATCTATTGAATGTTGATATTCTCCGATAAACATAGATACAAAAAACAGAAAGTGTTTTGTTTTTTAATTCATCCCGTCACACCAAAATTTTTGGTGTAGATATTTACCACTTTCCCCCACTTATTTACAATTTAGCTCTATTTTACTCCACTAAGCAATACTTCGTCAACACTTTCGGAAAAATCAAAAAAACAGCCTTTTTAGGCTATTCTTGAAAAGTTATGCACAGTTTTTACACCATTGCAGTATTTTAAAGTATCTATTTTTAAATATTTAGAAAAATAAAAAAAGTCCCGGAGAGAATTTCATCCCCGAGACAATACCGACAATTGCTGATCTGATAATCATCCCTCGGCGCTTTCGAGACAGATATTTAGGATCGTCTTTCCGAACAGAAGACTGGCAGCAATGACTGCAGGAATCCCAAATATCCCCAGAACCAGATACTCCATGTCCCACCTCCTTTGTTATTATTTTTCAGCGTCGTCTTTTTTGCGGTTCTTGAATTTCCATATGGCAAAACCCGTAATAGCAGTACCAGCTAAAATCTTGATTGCCATACGCACCGCGCCTACTCCTTTTTCTTCGGCTAACTTTTTATGCTCTTTAATGCGCTTTTCAACTTCTGCTTGATCACTTTCTGTCCATCCGTATACATCCATAATTGGCTTGAGTACCTTAGGCTCAAAATCCGGATCATGCATGACAGCATTAATAATCGCGTGGCTTCCGGAACGGTATGTTTCAACAAGACCATAAAGCGCTTCGCGCATCCTATCTTTGTCTTCCGTTTTCATCGCTCCTCCAATATCAGCACGCTAGCTGATAATTTGCCAGAATTTTTATTGCGCATATGTTAATGTGCTGCTCTGTCCACAATTATCGGATTTGCCGAAAAGTATTATGGAGCCTATAACTTTCTTTGCATAAATATATACCAAGGAAGGGAAAAAAGAAAGCGGCTCGCTCCGCCTGGAACAAACCATCAAAAGATAAGAAACTACGCATAAATTTTTTCCGGGAAAACTATTCCCGCCGGAGTGTTTCGGCAAACATTGCTTTCCTTTTTCATAATTTTATTGTATCACAAAAATCGGAACTCTTGACTTTTTACGCTTTTTGCATTACTTTTAAACACAATTACAATAGTTTTTTAAATTTCCTGCAGGAGGGCATTATGCAAGATATACAAGCCACGGCCTTGCGGAGCGATATTTTAGCTGACCAGCTTTTCCGGGCCAATCGATTCTGCGTCATATTCGAGCTTATAGAACCCCTGGACCTGAACAAAAAGTGCCTCCGTTCGGAATGCGAAAAAACCGTGTTCGAAAGGATTATGTTTTTGGTAGTATCCACCGGCGTCGTGGTTGAAGCGGACCTGTGCCAGGAACACGCAGCTTCATACGGTGGAAAAGAATTTCCTCGATTCCCGCCGGAATTAAGGGAGCGCTGGCTAAGATCAGCTGGAGCAAGTTCCTTATTTGAAAAAGTTGCGAAAGGCTATGGCCCGTGAGCCATAGCCTTGTTTTTTTATCCTAAGATCCAGAATATCCCGAACAGATTGCCGACAGTGTCTTCCAGATGAGCAGATATTATTCTGTCGTTTTCCCGTCAAATTCCGGCCCGTCGGCCATCGCTTCTTCGCGGGTCTTTCGTTCAATGCCGTTCCGGTGATGCGGCGGAGCATAAATCGTGTAAAGTTTGAGTGATTCGCTGGCGGAAATGTTGATGACATTATGCTCGGCACCAGCCGGAACAATCACGCTGTCGCCGTCGCCGACCGCGTATTCCGTTTCATTGATGATGACTCTGCCTTCGCCCTTTTCAAAGCGAAAAAATTGGTCGCCATCCTCGTGAACTTCCGAGCCGATTTCCTCACCGGGTTTGAGCGCCATCAAAACCAGTTGGCAGTGCGTAGCGGTATAAAGCACTTTGCGAAAAGACTCGTTTTCGAGAGTCAATTCTTCAATATTATCCTTGTAGCCTTTTTTCATAATTTTTATCATTAATGCTTATGCTTATGCTTATGCTTATGCCAGATATTACATTCTGAAAATAAGTTTATTTCTTTTTATTTAGTGGCTGACTTTGATTATTTTTTCCAGCTTTTTCTTCCTTCTTTTTTTTCAGCAAATTGGCTGGCTTCCGCGCCATCTGGCTGAAACCACCTTGGAAGCCTTGTTCCCAAAATTCCAAAACGCTCTGCCTTTTCTTTTTCACCTTCAACTTGTTTTTCCTCGCATCTCTGGCATGCCTGATTTTATCCTGTATTTTTTTGAGGCGCAAAAAGCGCGGTTTTCTTCCGGCGGCAGCAGCGGAAAATTCTTTCTTATTTCGGCGGCGCAAAATTTTGTCGCTTTTGGCAATGATAGCCTGGACGATAATTTTTGTCTTTTTGACCATAGATACATTATACCACTAAAAAGGAGTTGCGACTGCTTGTTTCAAGTTATAAAAATCAGCTTCATAAATAAGTTTTGCCTGCTCGCCTTTTTTGCCATAAGAATTTTAATTTTTCAGCCCGTGATAGTTTTTTCATCCAGCTCTCCGCCCGCGCGGTCGCTGAGCGATTACGAAATTTTTTAGAATAAACCAGTTTCACCGGCTGGCGTGAGCGCGTATATTTCGCTCCAAGCTTTGATGAATTATGCTCTTTCACTCTCCGCTCCAAATCAACGGTGATGCCAGTATATAAAGTTCTATCCGCGCATTGGAGAATATAGAGATGATACATGTTTTTATTTTTTATGCCCTTTTTTCCACTCCACCAAGTTTCCCGCTTGAATTTCCAACTTGTCGGCTTTCCGCAAATTACGGATTTGCTTTCGGTCCAAAATTGGAAAGTGTTTCACTTCCGCCAGATACTCCGGAATATAATCGATTTCTTCCCTGGTCGTCATCCAGCCGAGTTTGTCAAACCGTTTAAGATTGACCGGGGGCGAATAACTGCGGAGATTTTTTCGGCCCTTTCCATCAATATATTCATGGAAATAGCTCATGGCTAATTCCCGGATAGAACCGTAGATTGGCTCGCGGTAACGGAGCACCGCGTGATTAGTTTTGGAGATAGCACCCCACTTCCCGTTTTTTTTGAAAAGAGCCACCACATGGTCAAAATCATGTTTGTTGGCGGTAAGGTCCAAAAGTAAAGGCGGGTATCCATGGATTCGGAGCGCCAAAGCCGCCAGCACCGCTCCTTCCGTGCAGTGGCAGATCATTTTTTCGAGCACCGTCAGAGGAGAAAAAACGGTATCTCCTTTTTCTTCAAAGTTTATCCGCATTTTGTCCAGAAAATTTTGTATCTTGACCGGCGTATCCAATCTTTTCAAAATTTTGAACTCTTTTTCCTGAAGTATTTTTTTCATAAAATTTTCCGCCTGCCGCCGGAGCGTTTCTTTGTTTTTATTATACCACCAAAAAAATAAGGGCAAGCCGGTTACGCGCTTGCCCCGATCAATCAGACAAAGTTACCGCCGCCATTATGCCGTTTCCAAAACATCTTGGCAACAGGCGCGAACAAATTTGTCCGTTACGACATAGGCCGTCCCCTTTTTCACAAGATACTTCTCGTCCAGCAGGCCGTCCAAATGAAAGGGAAACAGCCAGCTGAAATGGGCCGCTAAATCATCGGCGGTGAAATCGACCCAGTCGTGTTTGGCCTGGCAAAGTCTTGTGATACCATTGGCCGCCAGCGCTTTCTCATCGTCCGAAAAAGCTGTGAAGAATTTTCCCACGTTGATTTGGCTCGGTTTTATGGGATAATCCAAGCTTTCCCAGAGGCGTTGCTCTTCCAAGATAAATATCTTCATGACCGCGTCCTTTCCACAAAAGAACTGGAATTTTTGGAGCTATAATGTATTACAAGCCAAAAGCACTTTTGATGCAAAGGATTGTCCGGCATAGGATTGAGCTTATTTTTTCGCCACTTTTTTAGCAATAATCTGGCCGATATTGAACACGCTTTTGCCGGAAACCCTCATTTTGGGCTTTCTCTTGCTTTCCCGCTTTGAGTTTGAGTTTTTTCATCGGAGTTCTTATTTTTCCAGCCATTGGAAGATGGACGGAATCTTTTCTTCTTCGTTAAAATGCTTTTTATTCTGCTCAATAGAAATTTCCGCGCCAAGATTTTTTCGGAAGAGTTCCGTGTCGGTTGTCGGCACCCACGGGTCGTTGTCGGAAAAAAGGGCAAGGAAGTTCTGGGTTGTCATTTTCACTTTGGCAAAATCAATCGGAGTTTTGACCCAAGCGCGCGCGATCATCTCTTCCTCCGGCCCCTCCAGCTGCTTAAGATTGAACCAGCCGGCCACGAAAAACGCTCCGCCGACTTTTTGGGGAGCAATTGTTTCCAAATATCTGATTATAGTCTGGCACCCGACGCTATGCCCGACAAAATAGGTATTTTTATCCGGCTCGCCCACAATTTTTGAGAGGCACGCCACCCATTCTTCGATTTTGGGCGTTTCCGGATCGGGCATCAGTGGAGCGACAACTGTGTAGCCTTTTTCCGCCAGCAATTTTTTGAGCCATGAAAACCACCCGCCGTCCGGCGACCCGCCCCAGCCGTGAATGAGAAAAACTCTTTTCATATTTTGGTGTCTTTAGGCAAAATCGGCAACGTGATATGGGTTGGTCGGAGAAGGGAGAATTGAACTCCCGCTACATGCACCCCATGCACGCGTACTGCCGCTATACTATTCTCCGAAAATTTTACTTTAGGGCCAGCCTTGCGTACTGCTG
>JBBTUK010000014.1:40146-49112 GCA_038063775.1 Patescibacteria group bacterium
GTAAAATAAGCATAAACGAAAAACCAGCCTTTTTCAAGGCTGGCAATTCTAATTTTTTACCCCCACACCAATTTTGCAAAACCAACCTAAAACAACTCGCTTTTAAAAGAGTTCTGATAATTTTTAAGTAATAATTTTTATTTAAAAATTGGTGTGGAGGTTTATTTCAATCTTTTCTCCACTTCTTCCCAATTCACATTCTTCATGAAAGCGTCGATATAGGCGGCGCGGTCTTTGCCGTAGTCAGGTACGTATGCATGTTCAAACACATCAATATTGAGGATCGGATTAAGTCCGGTTGGATGCCCGGCGTCGTGTTCGTTTATCCAAAAGTTCATGAGTCTTCCGCTCATCGGATCCTCATAAAGGATTGCCCAGCCGATACCGCGCATTTTGGCGGTCGCCATGAAATCTTCCCTCCAGTTCTCAAAGCTTCCGAAATTTCCTTCTAGTGATCTGTAAAGATTTCCGGATTTATCGATCTGTCCGTTTCCTCCCAGCCCGCTGAAATAAAATTCATGGAGCCGCATCCCATCAAATTCCCAGCCCAGCCGCCTTTTGAGTTCCGCATATTGCGGCGAGTCCTTTTCCGCCGCGTCCAAGTGCTCCAGCACCTTATTGGTGTTGTTAATATAACCTTCATATAGAGCAAAGTGGAGATCCAGCGCAACATCGCTGAAGCCCGCCATGCCTTTGAGTTTTGAATAATCGTTTTTGGTATATGGCATATTTTTAATTATTTTAGCGGATTAAGCCTCTGATATTACAGCGTTTTTTACGCAGTATTTCAGTATTTGCAGATTTTGAGCTATTAGTGTATAATTTGGTTGCAATACAAAAACAAATCACAAAAAAAATGACAGACTCAGACAAAAATGCTGCGCCGGAAAAAGGGCAGGAAAATAATACGGAAAAAATTCAGACGCTTCGGGAAATGATTTACAGCGCCGAAAAAACTCTCCAGGGAGCCAAGGCCATGCTACTTCAGCTGGAAGGCAAGAAGAAAGTCGGCAGAAAAAGGAAATTATCAGAAGAAGAGGGCGGCAAAGTCATTGAAGGCACCTTTGACGGACAAATAATGATCGGCATGGACGGAAAGCAATATCCGGTTCCGGCCAATTACGCTTCTAAATCAAAACTGGTCGAAGGAGATATTTTGAAACTGACGATAACGGCAGACGGTTCTTTTATTTACAAACAAATCGGTCCGGCGGAAAGAAAAAGATTGCTCGGGATAGCCAACCAGGACGCGGACGGAAATTATTTTATCATTGCGGACGGCAAACCTTACCGGGTGCTTTTGGCTTCTATCACCTATTTCAAGGTGGAACCGGGAGATGAAGTAACCTTGGTTGTTCCGCGCGACATAAATTCTGATTGGGGCTCCATCGAAAATGTGATTCAAAAAGGTAAAGTTTCCGCGGACAGCCATTCTGGCAAACGGAAGAAGGCGGAAGAAGTCGCCGGCGCCGAAGAACCGGCAGAGGAAACTGGGGCGCCGAACCATCATTTATCAGTCATCGACGAATGGGCGCCAGACTTTGAAGAGCTTAAAAAAGAACTTAATAAATCTGAAGAGTAAAAAATGTCTGGAGAAGCGAGTGTTGTTACCAAAAAAGATTATGGCCTAAGCGTTTTAGCCGGGTTTTTAATCGGTCTTTTGTTGTTGCCGGTTTTGAAGGCAGCCAAGCCCGCTCTCTATGCCCAATTTGCCCTCGTATCCATACCCTTTTTTCTTATCGCTACTCCATTCGGATTAGTTATCGCACATTACATTTCTAAAAAAGTGGCTATTGTCTGGCAACTGGCCAAGTTCGTGATTATCGGCGTTATGAATACTTTGGTTGACCTGGGAATTCTCACGCTGCTGATATTTATTTTTCGAGCTCTTTTCCAGATTGAATCGTCTTTGGTTGTGTTAGCCGGAATCAGCACTTATTCTTTTTACAAAGGAGCTTCCTTCATCCTGGCAAACATCAACAGTTACTACTGGAACAAATATTGGACCTTTTCCCAAAATTCGGAAAAGGAGGCCGGCACGGAATTCTTGCAATTTTTTACCGTCAGCCTGATCGGATTCCTGATTAATGTCTTTATAGCTTCCTACGTCTTCAAGGCTGTCAGCCCTTTCGCCGGACTAAATTCGGACCAATGGGCACTCATCGGCGCTGCTGCCGGAAGCCTTCTTGGTCTTGTCTGGAATTTCGTCGGCTATAAATTCATCGTATTTAAGAAACAAGCTAACCCCAGCTAATCTCCTATGCCCGATCTTTTTCAGCCTTCAGCCAATAACAATTTCGATGGGAAAAAAGACAACAATCCCATTACTAACGAAGATAAGCTGATAACAGTCGCTCTTATGCTGTTTTCCATCTTTGGATTTATCTTGCTTTTTTACTTTTTTTCCTCTAACTGAGCAGCTGGAAAGACTGCGCGGAACCGCATAAAAACTCCTTGTGAAGGAGTTTTATTAATGCTATAATTATTGTGAAAGAGGTCGGGAAAACGGGAGTTTTCCCGCGGTGGAAATATTAAAACCGCAAGGTTTTAAAAACGCGGTTTATGAACGAAGTGAATAAACAAGTTTAAAGGGGTACTCAAAAGGTACTCTAAAATTATATGTCGCAAACTCTTTACCGAAAATATCGGCCGAAAAATTTTCCCGAGGTGATCGGCCAGAAACATATCGTGAAAACCCTTTCCAACGCGATTGCACATGATCGTATCGGGCAAGCCTATCTTTTTACCGGCCCGCGCGGAACCGGCAAAACTTCCATCGCCCGCATTCTGGCCAAAACCGTCAACTGCGAAAATTTGCAGGGCGCCGTGACTTGCGAAAAATGCGCCGCTTGCAAAAGCATCGGTGAGGGAAAGGCGCTGGACATAATCGAAATTGACGCCGCTTCGCATACCGGCGTGGACAATATCCGCGAACTCCGGGAAACCGTCAGTTTTCCGCCCACCTCTCTCAAGCATAAAGTCTACATCATTGATGAAGTACATATGCTTTCCAAAGGCGCTTTCAACGCCCTGCTCAAGACCCTGGAAGAACCACCCGCCCATGTCATTTTTATCCTGGCCACCACCGAAATCCACAAAGTGCCGGAAACCATAATTTCCCGTTGCCAGCGATTTGATTTTGCCCGGCTCCCGATCCAAAACCTGATCGAAAAGTTGTCGCTTATCGCCGAGGCGGAAAAAGTCAAAATCGATAAGGACTCGCTGGAAATGATCGCTATCGCGGCGGAAGGCGGCATGCGCGACGCGGAAAGTTTGTTCGGACAAATCATCGCGTTGGAAGACAAAGACATCACGCGGAAAGAGGTGGAAGAAATTTTGGGCACCACTGACCGGAAATTCGCCTATGAGCTAGTCGGAATGATAATTAACCGGGAAACAGACAAAGCGATCGCTAAAATAAACGCTCTCTTGGTTGACGGTTATGATCTGCAAGTTTTCAACAAATCTTTGCTGAATTATCTCCGGCAACTCATGCTTTTAAAAATCAGCCCGGAACTCAAAGCGTATTTTACCTATGAGCTGACTGGCGAACAGCTGGGAAAAATGATTGCTCAATCGGAAAAGGTTGAAATGCCAAAAATAATATCTATTATAAATTTATTCCTGGACGCGCAAGAAAAAATTTCTTCATTTCTCCTTCCACAGCTTCCGCTGGAGATCGCCATCATCAAGGCGACAGGAGTATTCCCACAACCCGAAACCCAAAACCTAGAACCTAAAACCCAAAGCTCGCAACCCACGAAACCTGAAGCCAAAGATTCAAAACTAAAGTTGCATAAAACAGACAACGATGAACCGGGGTTACGAGTTACGGGTTACGGGTTACAGAAAAACAGTGATGACACAACAAAAACTTCTAATAGCGCCAACCTATCTATCGACGCTGTTAAAAATAGCTGGAGCCAGTTCTTGGAAGAAATAAAGCCTCATAATCATTCCTTAAAAGCGCTCCTTTCCAATTGCCAGGCGCATAAAGTCAACGGGCAGGAGGTCGTTTTGTGCACGTCTTATGATTTTTACAAAGGTCGGCTCAACGAAACGGGTAACCGGGCGACGATGGAAAATGTTCTCGGCAATATCCTGGGCCAAAAAGTACTCCTCAAAACCATAACCAATAAAGAGGCCGGTTTACCGTCAGCAAAAAAGGAAACGAGCGACCCGCCTGCCGGCGAGGCAGGAAAGAAAAACTCCCTCTTGCAGTCAGCCTTGGAAATATTGGGCGGGAAAGTTGTTGAGTAGCCTCCTCGGCTACTTCCGCCGAAGAGGCGGAAAGAAAAATATGTTCTATACATACTTATTGCAAAGTATTAAAAATAAACGCTTATATACAGGTATAACAAGCGACTTGCGTCGTAGATTTAAAGAGCATAACGATAAAAGAGGAGGTGCTTATACTAGCAGAAATGCACCGTTTGATTTAATATTTTATGAAGCGTTTATTGATAAAAAGGACGCGACAGAGGCAGAATTATTTTTCAAGAGTGGTTATGGAAGAGAGGTTTTAAGAGATAAGCTAAAAAATTACCTTGGTAAAAATAAATAGGCAAATTTTTCATTTTAAAAAAGAGCATTAATCTCTTTTTATATTTCTACTAAATAATAGCCTAGCTTAAATCAACGCTATATTTTATTTTTTCTTGCTATCCCCTGTCCCAAGAATGGGAATTTCAGTCTTGTCCAATGTGGCCAATGCGATAGTGATCTTACTATTCAGCGACGCTTCTTTATCCCAGCTAGCCAGTGCGCAGGCGCGATGCTGTCCTTCGATCAAAACGATCCTATTGTCATAAACAATACCGGTTAACATTGTTTCGTTGGGAAAATCTTTTTTGATGAATGCCACTTTTTCATTTTCGGAAATCAGTGGGAGCGCGACTAAGTCTTTTAATTCCATAGTTGTCTTGCCGCCATAAGCCTTGTCTACCCATCCGCGCGAAGGAACGCCATAAAAATGTGGTAGATCAATTATCGGATCATTAATCCTGTATAATGACCATTGAAGATTTTGCGGATCTAAAGGTTCGGCATAAGCATTCCGCCATTCTTCCCAGGATTTAAAACCTCTTTCTTCCCAGTGTTTTTTCCAAGAGTCTTGTTGGGCCTCTCCTTCTTTCCATATATTAAAAATATCCGACCATTTAATGTCTTTAACAAATTCCAGCGACTTATATTGTTGAGGGATGTTTAACATGTTTAAATTATTGCAGTAAATTTTATGTTGACCACTCGGGTTGTGAACTTTATTTAATCAAGCCGCTGAAGGATTCTTTGGCTACTCTTGAGTATAGGCACCGGGGGCCTCCGAGTCAAGGCAAAATTCTGGAAAATGGAACACTTACCTGAAAATAATTTTAATTGATGTAAAAAATCAAATGGCTAAGCGGGCAAGAAGGTATGATACTGTTGATTCGGCACCCTGATTCAAATTAATTTCCCTTTCTCCGACACCATCATAACATCCGCCGGTCGTATGATCATAGACTATCTGACCCAGCATATTGTTTCCCAGAAACCAGTCAAAGGCATTGCGCATCTTTTCTTTATATCTCGTATCACCACTCGCTTCATACATTGCTTTTAGAGCTAAAACAAGCGCTGTCACCTCCTCTGGTTGCTGATCATAAAGTGTTTTCTTTCCACCTCTTTTAAACCAACCACCCTGTCCGACAGGAGAGCAACAACTTATCTTAAATGAATGGAATGCAAGAAAATCAAGCGCAGCTTTGGCAATATTAAAATATCCTTGATCGCCTATCCGCTTGTATGCCAAGAGCAGAGATTCAGGAATTACACCATTTGAATAAGCCAAAATATCTTCAAACCACTGCCAGTTAGGTTTATTGTTTTTTTTATATAATCCCACGAGATATTTGCAATATTTTTTTAGCATATCTTCATATTCTATGTCATAATCGTATTCTAACCATTCACATAGAGCTTTTATATAAAATGCCGCTGCCCTCGGAACAGGAACTATTTTATTTAAATCAAACTTCATCCTAAAAATTTTTGCCGCTTTATTTTTTATTGACAGTGGCATATATTTCGAAGCAGCCACGACAGTCAACGCATACATTCCACGTGCGCAAGCATCATCCAGACCTTCCTGAGTATTACGTTCAATATTGAGTGTTTTGTCATGATTAACATAATTGTGACACCCAGGACTGCTAAAAATATACTCGATAAATTTAAGATAAATATGAGCCAATTTTAAGGCTGTTGCATTTTTATATTTTTCATAATATCTAGTAACCACAATCAATGCTCGTGCATTATCATCCAGAGTATACCCTGAATCCGGATCCGGCTCTGTCAGTTTTGCAAATTGGAACATGCCAAATTCATCAGTCAGTTTTATTAAGTGTTTGAGCTTAATTTTAGGTAAATTTTTTTCTTGCAATCCCAATTCGGGCACAATAGCTATAAACTCTTGCATATAAGAAAGCGCAACATTCTGCCAGGTCATTTTTCTGGTTCTGAAATAGGCCTTTTTACCCATTTCTATTCCAAGATTTTTGCTTTCTAAAATCTCATTAATAGCTTCGGCAAATGCTGCAGGATTTTTGAATTCAACTAATCTTCCAACTTCTCTTGTCACGTCTTCTTTGGCTTGGGCGAAGGCAGTTGAAACTACTGGACGTCCGGCGCCAAGAGCATATGATAGTGTTCCTGAAACTGCTTGATTTGGATCAAGGGAGGGTGAAAGATATATATCTGTTGCTTGCAAGAATTGCAAAATTTTTTCTGTCGGGAGATATGTATTATAAAAAATAACATTTTTATTCAAACCGAGTTTAAATACAAGTCTATTAAGATTATTTCGATATACTTCCCCTTCCTTTTTTAAAACTACCGGATGAGTCGCGCCCACAATCAAATAGACCGTGTTGGGAAATTTTTTCACTACTTCCGAAAAAGCCTCAATAGCATACTCAATTCCTTTGCCTTTATTTAAGAGTCCGAAAGTTGAAATTACCGTTTTTTCGCTTAATCCAAGCGCCAGCTTAGCTTTTGCAGTACCCTGATAAGGAGTAGCGTGAATGCCGTGCGGAATGATTTTGATTTTATTGGGATGAATGCCATAATTATCCACTAATATTTTTTTTGACGTTTTAGTCATCACGATAATGCATCTGACATAATCATTGATAGCCACTACAATTTTCTTGTATTTTTCAAAATATGGGTTTGATGCCGGTAGAATAGTGTGCATGGCAATCGCAACCGGTTTTTTTATCTCACGTAAAAAATCAAGCAAATACGAACCCTTTTCACCACCATGAATACCAAACTCATGCTGGATACAAATTAATTTTACCGAAGGTATTTCATTAAGTTGCTGGGCAACCTCCGCGTATTCGCTTTTCTTGGTCTGAGAAATTTGCATAATGACCGATTTGGGGTAATTCAAGCGACTCAATTCATTAACATTCAAAGCGACGACTTTTGCTTCTTCTTGCGGAAAAAAAAGATCATTAAAAACATTAACAAGATCTCTGGTAAAGGTAGCTATGCCGCATTCCCTGGGGGGGAAAGTTGACAAATAGACAATCCAATTTTTATTTATTATTTTCATATATTTATTTAATTCAAAACAGCATCATTCTTCAATTCGGAAAGTAAACTTTTTAATTCAATACTTTTGGCGGCGATAAGCTTGTCGCCCGCTCCATAATAAATAAAAAGTCGGCCGTCGCGAACAACACAGCCGGTTGGAAAAACTACATTATTAACATCTCCCTTTTTTTCCCATTTTTCTTTTGGAGAAAAAAGAGGCATTCGCAAACGACCAATTACTTTCGTAGGATCATTGAGATCAAGCAGCGCGGCACTAGCATGATAAATTTTTCCGAATTTTGATTCCTCTACAGCATGATGAATCAAAAGCCAGCCATCCGCTGTTTCAATCGGGACCGCTCCGCCACCAATGTTGTGACGCTCAAAATCATACTTTGGATCAAGGATGATATATTTATCAAGTTCCACGAAATATTCTCGCCAGTATTTGTCATTGAGCTCGGAAAATGAATTAAAATAAGCGATCTGGATTCCGGGAAGGACTCGATGAACAAGGGCAAATTTTCCGTTAATTTTTTTCGGAAACATAAACGCGTCTTTTTCCCACAGCAAAACATCTTTCCCCTCTCTTTTTTTCAACACTGATTCGAAAAAAGGGTATCTTTCGGACACTTTTGAATGTCTGAATATATCCTCTGCTTCATCATAAGAAAATTGCGCCGAAATGATTCCATGTTTTTCAAAATGCGCAAGATCTTTGCCGGTAGCATAGGCAATCATGGCATTTTTTCCGTCATAGACAGTATAAAAAAAATAATATATTCCATCCAAAAAAACGACACGCGGATCTTCTATGCCTTTTTTTTCAAAGTCATATTCGGGAACCAAAATTGGATGATCAAGCCGATTAACTGCTTTCCCATTTTCATCGATTTGACAATATCCAATTGAAGAAACGAAATCCCTCTTTCGCACTGCTCGATAGAACATGTGCGTAATTCCGTTCGCTTCAATACACGTCGGATTGAGCACCGCTTCGTTTTCAAACGGTAAATCAGTGGCTTCTAGAATAATTCCTTCGTCTTTAATTTGAACCATGATAAATATCTTAAAATAATAATCTATGATGCGTCCGAAGTCATCTTCATTGCCTGAATATCAATTTTAATGATTAATTGGGGCTAAAAGCGGAACTGGATAAAAAAAATAGTGCCCGCTAACATGATGATAGCCGGCGTTAACCGCGCCTCAAATTCTTGCCTGCCAGCAGGTTCCCTTATCTGCCATTAGTTACTATTCTAGCACGATAACGATTTTTTTTCCAGTACCTGTACTCTCTTAGAGTATGCAAATAAATGTCGGAAATTCCGGGTCTTTTGAGGGTTTTTTGAGGCCTTAAGGTCTCCCTCGATAAAAAAGTCTGA
>JBBTUK010000015.1:0-6788 GCA_038063775.1 Patescibacteria group bacterium
GCTCAAAGATAAAAAAACTCTCTTTCAGAGAGTTTTTTGATTTTATGGCTTCTTTAAGGCATAAATTGAGAGTGCAATAATATGAAATGCTTTATTCAAGCCATAAAATGGCAGAACCCTTTGACTTTCGGTCTTTAATTTGCTATACTACTCGGTCGGTGCCAAAAGGGCCTTACCAAGCCGGCATTAACAATTAAAGACAATAAATGCGTATCATTAGAATCCTAATGGTGCTGCCACTACTCTGGGCGACAATCATTCCTGATCAAGCCATGGCAGCCAAGCTGGTGACCTCTAATGAAACACAAATAAATTTTCAAATAAAAAGCGATATAGCAATAATTAATGGAGTGGCGAATAGCCAATATGAGCTCAGGACAGATATCCCCCAGAACTTTCCTGGCTACGAGCCAGTTAAAACTCTGGAGGAAACAAAAAGAGAGATGATTCTGGTCCGCTTCAAAAGCAGACTAGATAAGGCCATTCTTCCCAAAGAAAAGTTCGTAATCAATGCCTCGGCGTACACCGCCTCTCTGGATGAAACCGGAAAAACCGATGGGATAACCGCCAGTGGCGTCAAAGTCAAAGAAAACAGGACACTGGCCTGCCCTCCCGCGTTTCCGTTCGGAGTAAGGGTAAAAATTGATGGCTACGGGACTTATGTTTGCGAAGATCGCGGGGGAGCGATCAAGGGCAATCACTTCGATATCTATATGCAGACAAAAAGAGAGGCTTTCGCCTTCGGCCGGAGAAATCTGTTAGCGGAAGTGGTTAATTAAGACAAAGTATTGTGCGAAGACGCTCTGACGAAAATCGGAGCGTTTTTGTTTGCCCCGTAGTAGATTTTCGGCTTTTATATTTTCAGTCCCGAGTACTCGGGATGGCCGAAAATTCACTACGGGGTTTGACCGTGGGTTTCTTTTTTGATAGGCTGATAAAGAATTTTTTGATGCTATAATAAAAACAATGGTCCGGTGCCCGAGCGGTTAGGGAGAGGTCTGTCTGGCTACGCCAGATCTAGCGTAGCTAGATCATAGCTTTGCCAGATCCCGCGCAGCGGGACAAAACCGCCATGAAATTATGGAGTACTTAACATATGTATTGCTAAGCTTGAAAAATGGAGATTTATATATTGGTAGTACGGAAAATATAAACAATCGGGTTGAGTTGCACAACAAGGGCCGAGTAAAATCCACAAAAGCATATCGTCCTTGGAAATTGATGGAATCGCATAGATTTGATTCGAGAAGTGAAGCTGTTAAGTTTGAAAGATTTTTAAAATCACATCAGCAGCGAGAAGAAATAAAACGAAAATATGGCCAGATAGCGAAGCGGTAACGCAGTGGTCTGTGTCCCTTCGGGACATCTCCCGTAGGGAGACAAAACTAAATAAGGTCCGGTGGCCGAGTAGTTAGGCAAGGGTCTGCAAAACCCTCTACAGCAGTGCGAATCTGCTCCGGACCTCAATGAGGCATGGGCCTGTGTCCCTGCGGGACATCTCCCATAGGGAAACAAAACCCTTCACTCCGGTTCAATTCCGGACGCGACCTCATGGGTCTGTCTGGCTATGCCAGATCATCCTGTAGGGACGATCATAGCTATGCCAGATCCCGCGCAGCGGGACAAAACCGCCATGCGCGGGTATCTTTCTTCGACAGATCTCCCGTAGGAACGACAAATCCCACCGCGGCCTCAAGGATATTTCTCCAAAGATAGTTGTGTGGTATAATATTTTCATGGTTGACTTAAAATCTGTTAGACCACAACATCTTTGGTATGTAATTGGCTTGATTGCTACCGATGGCAGTCTAAGCAAGGACGGACGCCACATAAACATTACTTCAAAAGACAGAAGATATCTTTATTCAGTTAGACAGGCATTGGGAATCAAAAATAAAATCGGGAGAAAAACAAGAGGAGGATCAGAGGAAAAAAAGTATTCGCAACTGCAGCTTGGCGATGTAAATTTTTATAGATACCTCTTAACCATCGGCTTGACCCATCGGAAATCGTTAACGCTCGGTGAGATAAAAATAAACAGGAAATATTTTATTGATTTTTTACGCGGAGTCATAGACGGCGATGGACACATTTTCACATGGATTCACCCAACGAATTCTCATCGTCAATGGTCTCTGCGGATTGCTTCTGCCGCACCACAATTCATTGGATGGCTAAAAAATGAGGTAGAAAATTATTTTGATGTAAAAGGCAGACTTTATGGATATTTGCATAAAGGAAAGAAAAATCCTATCTATACTCTCAAATTTGGAAAATTGGCAGCGAAAGTTATCACCAGTAAGATTTATTATAAAAATTCTCTCTGTTTGAATAGAAAAAATAAAATAAAACTTTCACTTTTACTAGATAAGAATAAAATGGTTAATTATGGTGGAGTTTTAGGCCCAGGTGCTGAAATCGGTAGACAGTCTCGACTTAAAATCGAGTGAGCGAAAGCTCGTGCGAGTTCGAGTCTCGCCCTGGGCACCAAAGAAAAACAAATATCTTTGAAAAAGTTGCACCTTGAAAATCAATCTTGCTGTAGCCAATCATTGAGCTGTTGAAACAGATGAATGGAGCTTATCGAGGCAGTCCAAAATTGAGAGGAGGTAGTTTTCATGCCAAAAAGTAAAATGAAAAAATGGCCTGAAAGAGGAACAGTGAGCTACCCAAAGCTTATTGATCCTATCTTAAATGTTCTTAAACAGGCATACAGGTTTAGGCGGAAAAATCTGGGCAAGGATATCATCTACAGAGGATATGACATCGGAGAAGCCGAGCAGGTTACCTGTTTCAGCCCGGACGAACGATTGACGGCAAAAAACCTGAAATGGGCACAGGAACAAGGCAGGCCGGCGCTTACAGAGATAATAGGCATCGCCTTTCATCTCGGAATGGAACAGGGGCGAAGACTGGAGAAAAAGAAAACAGAAGAAAGAGAAAGACGGAGGATTCTATAACCCAAAGAGGACAATAGCACTCACGTTCGAGTCTCTCCTTGCCCACAGAGCAGCAATGCCGTGCGAGTTCGACTCTCGCCCGCGGTACAGTATTTATTAATTTCCAAAGGAGGTGAGGCATGAGAGGTTTCAGCATTGGCATGGCAGAGGCAGTCAGAGAAATTCAGGAAATGACGCCAGAGCAACTGGAATCCAGGCAGCGAAAATTGGATTCGGAAATACTGGAAGCCCGAATGCGTATGCGTGAGCTGCATGCAGCCCAAGCGATGGAAATCATCCGTAATTACAATCGGCGCTATTACGGCTAGACAGTTGTAGTGACAAAAAGGCGGGAACCCTCGAGTTCCCGCCTTCAATATTTTTCAGAAGATATTTTTATAAAACCGTAATTGCGGCCACCCTGTCTCCCGGTTGGGGTTTCATGACGCGCACGCCTTGCGTGGCGCGGCCGAGCGAGGAAACACTATTCAGAGGAATACGGATAATCTGGCCCTTTTCCGAGCTTAGAATCAGGTCTTCTTCAGCATTGTCGACATTAATGATGCTGCCGCCGACTACCCGGCCAGTCTTGGCGGTGACTTTGGCGGTCTTAATGCCGGAGCCACCACGTTTTTGAATTTTGTACTGCTTCAAGTCTGTGCGTTTGCCGTATCCGTTTTCCGTAATAATCATAAGCTGGTTGCCTTTCTGGTTTTTGAAAACGATGTTCATGCCGACTACCTTATCTTCCTTTTTTATTTTTATGCCGCGGACTCCTCCAGCAGTCCGGCCCATTGGACGGACATCTTTTTCTTTGAAGCGGATAGCCTGGCCCTTGGAGGTGGTGATGACAACTTCGTCTTCGCCGGTCGTGGAGTCCACCCAGCGGAGCGCGTCGCCTTTTTGCAGATTGATGGCAATCAATCCGCTTCTCCTCACATTCTCAAAATCAGACAAAGAGGATTTCTTGACCGTGCCCAGTTCGGTGGCCATCAGCAGATATTTATAATTGTCATCTTTATTAAATGCAATAACCGCGGTAACAGATTCAGTTTGTCCTAGTTGCAGAAAGTTAACGATTGATTGTCCTTTGGCGACACGCGATGAGGCTGGAATTTCATAAGCTTTGGTTTGGAAAACTTTCCCGGTATTGGAAAAGAACAAAAGATTATCGTGGGTCATGATTCCCATCACTTTTTTGATGGAATCTTCTTCTTTAGTCACCGCGCCGATGACGCCTTTACCGCCGCGTTTTTGGACTTTATAGACTGACGGATCCATCCGTTTGATGTAACCTTGCTCTGTGATGGTGATGATAGCTTCTTCGTTGGGAATTAAATCTTCCTGTTTGAATTCTCCGATGCCGGATCTGACAATTTTGGTCCGGCGAACATCGCCGAATTTTTCTTTGACTCTTTGCAAGTCATCTTTGACAATGTCGAGAATTTTTTTCTCACTTTTAAGAATCGATTCCAACTCTTTGATAAGCTCCAGCTTTTCCTTGAGTTCGTCGTCATTTTTTTTTCTTTCCAGGCCCGCCAGGGTCTGGAGTTTCATTTCCAAAATCGCGGTAGCCTGCTTTTCCGAAAGCTTAAAATTTTTCATCAAATTCGCGTGTGCGATTTCTTTGGTGGCTGATTTCTTAATGGTGCTGATGATGGCGTCGATGTGGTCGAGAGCTTTTTTCAGCCCCTCCAAAATATGCGCCCGATCCCGGGCTTTTTCCAAATCAAATTTTGTCCGGCAAGTGATGACTGTTTTTCGGTGAGCGATGTAATATTCCAAAATCGATTTCAAATTCAAAACGGTCGGTTCAATTCCATCCACCAGCGCCAGCATATTCACGCCGAAGTTCTTTTGGAGATCAGTCATGGTGTAAAGCTTGTTGAGAACTTTTTGCGGATAAGCGTCTTTCTTGAGTTCTATCACCAGGCGGATCCCGTCCCGGTCTGATTCGTCCCGAATGTCCCGGATGCCCAAAATTTTTCCATCACGCACCGATTCCGCCAGTTTTTCGATCAGAGCGGCCTTATTGGTGGCATAAGTCATTTCCGTAATAACGATTTGAAAAGAGCCGGATTTAGCTTCAACAATATCCGCCTTGGCTCGAGTCAGGATTTTCCCCCGGCCGTTCCGGTAAGCATCCAGAATGTCTTTTTTGTTGTAAATCATGCCGCCCGTCGGAAAATCCGGTCCGGGGATAAATTCAACCAATTCTTCTATGGAGGCTTCCGGGTTGTCAATGAGATGTGCTATTCCATCCACTAACTCTCCCAGGTTGTGCGGTGGAATGTTGGTGGCCATACCAACCGCGATCCCCATACTGCCGTTCAAAAGCAGCTGGGGCAGATTGGATGGCAAAACGGACGGCTCCTTGTGCTGGCCGTCAAAATTAGGAACGAAATCAACTGTATTTTTATCAATATCCAAAAGCATTTCTTCCGCAATAGCGGACAGTTTAGCTTCGGTGTAACGGTAAGCAGCGGCTCCGTCTCCATCCATCGATCCGAAGTTGCCTTGGCCCTTGATCAAGGGATAGCGGAGAGAAAAATCCTGGGCCAGACGGACCATGGAATCATAAACGGCCGTGTCTCCGTGAGGATGGAATTTTCCCAAAACCTCTCCAACTACGGTGGCGGACTTTCTGAATTTGGCAATGGAGCGAAGACCGGTGTTCCACATGGAATAAAGGATTCTCCGGTGGACCGGCTTTAATCCATCTCGCACATCCGGCAAAGCGCGAGCCACAATCACGCTCATTGCGTAATCCAAATACGACTGTTGCATTTCGTCAGTCAATTCGCGGGGTTCAATCTTGCCGATGTCCTGTATGGCTGTTTTATTATTGTCTGGCATTGTTTAAAGTATCTGAAACGTTATTATTCAGAATTCCGTTATCGGGCAAAGAATTTCCTGTTCCTTCCTTGGTATTTTCAAACGAACTTTTTCCTTGCTCAAACTCATTTAAGATATCGGAGCTGGGCGAACCGCTTTCAGCAGAGGAGTCTTGTTTTTCCTGCAAGGATGCGCTTATGGAAAAAATCCAAATGGTAATGACGAAAATCATTGATATGGCAACAAAAAACCAAGCATACCGCACCCGGATATGTTCCGGTTTTTTTCTTATCTCTTCAACTTTGTCCATTATTCCCATAGTGATTAGAGTGATTCAAATACAGTCGCAGTTTCGAATCGGTTTTAGTCAATGCCCAAAAGCGCTACTTCCATCCTTTTTTCTTCCAGATCTTTCTTTCTAATATTGATCTTTGATGGCCGATCTTTCGGGCAATTGCCGATTTCATTGCAGAATTTTTTTTCATCGGCGATGTCCACCGTTGATCCGTTTATTTTGTAATGCATCGGGAGCACGATGGCCGGTTCGATTTTTTTGATCAATTCAACGGCTTGTTTGTAATCAATAGTATATTTTCCGCCGATCGGAATCATCAAAATATCTACGCCGTTTATTTCTTCCAGCTGCTTTTCCGAAAGATCGGTTCCGAGATCTCCCAAATGGCAGATCCGCAAGTCTTCCGATTCCAGAATAAAAATAGTATTGACGATTTTTTCTTCGCCCGGAGCGGACTCTTTGTGCGAAGAGGCGATGCCGACCAGCGAGACGCCTTTAACGGAATATTCACCGGGAATATCAAGAACCGCCGGGTCGCCTTTGAGCGCCGTCACATTATTGTGGTCCCAGTGGTCGTGGCTGACCAGCACCAAATCAGCCTGACCTTGCGGCGGGCGAAGACCTATTTTTTTGTCAAAAGGGTCCAGAAAAATAGTGACTTCTTTTTGTCCGCGGCCTTCCGGCTTGGTGGTGATTTTGAAACAAGAGTGGCCGTAATA
>JBBTUK010000015.1:6888-14144 GCA_038063775.1 Patescibacteria group bacterium
GCATAAGAGACTTCTTTTTAGTAACATAGTAAGTTTAGCATTTATTTTTTCCTTTGTCGAGTGTTTTTCCCGAGGCGGATGATATCAATTGACAGTTTTTTTGTATACATTATAATTTATACATCAGAAATATTTATGCACCAAACCACTCAAAAAATTCAGGTTACTATTTCGATTCTAGGCATTCTCCTGGGCGGGATTCTGCTTGGGAAAAAATTTGGGTGGCAAAAAATAAATTGAAGATAACATAGATTCTAAATAGATTGAAAGAAGCAGCCACCCAAATACAGGGTGGTTTTAAAATGTTCTTTAACAAAACACGCAGTCAACAACCAATCGTAGAAAGGAGGCAGTGATGGGAGCAAATCTATGGTTTGGTGATCGAGGCATGGTAGAAGAAGTAATAGAGGATTGCGGCAATTGTCATCAGCGTAAGGCGACCGGTCGGGATGGTTTGTGCACCGAGTGCCGCGCGGTTTCGACGCAGCGTGCTGGAAGTCCGCCAGTTTTTTACAACCCGGCTATTGTAAAGGCGGAGCCGGCTCCTGAGGAATAATTTTCCAAACGGATTTCGGTACGAAAAAAGCCCGTGGAGTCAGCGACTCCCGGGCTTTTTCTATTGTTGTTGACAGAATTTGAATATCAATATATAATGCTTCAGAGGCTAATTATTAAGAAAATTGAATATAAGGATACTTTAATCCTTAGCGTATTTCTTAATAATTTCCCAACCAAGGAAATTGTTTTTATTTTTCCTGGCATCATTTAATAAATAACGCGGACAAGATGCAGTCACAAAATTTATAAAAAAATAATGAGTATTTTAGACCGCTTAGCCAAAGAAATAGATAAAATATCCGGCAAAGAAAACGAGTTAACCGCAACTTCTTCAAACATTGGATCGGGAGAAAAAGTTTTGCCTCAAAAAAGCAGCGCGAAAAAAAAATCCAGCCAAATCAAAACTTCGGAAGCGGCGTCTCTGATGGAAGAATTGATCGGAGAAGACGCCATTGATTTTCCGGAAGTGGGCGATGTGGTGCAAGGTAAAGTCATAGAAACCTCTTCTAATGCCATTTATCTTGATATTGAGCCATTCGGAACCGGCATAGTTCTGGGGAGAGAAATTAAAGATGGAATGGGATCTAATAAATTGAAAGTTGGGGATAAGGTCTCGGCTACCATCACTGACCTGGAAAACGATGAAGGTTTTATAGAACTTTCCATTCGCGAAGCTTCTTACGAAAAAGCTTGGGAGGACCTGGAAAGCAAGCGCGATACGCAGGAAAAAATAATTACGAAGGTTGTTAGTGCTAACAAAGGCGGGTTGCTGGTTGAGGTTAATGGCATATCCGGCTTTCTTCCGGTTTCCCAGCTCTCCAGCAAAAATTATCCCCGCGTGGAGGATGGCGACAAAAACAAGATATTCAATCTTCTGAAGAAAATGATGGGTCAGGAGATAGAAGTCAGAATTATGGATGTGGACAAAGACACGGAAAAATTAATCGTGAGTGAAAAGGCCGCGCAAAAAGAAAAAAACCGGGAAATCATTTCCAATCTTAAAGAAGGAGATATCGTTGAAGGCGAAATAAGCGGGGTAGTGGATTTCGGAGCTTTTATTAAATTCTTACCTCCGGGCGCGGAAGAAGAAATGTCTGAAGAAAATAAACTGGAAGGGTTAGTGCACATTTCCGAATTAGCCTGGCAATTGATTGAAAATCCCCGCGACATCGTTAAGATCGGCAGCAAAGTCAAGGCCAAAATAATCGGGATTGACGACAATAAGATATCTTTATCGCTCCGAGCCTTGGAAAAAGACCCGTGGAGTTTGGTCGGAGAAAAATACAAAGTTGGCGATATTGTTAAAGGGACGGTTCATAAGATAAATCACTTCGGAGCTTTCGTGTATCTTGACAAGGATATTCACGGGCTGGCTCACGTGAGCGAAATGGCGGAACTTTTCCCCGGGAAAAACATGGATGAGCTAATTAAAGCCGGAGGGGAATATGACTGGAAGATCCTTTCGCTGGAACCCAAGGAACATCGGATGGGTTTAGCCTTGGCGGATAAAAAATCTCCCGAAAAAAGCAAGGAAAAGAAAGGCAAAGAATCCGGAAAAGAAGAAATATCGGAAAAAATCGAAGCCGATGAAAGGCCTTTCGAATTGGTCAAGGAGAAAGCTACTAAGCCGGAAAAAGAAAAACCAGTGAAGCCAATTAAGGAGAAAACCACTAAATCCAGAAAGGAAAAAGCAGCTCCTAAAGTAAAAGCAAAGAAAGAGCAAAAGGAAGAATAAAAAAATTTACGCGGACCCCTCCGCAAGGAGGGGTTTTGTTTTTCTATTTGGTAACAACTGAATTAGGAAGGCTGTTTTATTTTAGAATTTTTGTGTATTATAAATAAAAAGAGACCAAGGAACGTTCTCCTTGGCCCCGCGGTATGGTTTCAGGCATGGCCGGCTTCTCCGGGACTTAGCTCTCCTGGGAAAACTAGGATGAAAGAAAAGATTCCTCCAGGCGTTTTCACGAAAAACATGTTCGTATCGCGATTGTAGCCAGCATAGATCACTTGAGGATTGCTTTCCAAGGTGACAAGTAGCGAGTTGACCACAATGTCGCATGCCGCTACCAAGTCTTCTCGAGACTTGTCCAGAGACATCTTTCTCACCTCCTTTCTTTTGGAATGCGAGGCACTCTAATCAAAAGCGTATAACAAAAAATATGCCAAGTCAAAAATCAAAAATTTTCATAATTTCCGGGCCGTCCGGCGCCGGGGAAGATTCTATCATTAAGGGATTGGAAAAATATTTTCCCAGTGAAAGAGTTATAACTACGACGACCAGGAGACGGCGTCCGGGAGAAGCGCAAGGCAAGCCATACTATTTTGTCACGCAGGAAGAATTTAATGAAAAAATAAAAAAAAATAAATTCCTGGAATACGCGCAAGAATATAACGGCAATTTATACGGAGTAACAAATGAGGAACTAGAACGGGTGCGCGGTTGCGGAAAAATCGGCATCTGGAAGATCGAATACAAAGGAGTGATCGCGGCCAAAAAGCTTTTTCCAGAAATCAGGTCTATTTACATCGCGCCGCCCTCGCTTGAAATCTTAAAGCAACGTATCATGCGGCGGGACAATGTCGCGGAAGCGTATGTCAAAGAGCGGATGGAATATACAAAAGAATGGGTGAAGCACGAACATATCTATGATTTTAAAGTGGTGAATGAAGAAGGAGAGTTACAGGAAGCCATAAAAAAAGTTGCAGAAATTATAAAAAAACATGTCTAATTTAGTCAAAAAAATTCAGAACACTGTTTTTCAGCAAGAGCTTTTAAAAAAAGGCGACAAAATTATTCTGGCAGTTTCGGGCGGGCCGGATTCGGTTTGTTTGCTGGATATTTTCGCGAGGCTGGCGCCTAAATATAATTTACAATTGCGGATCGCGCATGTTAATTATGGTTTACGCGGCGCAGACAGCGAAAGAGACGAAAAGCTTGTGAGGCAGTTGGCGGAGAAATATAAAATGAAAATAGAAACCCTCACCCCCTCTCCTGAGGGGAGAGGGGGGGGCGCGATGCCTTCGGAAAATGAATTGCGGGACATCCGCTATGCTTTTTTTGAAAAAGTGCGCCAAAAAAACAAATTTGATTTGGTCGCGGTGGCGCATAATTCAGAAGACCAAGTCGAAACATTCTTGATGCGAGTGATTAGAGGCGCGGGGCTCAAGGGATTGTCCGCGATGCAATATAAATCCGGGAAACTTATCCGGCCGCTTCTGGGAACTACGCGCGCTGAGATTTTGAATTATTCGAAAAGCCAATATCTGGTCTACAGGACGGACAAGACAAACAAGGCCGATTTATTTTTCAGGAATAAAGTCCGCAATAAGCTAATTCCCTATCTAGAAAAAAATTTCAATCCGAAAATAAAAAAAACTATTTTTGCGGCGGTCAGTTCAATCGCGGAAGACTACTCCTTGATTCAAGAACTGTCCGACAATATATCTGGAGGAAAGCAGGCACTTTCAGTGAAAAAGATTCTAAAACTGCACCCTGCTTTGCAAAGGAGAGTTTTGCTAAAAATAATTTCCGAAAAAAAGCCTGGCGTAAAAGATGTCGAAGCGGCACATATTGAGGAGATAACCAAAGCGTTAAAAAGCACTAAAAACAAAAATCAGATTGTAATATTTAAAGGGTTGAAAATGACCCGAAAGGGTGATAAGGTTATAATAGAAAAATTAACTCGCTAATTATAAGCGGATTCCGTTCTAAAATAAGCGAATATTTGCGCTTTTCGCTTTAGATTAGTTCTTGATTCGCGAGGTGTTATGAAAAATTTAGCCAAAAACATAGGACTGTTTATTTTATTTTTTCTGGTCATCGCAGGCATACTGACATTGTATAGCGCGCCAAAGACCAAGCCGGCGGACGTTTCACTGACTATGCTGGTCTCTCAAATCAATCAAGGGCAGGTCAAGCAAATCGCGGTTGACGGAGACAAATTACAAATACAACTGGGTGACAGCAAGACGGAAAATTCTATTAAGGAAACGGAATCATCACTAACTGAATCCTTGAAAAATTATGGCGTGGATCAAAGCAAGTTGGACGCGGTTAATATTGAGATCAAAGGCGCTTCTTCGGCCAATTTTTGGCTGGGCACTTTTCTGCCGTTCATTTTACCCTTCATTTTTATCGGGGCTTTCATCTGGTTTATGCTGCGCCAAGCCCAAAGAGGAAACACGCAAGCGCTTTCTTTTGGGACATCGCGAGCCCGCGTGACGGATCCGAAAGACAAAAAAAATAGAGTAACCTTCAAAGACGTGGCCGGAGCCAAAGAGGCCAAGGAAGAATTGATGGAGATAGTGGAATTTTTAAAAAGCCCGCAAAAGTTCCTTAAACTGGGAGCTAAGATTCCTAAAGGTGTTTTGCTTTTAGGCCCTCCGGGAGTGGGAAAAACTTTGATGGCTAAAGCGGTGGCCGGAGAAGCCAATGTTCCATTTTTCAATATTTCCGGCTCGGAGTTCGTGGAAATGTTTGTGGGAGTGGGCGCGTCGCGCGTACGCGATTTGTTCAAACAAGCCAAAAAGAATGCGCCGGCCATTGTTTTTATTGATGAAATTGACGCAGTGGGCCGCCATCGCGGAGCAGGACTGGGCGGTGGGCATGATGAAAGGGAGCAAACTTTGAATCAGATATTGGTGGAAATGGACGGCTTTGACACGACGACCAATGTGATAGTAATAGCAGCCACTAACCGGCCGGATGTTCTTGACCCTGCGCTACTTCGTCCCGGAAGATTTGATCGGAGAGTTGTTATGGATTTTCCTGACATTGAAGAAAGAATCGCGATCTTGGAAATACATTCCAAGCAAAAACCTCTGGAGGCGGAAGTGGATTTGCGAAAAATTGCTGTTCGCACTTCCGGCTTTTCCGGCGCCGATCTGGCCAATCTGGTCAATGAAGCGGCTATTTTAGCCGTAAGGAGAGAAAAAAAGTCCATCGGCATGGCGGAACTCACCGAATCAATTGAAAAAGTGATTTTGGGGCCGGAGCGGAAAAGCCGGAGAATTGAAGAGGAAGAAAAAAAGATCATCGCTTATCACGAAGCTGGACATGCTCTGCTCGCGGCCAGTCTTCCTAAAGCCGATCCGGTCCAAAAAGTTTCCATTGTTTCGCGGGGACATGCCGGTGGATACACTTTGAGCGCCCCCACCAAGGACTCGCGGCTGCGCTCCAAAAATTATTTTGTGGAAGAATTGTCGGTTCTTTTGGGTGGTTTTGTCAGTGAAAAATTGACCTTTGGGGATGTGACGACGGGCGCGTCCAATGATCTGGAAAGAGCCACGGCCATCGCCCGAAACCTTATAACTCGCTACGGCATGAGTGATATGGGTCCGCGGACTTTCGGCAACAAGGACGAGTTGATCTTTTTAGGCAAAGAAATCCAGGAAGAAAGAAATTATTCGGAAAAAACAGCGGAAGAAATAGATCAGCAAGTTTCCAAGTTCATAAACGCAGCCTATAAAGTGTCGGAAGGAATTTTGACGGACAAAAAACCAACCCTGGATAAGTTGGTTGCTGTTCTTTTGGAAAGGGAAACAATTGAGCAGGAAGAATTCAATGCCATAGTCGGAATCAAGTCTGAAGAAAAAATAGAAGAGAAAAAGGAAGCGCAGCAAGCTAAAATAGCCTAGGCAATTTATAATTTTATGCCTAATTCCAAAATCAATTATCTGGAAATCATAAGGCAGGCGGCGGGTATAACCTGGCGCAACAAGTATTTGTGGTGGTTCGGTTTTTTTGTTCTTTTAGGCGCGGCGGGAGGTGGATTTTCAAGGTACTCTCCGAATAAAGAAGTTGCGGATAAACAAAAGATTTTCGAGCTCATATCGGCGCATCGCGAATGGGCGATTTTCGCTGGGTTGGCTATGTTTGTTCTCTGGATAGTATTATTGGTTGTCGGAGTAACGGGAAGGGGCGCGCTGATAAAATCCGTAAATGATATTATTGAAAGAAAGGAAACAAGCTTTAAAAGCGGCTGGAAAGAAGGGAAAAAATATTTCTGGAAAATATTATTCATCGGCCTCTTGTCCGGCGCGTTCATTCTAGCGCTACTTATCGTGTTCGCGATTCCGATCGGATTCTTATTTTATAACAAGGCTTATTTTTTGGGAGGAGCGCTTTCCCTTCTAGCAATAGCTATTTTTATTCCAGTAGTGTTTTTGGTCAGTTTCACTAGAATGTACGGCTATCTTTATGTTGCACTTTCCGATCTGCCATTAGGCGAAGCGCTGGAAAATGCTTACGCGCTTTTGCGAAAAAACATTGCCAACAGTCTAATCCTAGCGCTGATTTTTTTGGTGGCAGGAGCGGTTGCCACATTGGCGGCTCTTTTAGTGATAATACCGCTGGTCGTGTTGTTTTTCATCATGGGCATGCTTCTGTTTTTACTGGCCAAACAGATTGGGGCGACAATAACCGCGGCTATCGCAGTGTTTTTTATTCTAATTTTTATGTTCTTGGGCGGCGCGGCTTATCAAGTGTTCGCTCACGCCGTTCTGGTTTTATTTTTCCGGGAAATCGCCAGTCCGAAAGAGGAAGAAAAAATCACTGAACCGGCGGAAGAAATCAATCCGGCGCATGCAACGGATCCGATAATAGGAAGCTAATAAAATAAAGACAGCTGAGGCTGTTTTTATATTGACTGAAGGGATTTTTTGAAATAGGATAATAATGTTATTCTGGGTCTGTAGCT
>JBBTUK010000016.1:0-3183 GCA_038063775.1 Patescibacteria group bacterium
CCATGAATTCAGACATCGAAGAGATAAAATCAAGGCTCAACGCCGCTGATATTATCGGAGAATATATCCGTCTCGAGAAGGCAGGCGCCAACTATAAGGCGCGCTGTCCTTTTCATAATGAAAAAACTCCTTCTTTCATGGTGAACGCCGAAAAGCAGATTTGGCATTGTTTTGGTTGCCAAAAAGGCGGGGACATTTTCGCCTTTGTGATGGAAATGGAAGGATTGGAGTTCAAAGAAGTGCTGAAACTTTTGGCGGATAAAGCCGGAGTGCCGCTTAAGAGATTCGATGCCCAAGCGGAAGGTAAAAAGAATCGAATTTTGGAGATCCTAGAGCTGGCGACGAAATTTTATGAAACCCAGCTCTGGCAAGGTGCGGGCAAGGTCAAAATAATGAATTATCTGAAAGACCGGGGCCTCAAGGAAGAAACCATCAAAACTTTTCGCTTGGGGTATGCGCCAGCCGGTTGGAGAAATATGCTCACATTTTTAACCGGCCGAGGATATTCCGCTCAGGAAATTGAGAAGACCGGGCTACTGGTGAAGAAAGATAATGCTGATTTTTACGACCGCTTCCGCGATCGGATAATTTTTCCGGTAGCCGATACGATGGGCAAAGTTGTCGGCTTCAGCGCGCGCGTATCACCTGGCGGTGACGAATCTCAAGCTAAATATGTCAACACGCCGGAATCCGAAGTTTATCATAAAAGCAAAGTGCTCTATGGAGCCGACAAAGCGAAAAATGAAATAAAGATCCAAGACTTCGTGCTATTAGTTGAAGGCAATATGGATGTGATTGCCGCTGCTCAAGCGGGGATAAAAAATACGGTAGCGGTCTCCGGGACGGCCCTAACTCCGGATCAAATCAACATAGTGAAGCGCTACACTAATAATCTGAGAATGTTTTTTGACATGGATAAGGCCGGGGAAGAAGCCACCAAAAAAAGCATCAAGCTTTGCTTTGAGCGCGATTTGAACGTCAAGGTGGTCGAGCTGCCGGAAGGAAAAGACGCGGCCGATCTGGCCAAGAGCAATCCAGCGCTTCTCAAGGAAACAGTGGAAAAAGCGGCTGACGCGATGGAATATTTTTTCCAGAAAGTTCTTTCCAAGGAGAACAAGGAAGAGGTAGAGGGTAAAAAGAAAATCGCCGGAGAAATTCTGGACATGTTATCCCACATGTCTTCAGAGATCGGAAAGGGTCACTGGATAAAGAAACTCTCCGAAGAGCTGGAAACCAAGGAGTCTGTGTTGACCGATATGTTTAAAAAAGTTACTCTGAGAAGCAGGACGGTTGAAAATTCTCAAACAGAAAAAGAAGAAAGAGGAAAAATATCCGTAAAAACCAAGCTGGAAATCCTTACTGAAGACCTGATCGGTCTCGCATTGATTTATGAAAGCGTTTGGCGAAAAGCCTTTGTGGAGGAAAAAGAAAACCAGGTCCTCCTCAAGGATAAATTGCTCTCTAACATGCTTGAGCAAGGGGAGAAATTTCAATTCAGCT
The DNA here is from genome assembly GCA_038063775.1 of Patescibacteria group bacterium. Taxonomy (GTDB): domain Bacteria; phylum Patescibacteriota; class Minisyncoccia; order Moranbacterales; family UBA2206; genus UM-FILTER-42-9. The sequence goes on from JBBTUK010000016.1 coordinate 1,501, forward strand.
TTGATAGTTTGATAAAAAATTTAGAAAACCAAAAAGACGCTTCTCGGGCGGAAAAAATATACTTCGAAAAAAAATACCGTCCAGATCTGAACAATAATATTGAGGAAATAAGATCAGAAAATCCGACAGGAGATTATTTAAGCTGTATCAAAGAGATCAAAAAAGAGATCATGCGCAATGAATTGGCACGGATCGAAAGGGATTTGAAAACGGCCGAGGATAACAAGGATCGGGAGGCAGTCATGTTTTTGCGGGAAGAAGTGAAAAGAATTTCCAGCAAACTGATAAATTAACTAAATTTAGTTTATTTTTATTTTATGGCGAAGAAAAAACAAAAAAAGCCGAAAAATAAATCCCGCCGACGCGGGACCAAGAAGGCGGCTAAAAAGAAAAAGCTCTTCAAGAAAAAAGGGGCAAAGAAAAAAATTGCCAAAAAGAGCCGGGTGGAGAAGAGAGCTAAAAAATCTGAAAAACCCAAGGAAGAAAGAAAGAATCTGGTAGAAGATCTGATTTTACGTGCTAAACAAAGAGGCTTTGTCACGGAAGATGAAATTCTCCATGTTATTCCCAATGTTGAGCATAACATCGAGGAGTTGGAGGGCATTTATGAAAAACTGGAAGAAATCGGGGTGCGCGTCATGAGTTCGGGGGATATGCTAAAAATGGAAACGGACAAGACATCCACCGATATGGAAGAAGAGAAAGAGGCAGGGAAAAGGGGCCGGAAGAAAAAGGAGATAACCGATATTCCGGAAGAAGCCTCCTCCGACTTGGTGCAGATGTATCTCAGAGAAATCGGGCGTGTAGAACTTTTGAAATCGGAAGAAGAGGTGAGCCTGGCCAAGCGAATAGAAAAAAGCGATCCAGTCGCCAAACAAAAACTAACCGAAGCCAATTTGCGGCTGGTGGTTTCCATTGCCAAAAAATATGTCGGCCGGTCGCACAATTTGTCGCTGCTTGACCTTATCCAGGAAGGCAACATTGGCCTTTTTCGGGCGGTGGAAAAATTTGATTATCGCAAAGGTTATAAATTTTCCACTTATGCCACCTGGTGGATAAGGCAAGCCATCACGCGCGCTTTGGCCGACCAGTCCAGGACCATCCGCATTCCGGTGCATATGGTGGAAACAATAAACAAATATACGCAAATCACGCGCCGCTTGGTGCAGGACTTGGGACGCGAGCCGTTGCCGGAAGAAGTCGCGGTAGAAATGGGATTGGAAGTAGACAAAATACGCCATATTATGAAAATTTCCCAGGAAACGGTGCCCTTGGAAACTCCTGTTGGCGACAGTGACGACGACAGCGTTTTGGGAGATTTTATCGAGGATACGGAAACTATTATGCCCAACCAGTCAGCGGCCAGGAAACTCTTGAAAGATCATATCGTGGAAGTTTTGGAAACTCTCACTCCGCGGGAGCAGAAAATTTTGAAAATCCGGTTCGGCTTGGAAGACGGAGTTGTCCACACACTGGAAGAAGTGGGTCAGGAGTTCGGCGTGACGCGTGAGCGAATCCGTCAGATCGAAGCCAAAGCGCTGGAAAAAATCCGCGAACACGGAACGATTAAAAAACTCAAAGATTATTAGACTTGATTATTTTGGATATTTTGATATAATCAATTTGTTAAATTTAGCCGATTTCTCGGCTTTATTTTTAAAAGGCAAATATTCCGCGGTAGCT
>JBBTUK010000017.1:0-3038 GCA_038063775.1 Patescibacteria group bacterium
TTGGCGGGATCCCGAACTCTTTATGGTTTGGGAAATCGCAAAGGATAGCGATGCTGAAATATAATAAAGCGCCCAATGGATGGGTGTTTTTTTGTGTTGCTTTGACAGGAAATGAGTCTTGGCCAGAGGAAGATAAATTTTCCAGCGAGAGATTACCAGTACTCTTGGGGGCTGTGGATAACTTACTCTTGTTGACCGAAATCCTTTTTTAATGTATAATTTTATCAGAACATAAAAAACTTCCAGTCGCTTGGCTAAGCTTTTACATTTTTAATATAAAAAAATAATAAAAACAAATATGGATATTGGAAAAAACGATCCAGCGAACAAGAATATGAAAATATTTTTGTATTTTTTGATTTTCGCGGTCACGGCATTTTTTGTTGTCACACTGTTTAAAAAGCAAATGGCGGGCGATAAAGCTCCGGTCAGCCAAGCGCCAAAAGAGTCCGGGATGACCAGCAAGAAAGAGCAAAAGTTGATTGACGAAAGGATAGCGCTGGCGAAACAGGGCTTTTCTGACGCGCTGGACGGGAAAATCAGCGCGGTGGGAGCGGACAAAAAAAGCCTGAAAGTCAAACCGGATGCATCGGAACAACTGGATGAAAATAAAACCATGGACGTTGTAATTACTGATAAAACCAAAATAATAAAGTCCAATATGGAATATGTTCCAAACAAAACCGGGGATAAGGATGATGATTCATTTATAGCTAAAGGAAAAACGGAAACCGTGGGTTCCAACGCGCTCCAGGCGGGAATGGTTGTCCAGGTTCAAACCGCTGAAATGCTGGAATTCAAAAATCAAAGCTCCATCACTGCCGTTCAGATTGTGATTGTGGAACAAACCCAGCCGCGAGAATAAAAAATAAATTTTAGGAGAATTTAATTTAATAAAATATTATGCACAAAAACAGAAAAATAAAAACATGGTTCCTGGTTGTTGCCTCGCTGGCCTTCGGATGGGCTCTGTCGGCCGGATTGGCCTCGGCGGCAGAGGGCTTGAGCATTGATGTTCAAGTAAAGGATCTTGTTACTCAAGCAGAAAAAGACGAAATAGCAGCAGCGCTACCCGTCGTTAAGTGGCCAGAATGGCACGGAGAATCTGTATACAAAGTGAAAGGCAATATAGATTACTATACTACGTCTAATAATCTGCGCAATAATTTTCCGTTGATTGCCCGAACTAGTGGTTATCTTTACCCCTTAGAACTGCGGGCCAAGGGAGCGATTTATATCTCCAAGACCGGTACTTATGATTTCGATTGGGATTATACTGGCAATGCCGGTGTAACCCTAGAAATCAAAGAAAAAGATGGCACTACTGTAAAATGTGATTCTAATCCTAATACAGGTGAAGGAAGTTGTCTTTCGTCCCCTAATTTTACTGCGGTGGGCTGGTATCCGATATACTTCGATTATAAAATTGACGAGTCAATTGCCTGGAATACTGATCCGCAAATAAGGCTGACTTGGGATACGCCAGATATCGGAGGTTTTAATGTAATTCCGGCTAGCGCCTTTGATTCCAGCAATTGGGATGTTACGGAAATTTCCATTCCGAGTTCCGGCAAACAGCAAATTGATTATAAAGTCGCCGGAGTCGGAACGGATGTGGCGGCTAAAGGTGGGGGGGTCGAGGAACTGGAAATTCAGCTTCCCGTTGGGATAACCGCGGGCGACATTTTGCCGGGTGGCGTGCAGTTGTTTTGGCGAAATAGCGCGAGCACTACTCTAAAGGTGAAAAATGCCGCCACCACCGACGCGACCATAAATTTGACCGGCACGCGCTTAAGCACTGCCAAGGGCGTTACCCTTGAAGGGATAACCAAAAAACTTCCGGATAATTTTTTCGCCAACTCAGCGGGTGACTCGCGCGTCTATCTTTCTTTTCAAGGTCTGGACGCGGATGTCAACGGCGACACTTGGCCTGATTTCGACGGAGGCATCGCTCTGGTAGTGGTCTATAAAGACCTGACTAAGCCCAGTGGGGTGCTGAATATCAGAACACTGGGAGAGGAAGTTTATCGAAGCGCTTCACATTCAATCAGTTTTGATGTGAGTACAATGGATCCAACCACCTTGCGGCCGTTTTTTCTCCTTGAGGATGGGATGTCTAAAGCCTCTCTGGCTTCCGAGGCGCGGCACAATTATCTGGCGATGAAGGCCAGTGCCAGTCAACCAAGCGAATCAGAGCTTTTTATAAAAGGAAGAGTTATGACCGCAGCACAAGAAATAGACATAAATAATCCAGTCAATCCAGGCGCTAAAAGGATAATTCCGCGTTCAAATGGCGCGTCCGATCCGGCTGGACCGGTGGACAGGTGGTATCCGGAGTATGGACGCGAGGGAGCGGAAATTGATGTTTTGTCCACCGCTCAAAATTATGCTCCCAATTTGCGCTATGGCGATTATGTCTCGGGCAACAGCGATGGAGTTTTTGATACTGTCTCTGCTCCTTTTCAAATCCCGGCGGGGAACAACTGGGTATCCTTCCAATACGCCTCCAGTGATTTTGCTGGAGATGGTTCAGCTCCACTGCATTCCAACGAATCCTCCTTCTTTTTCGCCACCGGCTTGCTGTATTATGATGCCGCCAAGCTGGTAATTTGCCCTGCCAACGCTACCTTAGGTTTGGGAGAAACGAAGCCATTGGAAGCCAGATATTGGGCTACCTATTTCGGAATACCTGATTGTAATACCACCGGATGGACAAATGTTACCAATACTGCAACTTGGTCGTCCAGCGATTCTGGCAAAGTATCTTTGCCGGCCAAGGGCAGCATAAAGGGCGAAGCAACAACTACCACGCCGGTTAATATCAGTGCTGTATATAGCTCGATAACCGCCGCGATGGAAGTGACGGTAAATGATACTTCATGCGTTTCTTATTCTTGCGTCAGCTCTACGTGCGTGGCTAATCCCGGAACATCTCCCTGCCCGCCGAATAGCGGCGGTTGCACCACTTCCGGCGGCACCTGCAATAGCGGCAGCAATACGAATGTGCGCTGGGAAGAAGTCGCGCCATAATTGAGAAG
>JBBTUK010000017.1:3138-22284 GCA_038063775.1 Patescibacteria group bacterium
GGTGAAATATGAAAAACTTATCAAAAATAGCGCTGGGGCTGTCAGTGGTGATCGCGGTATTGGCGGCGGTCGTGTCAATTTTTCAGCTGGAATTGTGGCTGGCCGGCACCCAGTGGATGATCATTGCGGTTCTTTTCGGTGTTTGGGCGATCGCGCTGGACAATTGCGATTGTTGCAAGACGAAAGAATAACAGCCGGGTAATTTGACTTTAACCTGACATTCTCATATTCTCTCCAGTAGTAAATTAGGAATTACTATGGGGCAGGTTTTTTTTAATCCGCTTTAGGCGGTTTTTTTTGACTTTTCATTGTTTCGTGCTAGAATGTTTTGATAAATTTTTGAATCTCAGAATATGCAAAATAAAGTCTTAAAATCGGTTCTTAGATATTGGAATTTTTTTTGTCTGATTTTTTTCCGTAAGAAAAATTTGAAGCGGGACGCGATCATTTTGGGTGCGTTCTGTTTTATTTTAATCGCGCTATTTACTGAAAGTCGGTATTCCTTCTCCAGCGGCATTATGCGGTCCGGAAAAAATATCAGCCAGCCGGCCGCTAGTCCGGTGATGACCGAGGAGCAGATTTATGAGGAAGTCAAGACTATCCAGGCAACAATCAACACTGATAACTGGAAAATTTATCAAAGCCAATGGTATGGACTTGAAATAAAATACCCGGAAAACTGGACGGCTCCGATGAGGCAAGCCGGTTCCCGCGATTCGCAATGGGAATACCGCTATCAGTTTCGCAAAAAGAATTCCACCGAAGACAATCCCTATGTTGGTTTTGATGTTGTTATTTATAACGCTGCCAAGACCAAGGAGCTGTCCAAAACCGAAGAATTTCCGTCCATCATCAGCGAACAATCCAAAGCGGAAGGCCAATGCTCCACTATAGATGGCCATATTATAGAAACCGGCGATTATCCGGCCGAAGAAATATATATCCCTCCAGCTGATAATTGCTACAACACGGCCTTGTTTTTCAGCAACATCAGAGGTGCTTATATATACAACATTGTTCCAAAATTTCAGGCGGGCAGCTTGATATCCGGCGATCCCCGCGTTGAAATTATCGACAATTTTCCGGAGTTTTACTCTGTTGTTTCCACATTCAAACTCACGGATATTGTAAGGCCGAGACCGGCTTCACCGGAACGGTCAACTTCCTTACCCATGCCGGTGTCATACAAAGTGGCGCGCGGCCGGCTGGTTTGCGCGAAAAACAACGATCATCCGGAAAAAAGCAAAAAGAACAAAGGCAAGCATTTGGATATGGAATGTTGTCTGGACCCGGATGAATATCCTAATCCGCACTGCTATTATCCAACTGATAAATATGGAAATATCTTAAGTAAAAGTAATTTTTAATTCTGAAAAATTTTGTTCAACAAGTTAAAGCTCGGATTTTGGCGGCGTTAAGGAAAATGCTTCTATAATCAGGACTTGATATTTTTTCCAACAAATGATATAAAAAACGAAATACCTTGAGCAGGCAATATATCTAAAATAAAAAGAAGGAGAGGTCTCTGCAATGTCAAAGAAAACTCCGGTAACGGCGAGGGAACAGGGACTTGTGCTTCTGGGTATGATAAAAAAAGGGACCCATAAATGGCCCACAGTCACGTGGGACCCGGAAAGCGGGCAAGTTAAAGTGGGCTCTGATCCGGCAGGCTTGGCCAACGAGGAGACGATAGTCGCATCCGGAGTTATCGGCACGGCTGACTCGAGAAAGGATGCCAAGTCGCTCGTCCAGAGCAAGGCCGCTGAGCTCGGCCAGCCGGTCAAGATCTTCTGAGGCGCAATGTTCGGCGGCGGGACACGGGCAACTACCCGGTCCCGCTTTTTTTAAAATGACTTTCTTTAAATTATGGATTTGCCTAAAATTATTCAAGAGGTATAATAAAAAAAGAAATTAATTATTAAATTAAAAAAATGAAAAAAACAAATCTGATCATAATTGCGGTTGTAGTGGTCTTGTTGCTACTCGGCGCCTGGTTTTTTATTTTTAATAAAAAATCTTCCGAGACTGGACAGTCAGCGACCTCTGTAACCGGAAGCCAAAAAGCAGAAGAGTCGGCCAAGTCGGGAATAAAAGAAAGTTTGCTGGGGCTGATGGAAGGAGCGGCCGGGGTCAAATGCTCGGTGGAAGATGCGAACGGAAAATATACCGTAACCGCCAAGGGTGGGAAAGTAAGAATAGACGGGATGGATTTTCCCGATCCGAAAAACCCGGAAGCCTCTCAGAAAGGTTCAATGGTCAACGACAGCGAATGGGCATATATCTGGAACGGCAAAGAGGGGATGAAGTTTAACCTAAAAGATATGGAGCAGACCAGCGGGCAAAACACGAAATCACAGGAAAAAGCTTCCGACTGGAAGGATTGGGCCAAAGGTATGGAAAACAGCGGAGCCAAATACGATTGCAATCCGACAGTGGCGGCAGATTCTGATTTTGCGCCTCCAAGTGATGTAAAATTCCAAGATTTGGGGGAGCTGATGAAAAGCCTTCAGCAAATGCAGAATAATCCTGGTGCTCCGATTGATCCGAACCAGTTTAAGGTACCCAGCAATTAAGATATTACTGATAACTGAAACCCCGCCAAGGCGGGGTTTTTTGATTTGACAAATTTTCTTTTTTGTGCCAAGCTAATTGATTAAATATTTGAAAAAATGGGCTTATGAATGAAAATCAGCCTCAAGTGCTAACCGGATCCATCAGCCAGCCTATTAGCCGGCCCTTTGCTGGTTATTTGGAAAAAGTTGATTGGAGAAGCCTTTTTTACCGAATCGCTATTTTGGGAACAGGCGCCGCTGCCTTATTCCTGATAATCCTTCTAAAATCCAAGACAACAGCCGATTTTCAGGTTGAGCCCTATTTTTTTTCTTACGCCATTTTTGTAACAACTTTTGAGCTGTCCCGGATAATTTCGGCCATGTTCTATAAAAAATCATTTTCCACCTTACTCGAGGAAAAAAACTCGACCGTTCAGTTTTATCCGGAGGACTATGAACCGGCAGTGGCTTTTATCATCCCATGCAAGAATGAGGAAAAAGATATCGGCGACGCGGTCATCCAATGTTATCAAATAAATTATCCGCGCGAAAAAGTGGAAGTAATCGTAGTGAACGACGGAAGCACGGACAGGACCGGTCTGATTCTGAAAGAGCTGCAAAAATTTTATCCTTCTCTCAAAGTGATCGATTGGCCGAACCAAGGCAAGCGCTGGGCGATGGCCGCCGGCTTTCGGGTTTCTAAGGCCGAAATTATTGTTCAACTAGACAGTGACAGCCAGGTGGATCCGGCTACTTTTCGCGACCTTATCGCGCCTTTCCGGAATCCCAAAGTCGGAGCGGTTTGCGCCAATGGAGTGCCGAAAAACGCCGACCAAAATATCATCACCCGGATGCAAACTGCCTATTATTTTATGTCTTTTCAAATTTTAAAAGCGGCCGAATCTACTTTTGATACTGTGTTTTGTTGCAGCGGATGCTGTTCGGCTTACCGCAAAAGTTCCGTGATGCCGATTCTTTATGAGTGGCTCTCGGAAAGTTTTCTTGGCCTGCCAGTTACCTGGGGCGACGACCGGGCGCTGACCAGCTGGCTTCTGAAACGGGGAGAAAAAACCGTTTATAGCAGCCAGGCGCTGGCCTATACCGTTGTGCCCAACAATTGGCGCCAGCTTCTAAAGCAACAACTGCGCTGGAAAAAATCTTGGATCATCAATGCCTTTCTTACCAGCCGTTTCATCTGGAAAAAGCAGCCTTTTGTGGCCTTTTTCTATTATTTTCCTTTGATTTTTATCTCTTTACTGACTCCTATTATGACTTTTCGGGCGTTGATTTATGCCCCGCTCACTTACGGGATATTGCCTCTTTACCATATTGCCGGCGTCACTCTGGTTACCGTGCTGATGGTGATTTATTATCGCTCCATTGATGCAAAAAACAAATATTGGCCGTATCTTTTTCTTTGGTCGGTGCTGAATTTATTTATTCTGTCTTTTATGATCGTTTGGGCGGCGCTGCATATCCAGGATCGCGGCTGGGGAACAAGGTAAAAATTTATGCATGATTTTAATTTAAAAGTGGTAAAGGTACTCATGTTAGTGACCGTTTTCTCGGTTGTTTTGAGTATGATCGGAGGCATCTCTTTGCTGAAAGACAATTATTATTGGAAAGCGCGGTATTTTACTCTGCAGTGGGATTATCTGAAAACGAAGATAGAATTTGTTGAATATAACTCGGGCGGGCTGGTCAATTGGCTTGCCAACCGGAAGAGCCAAAGCGTTTTTGCCACAACTACTCCGGAAAAAACAAAATCCGTGCCAGTTTTGCTTTATCACGGGATAATAGACGCTCCGGATTGGCAAAGCGACGGAGTAAACATATCGCTCTCTGATTTTAAGGCGCAGATGTTCGCGCTCAAGAAAGAAGGTTATCAAGCGATTACCCTTGCGCAATTTTTGGGATTTATGCAGGAGGATAAAGATCTGCCGGAAAAATCCATCCTGATTACTTTTGATGATGCCCGCAAGGACAGCTATTATATGGCGGATCCGATTTTGCGGGCGCTGAATTTCAAAGCAGTGATGTTTGTGATTACCGGCCGGTCAATCGGGGAGGACAGCAAAAAAAGCGTGTTTCACTTGTCAGAAGATGAACTCAAAAAGATGATAGAAAGCGGACGTTGGGAAGTTGGTTCGCACACACAAAACGGACATGGCCTGGAAAAAATTGACGCCGCTGGCGCAACGGGTCACTTTTTGAGCGATAAAATCTGGAATGATTCCTTGGGACGCATGGAAACTAATGAAGAATATGATCAGCGGATCAGCCGAGATTTAGCTGGATCGAAAAGAGACTTGGAAAGAACTCTGGGTGTTTCGGTGCTGGGCTTTGCATATCCCTTCGGAGATTACGGGAATAACACACAAAATTTTTCGGAATCTAAAAACATTCTGGCGGGAAAAGTGAACGCTCTTTTTCCGCTGGCCTTTAGGCAAACCGGAGAAAGTGAATTTCCCGGGAACTATCCGGGCAAAGACTTCAGACTGGTGAAGCGCATCAATGTCAGCTCGAGTATGACGAAAGGCCAACTTCTTTTTCTGATAAACGGCGATCATGAAAAAACGCTTCCCTATGAAGATGCCTTTGCCACGAATCAAGGCTGGCTGACGGGGTGGGGAAGCTCCGAACTCCAAAACGGTCTTCTGCTCACCCGAGCTTCCGCTTCCGAAGACAGCAGTTTAACTTTTCTCAACGGCACCTATACTTGGACGGATTACAAAATTAGTGCCACGGCCAAACTCATCCAAGGCAATGCTTTTGCCGCGGTGGTCAGATACGTCAATGGCAACAATTACGCGTCCTGCGATTTTTCAACCGGGGGCGTGTCTCTTTCCCAGAGAGTCGGCAGACAAGAAAATATTTTGGCTAAATCGGATGAAAACTTGCAAATCATTCCGAACAAGGATATCTCCGTGGGGATAAGTGTCGCCGGAAACAAAGCCACATGTTATATTGAAGACAGAGAGACCGTTTCCGGATTTCTTTCGCCGAATCTGAATCACGGTGGAATCGGTTTCAAGACCTGGGACAACACGGTGAACAACAGCAGTTTGTTAATATCAAATCTCAAGGTTAATTCCTTGCCATAAAAATGTTTAGCTATACCAACAAAAAAATCGGCATGAAAATATCAAAGGAAAATGTTCCCAACAAAAAGCGGCGTTTCTGGATGTTATTTTTTTCGCTGACGATTATTTTTGTTTTCGCCGGAATACTGATAAGCGCATACAAAAACAGAAACCATCCTTCGCCTTTCGAAAAACGCGTCATTCAATCGCTGTCTTTCGCAAACTTTCCCTTTATGGAAAGGCAGTCTTTTTTCTTTCCGGAAAGTATTGATCCGGAGAAAAAAAACCGGACCGGAGAAACTGAAGCGGAAGTGATATTGGAGGAAGCTAGCTCTATGGGAAAGAGCAAGAGCGGTGATTGGTGGTTGAACTCCGGCGGGGTGATGCTTTCTGATGGGGAAGAATTTAGCACCAACATGGGGGCTCTCGGCGAAAATTCTTCCTGGCGGAAGCTCTACGCAAAAAATAACTCGCGCGACACGAACGGAGGACACTTTCCTCAAAACATTTTTCGGCTGGTAACCCGGAACAAATGGAAAAATTTCTCCCAGTCGGTTTATTTCAATATTGATAAAATAAATATGAGCGAAAGCAAAAACCGCAACGAATCCAACGGCGTTCTGCTTTTTAATCGCTACCAGGATGGCGACAATCTTTACTATATCGGACTTCGGGTAGACGGGGACGCGGTGATCAAAAAGAAAATCGCCGATAAATATTCTACTTTGGCTGAAAAGGAGATTTTCTCAGCCGGCTCAGTTTATGATAAAGATAACAGCCCTAACCTTATCCCGGAAAACACTTGGATCGGAATCAAGAGCGAAGTAAAAAATGCGGATAATGATTCAGTAAGCCTCAAGCTTTATGTTGACAAAGAACTAACTGGCGACTGGCAGCTTGTGTTGGAAACAAAAGACAAGGGCGATAAGCACGGTTCGGCGCCTTTTTTTAACAAAGGCTATGCCGGGATCCGGACGGATTTTATGGATGTGAAATTTGAAAATTACAGCATTCAAAGATTGTAATAGGTTATATTAAGGAGGGCGTTCCTTGAAATTTGTCTTGCCGTAAGTTGCAGCAAGGCATTCATATAAGGAGATACTACACGCGGGAGCTGTCCAATTCAGTATCAAAAAGGAGGACGCGATGAAAAAGTTTCTAGTTCTGCTGGTTGCAGCCTTTTTCACATTTTTGGGAGGGAAAGCCGAAGCGAAAAGCCTGGATCGGGCCATGATCAGTTTTACTTTTGACGATGGTCCGAACTCGCTTCTTCTGGCCGTGCCGATCCTTTCCAAATATAAGATTCAGGGGACGGCTTATATCGTTCCCGACTGGGTCGGCGACGGAGAGCATCTGACCTGGGCCCAACTCTGGTCTCTTTTCTGGAAAGACGGCTGGGAAATTGGAAACCACTCTTTTTCCCACCAGCATCTCACAACTTTGAGCGATGCCCAGATCAAGGCGGAAATCGAATCAGCGCAAACGGTTTTTTTACAGCATGGTCTCCTGGGACAGGGAGCTTTCGCTTCTCCTTATGGAGAGTTTGACGATCGCCTGCTAGGGATTTTGCGGGGAGTCGGCTTTATAACTTCTTCCCGGCAAGCCTGGACCGAAGACAGTGCGTTCAACGATCCACTTACCTTCAATGAGTGGGCGATCAACGTGGTGAGCATCCGGAGGACTACCACGTATGCAAAGATCAAGAGCCTGATCGATCAAGCGGTGGCTGGGGAAAAGTGGCTGGTCTTAGTCATTCATGACATGGCGCAATATCCCATGGACGACTACGAGATGAGCACGAGCGTGCTCAGTCAAACTGCCAGCTATGTAAGCACTCTCCGGACATATGGCAAGATCGATGGGGTTCCGCTCAGCAAAGCGGTCGGAAAAATGCTTTATTATCAGGGCTTGCCATAATAAAGGGCAATTTCCGCAAGTAACCCGCAATAGAGGGGTAGCCAAGAAATTCTTGACTACCCTGTTTTTTTGGCTTGATTTATGGTATATAATGAGTTATACTGGCGAATAAATTTTTTTTGTTCAAATTATGCCAAATGAAATAAAATACCCGATTCGGATAAACCGCTATCTGGCACTCAAAAATATCTGCAGCCGGCGGGAAGCCGACCAATTCATAGCACAAGGAAAAATTGCGATCAATGGGCACCAGGCGGTTCTGGGCGAGAAAGTCGGAGAAAAAGATCTGGTCAAAGTGGTAAAAAGCCTGAATAAGGAATATATTTATCTGGCTTTCAACAAGCCTAAGCGCATCATCACGCATAGCCCGCAGGGCGAAGAGACCAGCATTGAGGAATTCATTAATTATCCCAAAAAAGTTTTTCCCATCGGAAGACTGGACAAGGATTCGCGTGGGCTGATAATATTGACCAATGATGGGCGTATTACGGACAAATTGCTGAATCCAGAATACAACCACGAAAAAGAATACATAGTCAAAGTCCATAAACCGATAACCGAAACATTTGTCAGGAAAATGGGTGCCGGAGTAGTTTTGGACGACGGATATAAAACCAAGTCCTGCATGGTCAAAAAGGCAGGGGATTATTTATTCTCGATTATTTTAACTGAAGGAAAAAAGAGGCAAGTCCGGCGTATGTGCCAGGTTTTGGGGTATGAAGCCGTTGATCTGAAAAGAGTTAGAATCTTGAATATTCAGCTTGGTGATCTGCATTCCGGACAACTTAGAAAAATTGTCGGAAGAGAGCTGAGGCAATTTATGTCCGGGCTCGGGCTTGAGTAGTCGTTTGCGATAATCAAAAAAAGGGTTACACTGAAATAAGGAGAAACAGCAGTCTGCCTCCAAAATTACAATCAGGGGGGTGGGAAATGAAGACGCGTATTCGTAAAGTTCTTGTAAGAATTGGTATGGCAGAGCCGCCGCCTTACGGTTGCCGGGAAGTGATGAAGGACGTCAATCTTTATTTCAAGCTTTCCGCTTTCAATCCACCGGAAGATCGCGATGTGCGGGAAGTCAAGGAAAGATTCAGCGCGCACTTGCCGGGAATAGGATCGGGCGATGGCGACGATGATTGCTCGATTTGCTCACCGTTTTATCGCCATGTACAGCGGAAAATGGCAGGAGAGACAACCCAGCAGTTGGGAAACTAACCGATGGCGTTGCCACCGAGGCTCCGAGCGACCTTGATCGTTCGGAGCCACTTCATTTTACAGAAAACCTAAGAGGTGTATAATAAGGGTAACGATTATAGGGGTAATTAATAATTAAGTTTTAACCAATGGCAAAGATGACCAAGTCACAATTGCTAGCTGTCTTGGCTGAAAAGTCAGGCATGGCGAAGAAAGACGTCGCGAGCTTTCTTGAAACGCTGGCGAACACCGCTTACGCGGAAGTCAAAACAGGCGGGGAGTTCGTATTGCCTGGATTCGGCAAGATGGTAAAGGCGAAAAGAAAAGCCAGAGTCGGACGCAATCCAGCCACCGGGGCGGAAATCCAAATTCCGGCGAAAACAGTCGTGAAGTTTCGTTTGGCTAAGGCCGCGAAAGAAGCCGTTCTTTAGGATTTATCGCAGCTTATTAAAAAGAGCCCTAATGGGCTCTTTTTTGTTTACTTTACAAATTCTTGCCAGTTTGGAATCACTATTTCTCCTGGGCTTCCGGTCGTATCGGCGAGCAAAAATTTATTATCAGAAGAATCAGTTGAATTGGTTTCAATTCGAGTTTCGACTTTCTCCGGATCCATTTTACTGGCTTTCTCCTCAGAAATCTTCTTGTTGTTTTTCTTTTTGTAATAAGTTATGCGAATGCTGTCGCCGGGATTCATAATTTTCTTTTCATAAGCGACGAATTTTTCATCCGGAAGACCCTTGAGCGCCTGAGACATAAAATTGTTCCAGATGGGGGCAGCGACATAGGAACCGTCTGCGCCCGGCCGCATCGGATGATTATCGTTATTTCCCGCCCAAACGCCGGCCGCTAAAAGCGGCGTATAGCCGATTGTCCAGGCGTCCCGATATTCTTGAGTGGTTCCGGTCTTGGCGGCAACTATTTTTCCAGGGATGAAAAGCTTGTTGCTGGGTCCGAAAATGGGTATCCGGGAAGAATTATCGGAAAGAATAGAATTAATTTTACGGGCTACTTGCGGATCCAAGACAGGATTGTTTTCCGGTGTGTGGCTTTCATAAATTTTTCCGTTAGAATCAACTATTTTTAAAATTGGCTGGGGAGCATTCCTTTTTCCGTCATTGGCAAAAACCGAAAAACCAGAAGCCATGTCCAGAAGCTTTACCTCGCCTCCGCCCAAAACCAAAGACAATCCATAGCGTTTACGGTCGTTGAGGGTGGTTATTCCCAATCGGTGGGCGAGCTCGATTGTGTCATCCAATCCGACAGCCGCCAGCGTTTTAACCGCGGGAATATTCAAGGACATGGCTAAAGCCTGTCTCATTGTTAAAAGACCATGGAATTTTCCGTCATAATTTCTGGGTATATACGGTCGTCCGGAACCATCGGGCCCAAAATTAGTTTGGGCGTCGATTACGAGAGTTTCCGGCTGGTAACCCTTCTCAAACGCTTTGGCGTAAGCAAAAGGCTTGAAAGATGAGCCCGGCTGGCGCGGACGTAGCGCAACATTGACCTGTCCGTCAATGTTGTCGTTGAAATAATTCAAGCTACCCACCATGGCCAAAATCTCACCGCTTCGGGGGTCAAGAGCTACCAGAGCGGCATTAGATGCTCCATAAGCCTTTAAATTACTGACCGACTCCTTCTGAACCACGTTTTCGGCCAATTTTTGCATATTATAATCAAGCGTCGTATAAACTTTCAATCCGCCTTCTTCAACTTTCTGTTTTCCGTATTTTCTTTCCAGTTCTTCTTTCACAAAAATCACGAAATGGGGAGCATCAATTTTTTCCTGTGGAGTAATTATTTTAGCGAAGGTATCAATTTTTTTTGCGTCATTCACGGCTCGGTAATCAGCCAAACTAAGATCGGCGATGCGGATGAGTATTCTCTTCTGCCGGGCGGCCAGATAATCCTTGTTAACACCATAAGGCGAGTAGTAGGTGGTAGCTTTGGGAAGCGCTGCCAGTAGGGCGGCTTCGTCCAAAGCCAAATCCTCTGCGTTCTTTCCAAAAAATTTTTCCGAGGCCGCGCCAATGCCATAAGTATTGGAGCCATAGGGAATCTGGTTAAGATACATGTCCAGGATCTGGTCCTTGGAATATTTTCGTTCGATTTTTATGGCCAAAATCGCTTCCAAAAATTTCCGGCGGAAAGTTTTCTCGCGCGTTAGAAAAGCGTTGCGGGCCAACTGTTGAGTTATCGTCGAGCCGCCCTGGCTGAGATCCCGATTTTTTAAATTATTCAGCATAGCTCTTACGACTGAGGCGGGATCAATCCCAAGATGTTTATAAAAAGAATCATCCTCCGCGGCTATGGTGGCTATTTTCATCGTATCGGGTATCTGTTCATGAGGGATTATTTTTCGGTTTTCTTCTCCGTAAATCTCATAAAGCACATGTTCTCCCGACCGGTCATAAATAACAGTGGTCAGAGGAATATTTCTTTTTAGAAGAGTGGCGGCAATTGGCGCTTCAAAGTATGAGCGGACGAAATAAATAAAGCCAATTACTAATAGGATAAAAAATACATCCAAAAAGCCCATCACGATTCGTCGGATGATGTGCCGGCTTTTTGGCTTGATTTTTCTTTGAGGCTTCATTTTTTTTATTGATTGGAATGCGTCGCATGATTTATTACAATAATTTGTGCTTTTTAGTGCATCAAATAAGCTAAATTTGACAGTACTTTATTATTAAATTATAATTTGCTCACAAAGCACGGAGCTCGCTTTAATGGCGATAGAGGGATGGTGGTCGAACTTCCGCAACTTCTTTGCTTTAACAAGTAATAAATCGTAGAACCACGAAAATGACAGAAAGCTCAAAAGACAGAGACTTCGTCGAGTATGTTGTTAAGCAAATTGTTAGCAACCCGGACGCGGTCAAGGTTGAAAGAAAGATTGATGAAATGGGCGTTCTCATAACTTTGGATGTTGATCCATCAGATATGGGAATGGTTATCGGAAGAGAAGGCGCTACCGCGAAGGCACTAAGGACCCTGCTTCGAATCATAGGCGCTAAAAACAATGCCCGCGTTAATCTGAAAATTAACGAACCGGAAGGATCCGCGAGGAAAGTGCCGGAACCGAAAAGCATTGATGATGTAGTTGGAGACCTGTAATTTTCACCTTCTTGGTGAATCGGCCGAGGGCCGAAACCCAACCGCGATTATTGAAGAAATTTAACAAAAAATCACCCGCCAAGGAGGGTGATTTTTTGTTTTTGCCTTAAATATGCTATTATTTAGGCGTATGCAGTTTGATATTATAACAATTTTTCCCAAGATTTTTGACTCTTATTTTTCCGAGTCAATAATAAAAAGGGCGCTGGAAAAAAGGCTGATAAAAATTAATGTGCATAATTTGCGCGATTTTACCCGTGACCGGCATAAAACGGTGGATGATACGCCTTATGGCGGCGGAGCGGGAATGGTATTGAAAATTGAACCGATCTGGCGATGTATTCAATTTTTAAAGTCAAAAGTAAGAAATAAAGAGAAAAAAGTTAGAACAATATTATTTTCCGCTAAGGGTAAGAAATATAACCAAAAAGATGCCCAGCGGCTGGCTAAGTATGACAATCTAATTTTAATTTGCGGACGATACGAGGGCGTTGACGAGAGAGTCGCGAAATATACCGCGGACGAAGAAATTTCCATTGGCGACTATGTTCTGACTGGCGGAGAAATACCGGCGATGATTTCGGTTGATTCGATAACGCGACTTCTGCCGGGAGTATTGGGCAACCCGAGGTCTTTGGAGGAAGAGAGTTTTTCAAAAATTCAAAATTCTAGTTTAGAGTATCCGCAATACACCAAACCGGAGACATTTAATAAATGGAACGTTCCCAATGTGCTGTTAAGCGGAAATCATCAGAAAATTAAAGAATGGAGAGAAAAAAAGCACGGAAGCATTTAATTTTTGCGGTTTTAGTTTTATTATGAAAAACCAAAAAGAAAAAGCTGATAAGATACTTTTGTTTATCATCCCAGCCTTGCTTGTTTTCGGGCTTGTTATGATCGCTTCCGCCGGAGTGGCTTATTCTAAAATCCGCTTCGGAAATTCTTATTTCTTTTTCAAGCGACAATTGCTTTTTGGAGTTATCCCCGGATTGGTGATGCTTTACATCGGGCAAAAAATTAATTACGGCTTTTGGAAAAAAATCGCCTTTCCGCTTTTTTTCGCGAGCGTCGGACTTCTAGTGCTGGTTTTTATTCCGGGAATCGGCGCGAAAATTTATGGAGCCAGCCGCTGGATCCAGCTGGGTTCAATTTCTTTTCAGCCTTCAGAAATGTTAAAATTAAGCCTGATTATCTATCTGGCGGCCTGGCTTGAAAGCCGCGGAGAAAGGGTGAAGGATGTCTTTGAAGGGCTGATGCCTTTTATGCTGATTTTGGGGCTGGTAAGCTTTCTTCTGATAAAACAGCCGGATATCGGAACACTGGGAGTGATTATTTTAATCGCTATGTCGATGTTTTTCGTTTCCGGATCAAGGCTTTCTCATATTTTCGCGATGGGCTTCGCGGGAATACTCTTGCTATTTATGGTTATAAAAACGGAAGCTTATCGGGTCAGCCGCCTTTTGGTTTTTCTGCATCCGGAAATCGATCCGCAGGGAGTCGGATACCAAATAAACCAATCCTTGTTGGCCTTAGGCTCCGGCGGTCTTTTTGGAGTCGGATTGGGCCACAGTCTGCAAAAGTTTAATTACTTGCCAGAACCCGTGGGTGATTCTATATTTGCTATAATAGGAGAAGAGCTGGGTTTTGTCGGAGCATTGACTCTGATTATTCTTTTTGTCATTCTGGCGATGCGCGGTTTAAAAATTGCCAAGGAGGCTCCGGATAATTTTTCCCGGCTGCTGGCCATCGGAATTGTTTCCTGGATATTTTTTCAGGCTTTCATAAATATAGCCGCTATTTCCGGAATTATCCCCCTGACCGGAATACCGCTTCCCCTTATAAGTTATGGTGGAACCTCAGTGGTGTTTTTGATGTTCGGAGTCGGAATACTGCTCAATATTTCCAAACACACCAAGCCGGACTGAATTTTAAAAAATAAAAATTAAATTCATCCCGTTAAATCCCGTCGAGTGGGTGCGGCGAAACCGCAATTTAACGGGCAAAAATCTATGAAAATCGCATTAGCGGGTGGAGGAACTGGCGGGCATATCGTTCCCTTGATAAATGTAGCTAATAAAATAAGAGAAAAATTTCCCGACGCTGAGTTTGTCTTTATCGGTTCCAAGGGAAAAATGGAAGAAGAGTTCATGAGCCGGGAAGGAATTCCGACCGAAAACATTTCAGTGGGAAAAATGAGGCGCTATTTTGCTTTCGCTAATTTTATCGATTTTTTCAAAGTCATCGCGGGAGTTTTTCACGCTCTTTGGTATCTGCTTGTGCATATGCCGGACGCGATCTTTTCTAAGGGTGGATACGCTTCTTTCCCGGTTGTTTTGGTCGGCTGGCTTTATCGGATTCCGATTATGATTCACGAATCCGACAGTGTTCCGGGAGTGACAAACAGTATTTTGAGTAAATTCGCGACGCGCATCGCCGTTTCTTATCCATCAGCCGAAAAAGAGTTTCCCGCTTCACAGGTCGTGCTGACCGGCAATCCTTTGCAGCCTGACATAAATCAAGGGGATGCCGCAAGGATCAGAGCAAAATTTTCTTTGTTGGAATCGAAAAGAACCATTTTTGTCATGGGTGGCTCCCAGGGATCCAGAATTATCAACATTAAAATCGTCAATATTTTGCCCCAGCTACTGCACAAATATCAGGTTATCCATCAGACCGGAGAAAAAAACTTTGAAGAAGTGAAGCATAAAGCCGGAGAATTAGGCATCAAGGCAGGGAGAGAAGGGTATCACATTTTTCCTTTCATCGGCGCCGAGTTAAAAGATGTTTTTGCGGTAGCCGACTTGGTTATAACGCGAGCGGGAGCCAATTCACTTTCGGAAGTCGCGGCTAATGCCAAACCGTCAATCGTCATTCCGATTGAGAGTTCAGCGAATAACCACCAAAGGATGAACGCCTACGCATTAGCCAAAATTGGCGGGTGCGTTGTTTTGGAAGAAACTAATCTGGGAGAGCATGTATTGCTCAATAAAATAAACGAAATTATGGAATCCGCAGAACTGCAGAAAAAACTTTCCGAAAACATAAAAACTTTTTATCACGCGGATGCAGCGGAAAAAATTACCGAAGGAATTTTAGGTATGATGGAAAAATAGAACTCCTAACTCCTAACTCCTAACTTCTAATGGATTTAGCAAAAGTCAAAAAAGTTTATGTCATTGGCATTAAAGGATCCGGCATTGTGGCGGTTGTCCAGATCCTGGATTCGATGGGCATCGAAGTGACTGGATCGGATACCCATGAGAAATTTTTTACTGATGCGGTTCTCACGAAACTCGGCATAAAATATTTTGAAAAATTTTCGGCCAAAAATATTCCGGACGATGCCGATCTCGTTGTCTACTCAACCGCCTATAACGCGGAAAATAATGAAGAGTTCCGGGAATGTGTCAAAAGGGGAGTGGCGATGAAAAGTTATCCGGAGATACTGGCTGATTTTTTCAATCAAAAATATGGAATCGCAGTTTGCGGGACACACGGGAAAACTACGACTTCGGCCATGCTTAGTGTAGCGATGCAAAGAGCCGACAAAGATCCAGGTGCAATTATTGGTAGCCGGGTGATTGAGTGGGGGTCTAATGCCTTGGCCGGGAAAGGTGAGTTTTTTGTGATTGAAGCAGATGAATTTCAAAATAAACTGCGCCTATATAATCCCAAGGCGGTTATTTTTACCAGTGCGGATTGGGACCACCCTGATTTCTACAAGACTTTTGAAGAATACAAGAAAGCCTTTTCTGATTTCATTGTGAAAATTCCAAGATCTGGATTTTTAGTCGTCTGGGGCGATTCCGTGGCGACCAATGAGATCGCTTGCAGTGCCAAATGTGAAATTATAAAGTACGGTTTTCAAGAAGACAATGATGTTATAATATTCCCTCTCCCCCCAGCTCCCTCTCCCAGCGGGAGAGGGTGGACCGGAGGTCCGGGTGAGGGAGAAAAACAAAAATTCAGCGTTGAATTTTTAGGAAAAGATTTGGGGGAATTTGAAACACAGCTGGTCGGCGATCATAATTTGCTTAACGTCGCCGCAGTGATTGCGGTTTGTCATAAATTAAAATTAGATATGGAAAAAGTGCGGGAAGCAATTCGGCAGTTTAGGGGAACATCCAGAAGATTTGAATACATCGGACAAAGAAATGGGGCGATCCTCATTGATGACTACGGCCATCATCCGGAAGAAGTGAGAGTTACCTTGAAAGCTACGCGGGAAATCTATCCGGACAAAAATATAATTGCGGTTTTTCATCCCCACTCATTTTCGCGAACCGAAACTTTTCTTCAAGATTTTGCGCAAAGCTTTGATTCCGCTTCGGAGGTGATAGTCCTTGACATATACGGTTCGGCTCGCGAAAACACGGGCAACGTCAGTTCTCAGAATCTCGTCGACCTTATAAATAAATATGATCGGGGAAAAGCCCAATACATTCCGACCATAGATGAAACGGTGGATTTCTTGAAAGAAAAAATCGGCGAGAACGATGTCGTCCTTTGTATCGGTGCGGGCAATGTTTTTGAAGTGGCGGAAAAATTGGAGGAAAAATAGGAAATAAATTTATGGCGGATAGAAAAAAACCGACATACGGTCTAACTGTCCAAGAGGTGCTGAACAAATTCCGGTCTGGTTCTCAAGGAATTTCCGATGAAGAGGCTCAGCAAAGGATTGGGGAATTCGGACCAAATACTCTGGAGAAAAAGCTAAACTGGAAGTGGCTAAAATTGATCCTCAATCAATTTAACGATGTGCTGGTCTGGATCCTGCTCGCGGCGGCAATTTTGGCCTTCATTTTTCATGAATATCGGGACACTACGATAATTTTGATTATCGTTTTTATCAACGCGGTAGTCGGATTTTTTCAGGAATTCAAAGCGGAACGAGTGCTGGATAGTATAAAAAAACTGACTACGGATAACGCTTTCGTCATACGAGCCGGGGAGAAAAAAGAAATAGATACGGCAAAAATTGTCCCCGGTGACCTGATTTTTGTTTCTTCCGGGGACAAGGTTCCGGCTGATTGCTACATCCTGGAAAGCTACGATCTTCGGGTCAATGGCTTTATTTTTACCGGGGAGTCGAAGCCGAAAAGCAAAGGAGAAAAGGTCATCAAGGAAGAAGCGGTTCTGGCGGATATCACGAACATGCTCTTTTCCGGGGAGACTGTGGCCACTGGGGAAGCGAGATGCGTTGTCACGGCGACGGGTATGCAAACGGAGCTCGGAAAAATCGCGCACCTGACCCAGGAAGTCACGGATGATCTCACGCCTATGCAGAAACAGATGAGAACGCTCGGCAAAGAAGTAGCGGTTTTATCGCTTTTTATCGGCGCGATGGTGATGATCGGCGGACAATATTTCAAGATGTCTCTCTATCAAAATTTTCTTTTCGCTTTAGCCCTTTCAGTGTCAGTAGTTCCGGAAGGGCTTCCGGCGGCGATTTCCGTCGCCTTGTCCTTGGGGATGAAGCGACTCTTAAAAGACAATATTTTGGCTAAAAAATTGAATGCGGTAGAAACCCTGGGCTCGGTTTCGATAATCTGCACCGATAAAACTGGAACCATCACGCGTAACGAGCTGATGGTCACCAAAGTCGTCGTTAATGATCAAATCATTGAATTGGGCGGTATCGGCTACGAGCCGAAAGGAAGTTTTTCCCAGGGTGGCGCAATTGTTGATTTGCACAAAACAAAAATTTTGGATCTACTTTTTAAAATTGGAGCGCTCTGTAACGATGCCAGTCTAGTTAAAGAGGACGGTGCCTACAAAATATTGGGAGATCCGACGGAAGGAGCCATTATTGTCGCCAGCCGAAAATTCAACGGAGAAAGGGATTTTTTTGAACAAGGCGAAAAAAAGGTCAATGAAATTCCATTTTCATCGGAACGGATGAGAATGAGTGTTATTTATCGCAACAAAAATTTAAATTCATTCGTCAAAGGATCGCCAGATGTCCTTTTGGATTTGTGCACGAAAAAAGTTCAGGATGATAAAATCATAGAATTTACTGCTGAAGAAAAGGAAAAAATGCGCTCTATTTATAACACAATGTCGTCGGAGGCGCTCCGAGTGTTGGCTTTTGCTTATCGTAACTTGGATGGCGTAAAAGAAGAAAATTATTTGGATCAGGCGGAAAAAGATCTGGTCTGGGTCGGCATGATGGCCATGATTGATCCTCCGCGAAGAGATGTTGCCACGGCCATCCAAGACTGCAAGCGTCTTGGCATAAAAGTCATTATGATAACCGGCGACTATGAAATAACCGCCCGGGCGATTGCTAAAAATGTCGGTCTCATAGGAGCAACGGACACATTCGAAGTTATCAATGGCAAAAACCTTAACAAACTAAAGGATGTCGAAATATATAAAAAAATAAAAAGCAAAGATGTGGTATTCGCCCGAATTGCTCCGGAACAGAAACTCAGAATTGCAACAATTCTCAAAAACA
Source organism: Patescibacteria group bacterium (assembly GCA_038063775.1). Classification (GTDB taxonomy): domain Bacteria; phylum Patescibacteriota; class Minisyncoccia; order Moranbacterales; family UBA2206; genus UM-FILTER-42-9. Next base: position 21,456 of record JBBTUK010000017.1, read on the forward strand.
ATAAACAAGTCATCGCGATGACCGGGGACGGAGTGAATGACGCACCGGCACTGAAAAGAGCGGACATCGGCGTGGCGATGGGCGTGATCGGGACGGATGTTTCTAAGGAGGCGGCCGATATGATTTTAATGGATGATAATTTCGTTTCGATTGTGAAAGGCATCAAAGAAGGCCGGACAATTTTCCAAAATCTGAGAAAATTCATCCATTATGTTTTTACTTCCAACGCCAGCGAACTTTTTACGGTAATTTTCGGGGTGCTTCTGCGTATACCGGCCCCGATTTCCGCCATTCAAATTCTGGCAATTGATTTGGGAACGGATATTTTACCGTCATTTTCTCTCGGATTAGAGCCGGCGGAGCCCGGTTCGGAAGAAGGAAAAAATATCAATGCAAAAGAGAGGGTCGTCAGCACCCAAGGGTTCAAAAGGATCATATATATCGGGGTAATCATGGCGACCGGCGCGGTCGTGGCTTTTATGTGGTCTATGATGCGGGGCGGATGGCATTTCAAGTTAAAAATCGATTCTAACTCGCTGCTCTACCTGAAATCAACGACGGCCGCTTACGCGGTCCTATCGATGACGCAAATGGCAAATCTTTTGCAATCCAGAAGTGATAAATTAACTCCGCTTCAGCTGGGATTTTTTAAAAACAAATATGCCATTGGGGCGATCTTTATCTCCATTGGAATTTTACTATCTTTTATGTATGTTCCATTTTTCCAGAAATACTTGCATATGTCTCCGATTGACTGGAAAGATTGGCTGGTAGTGATTGTATCAACTTTAGCGGTTTTCTTCTTTGAAGAGGCCAGAAAAGCGGAAAA
>JBBTUK010000017.1:22384-24111 GCA_038063775.1 Patescibacteria group bacterium
TAATTATGCTTAATATCCAGGAAAATATACCTTTGGCAAAATACACGACCTTCCGCATCGGCGGGCCGGCAAAATATTTTGTGGAGGTGAGTTCCGAGGAGGAGCTCGTGGAAACGCTTGTATATACCAGGAAAAAGGGATTAGAATTTTTTATCTTGGGTGGGGGAAGCAATGTCCTGGTGAGTGACGCAGGCTTTCCTGGTCTGGTGATAAAAAATAAATTGTGCCGCACTAAAATAGAAGGCGAAACTATGGAGATTGACGGAGGAGTTTTTTTGGCAAAAGTCGTCCGGGATTCGGCGGAAAACAATCTAACAGGTATGGAATGGGCTTCCGGTATTCCTGGGACATTCGGCGGCGCGGTCCGGGGTAACGCGGGGGCCTACGGAGGAGAGATAAAAGACGTTTTGGAATCGGTAAAAGTTCTGGATACGGAAAAAATGGAAATAAAAGTTTGCGCGAAAAGCGAATGCGATTTCCACTATCGTCATAGCATGTTCAAGTTTAGCCCGAAATTAATAATCATTTCGGCCGTTTTAAAATTGCAAGAAGGAGACAAAAAAGAAATCCAGAAAAAAACGCAGGAAATAATCTCGGCGCGGATAAAGAAACTGCCCCAAGGCACTCCAAGCGCCGGTTCTTTTTTCATAAATCCGGTCGTAAAAAACGAAGCATTGATAAAAGAATTCGAAGAAGACAAAGGAGTGAAAAGCAAAGCGGGAAAATTGCCGGCGGGGTGGCTGATTGAAAAAGCCGATCTTAAAGGCAAGAAAGTTGGAGGCGCGATAGTGAACGAAATGCAAGCCAATTACATTCTCAACACGGGGAACGCCACGGCTGAAGATGTGGTGATTCTGGCCAGTTTGATCAAGCAGAAAGTCCGGGTAAAATTCGGGGTGCAGTTGAAAGAAGAGGTGCAATTTGTTGGCTTCTGATGATATAAATCTCTAATCAACACTAATTTAGCACTAATTAACTCTAATTTATTTTATTCGCGAATATTCGAGATAAAATTCGGGTAGATTCGCGAATTATATCATTATGACAGTAGAAAACAGCCGGAGGTATTTTTATCGGGGGGTGAAGATTGATGATCGGACGTATGATTACATCGAGAAGAAAATAATCGCCATTGAAAAAATATTGGACAAGGTATTACAAGTGGGAATTGAGATAGATTTGGATAAAAAAGGAAAATTCCGAGTGGAGGTGATGGTTAAAACTCCCTACAAACTTTTCCGGGCGGAGGATACCACTCAAAGCATCGAAGGTTCAATCGATTCGGTAGATATTCAGTTGAGGGAGCAGATAAAAAGCCATAAAGATCGCAGGAAAACGCTTATCAAGAAGGGCGGCAGATTAATCAAGGAAAAAATGGTTATCGATGAAGATGCCAGAGAAAAATAGTTTCAGCAAAAATGTTTTGGCGGCTGTGGCCAAAATTCCCAAAGGCAGGACCTTGAGTTACCGGGAGGTGGCTCGGGTAGCGGGAAATCCAAAGGCGTATAGAGCAGTCGGGAACATTCTGACTAAAAACCGTAATCCTAAAATTCCCTGCCATCGGGTCATCCGATCAGATGGAAAAATCGGCGGGTATAATCGCGGGGAAAAAAATAAAATTAAGATCTTGAAAAAAGAAGACGCATTATGAGCTTTTCCTTTACGGGAAGGCTTTTTTGCTGTAAGATACAATGGTATTATTGAATAAGAATCATGCCCCGTAGTGA
>JBBTUK010000018.1:0-8071 GCA_038063775.1 Patescibacteria group bacterium
ATGATGGGCGCGCCGAGCGAAATAGACGAGCGTCAGCTCCAAGAAGTCGGAATAAAAAAAGTTATTGACAAAAAGATCAAAATAAAGAAGTAAAAAAACTGCCTCAACTCACGAAGACGCTACGTCGACGCGAGGCGGGTAAAAATTTATGGCCAGCGCCGCCGAAACCGTCATTCACGACGAACAATTGAATAAGAAAAAAATAAAGCTCATCAGCTTTATTTCTTTTTTGTTCGGATTTTCCCAAGCCATTCTGCTTTATGTGATGTCCTTCTATTTCAAGTTAGCGACCGGAACGGAAAATGTGGGAATTTTTTATACGATTTCTTACATAATTGTCCTTATCATTCTGCTTAATCTTCACAAGCTGGTCAGAAAAATCGGTAAATCTAACGTGTTCCTTTTTTCTCTTCTGGCGAAAATTATCCTCGTGTTCTTCCTTACGCTGCTTCCACCATCGTTTCTGTCACTGTTGCTTTTGATGGGCTATATAATTTTCAGCAGTTTGGAGTGGACAAACTTGGACGTGATTCTGGAGTCTTTTTCCAAAGACCAAATGTCGGGCCGGATCCGGGGGGTCCATCTTACCATCTTCAATCTGGGATTTCTACTTGGCCCTTTTCTCTCGACTAAAATTCTGGAGAACATGAATTTCCAGGGAATTTTCGTAGTTGTTCTGATCTTTAACGCAGTTGTTTTTTCTTTGGCCCTGATCGGGCTCCGCGGGGTGAATCATGAATTCAACCAGAAGTTGAAGGTGGCCGATCTCGTGAAAAAAGTTTTTCGGCGAAAAGATGTCATGGGTATATATTATATTTCATTTGTCCTGGAATTTTTTTTCGCCCTGATGGTCATCTATACCCCGCTTTATCTTCTGGATATTGGATTTTCTTGGGAGAAAATCGGCATCGTTTTTACAATGATGCTTATTCCTTTTGTTTTGCTTCAATATCCGGCGGGAGTTTTGGCAGATAAAAAAATCGGAGAAAAGGAAATGATAATATTGGCCATATTAATAATGGCCGCATCGACGCTCGGCATTTATTTTATCCACTCGCTAAGCGTTCTGGTGTGGGGAGCGGCCCTTTTCGCGACGCGCGTCGGAGCGGCGCTCATTGAGATTCTCCGCGATTCTTATTTTTACAAAAAAATAGACGGGCACGATGTGGATATTATCAATTTTATGAGGACTTCCATGCCGGTCGCTTACATACTTTCCACCGCTATATCCACCATTTTTATTCTCTTATTTTCCATAAAATTCGCCTTTATCCTGGTTTCTTTGGTCGTCTTGTCTGCTCTTTATCCGGCTTTCACGCTCAAAGATAACAAGAGCGAAAAAGAGCTTGCGATTTTACCCCGTTAGAAAAGAAAAAGACAGACATTTTCATTTTTATGTTCAAGAATTAAATAGCGCGGGTTATTAGCGAATCTTCTTTATTTATAACAGGGCGAGTTGTTAGAAAGCCATAAAAATGCTAAAATACATCGGGTAATTATTAACAAAAAATATATGGCTATCTCAAAAAAGATCACCGAATATCTGGACAAAAATAAATACAAATACGAAATCATCGAACACAAAACCACTTATACCGCCTGGGACACGGCACAGACGGAAAAGGTCAAGCCCCAGGATGTCGCCAAGGCCCTGGTCATGAAAGCGGATGGTGATTATTTGCTGGCCCTCGTCCCGGCCAACCGGAATCTGGACAAACAGAAACTTCTAAAGGTTATCAATGCGAGCCGGAAAAAATCTGGAGAAAAAAATTACAAAAAAATTGATTTTGCCAAGGAAGCCTGGATGAAAAAAAGTCTGCCGGGCAAAGTTGGAGCCACTCCGCCTTTTCGGGGACTTTTAAAGCTGGATCTTTTTGCCGACAGTTTGCTTTTCAAAGGCAAGAAGATCTACTTCGGGTCGGGAGAGTACACGAACTCCATAAGAGTAAATACAAGCCAATATCTGAAGCTGGAAAAGCCGGTCAAAGGAAGTTTCAGCAAAAAGAAATAAAAATGTCCTATCATTTTAAACTGGAAAAATTTGAAGGGCCACTGGATTTGCTCTTGGAGCTGATTGAAAAGGAGGAAATGAACATTACGGAGCTAAGTTTGTCCAAAGTCGCTGACCAGTATTTGGAGCACATTAAAAATAATTCCGATATCCATCTGGAGAATCTGTCGGATTTTTTGTCCATCGCGGCCAAACTGATTCTTATAAAATCGCGCGCTCTTCTACCGATCCTGCAGTTTACGGATGAGGAAGAGGGAGAGATCAAAGATCTGACCAAGCAACTGGAAGAATACAGAAAATTCAAGGAAATCTCTCAGCGGATCGGAAAAATGGCCAGTTTCGGGCGAATCGCTTATTCCCGAGACGGTTATTGCGGGATTGCACCTCTTTTTTACCCTCCCGCAGAACTGAATATTTTTGATCTCAAAAAAAATTTTCAAGCCGTACTGGCGGAGATCCCTCTAATTGAAAAATTGGAAGAAGAATATGTGCGGGAAGTCATAACTCTGGAGCAAAAGATAAACGATTTGCAAAATATGCTGCAGCGGAAAGTGGAAACTCATTTTTCTGAAGTGGTATCCGGAGCCAAAGACAAAATTGAGATCATAATTTCGTTTCTGGCGATGCTTGAGATGGTAAAGCAGAAGATAATCGAAGTGGAGCAGCATGAGCTGTTTCAGGACATAAAGATGAAAGCAACGGTGAATCCAAGACAGTTGTAAAGATATGCCCGGTAGTGAAATTTCGACTGAGTCCCAGAGGGACTCTAAAATGGAGAGGTGTATTGTTAAAAAATAATTATCAATAATTTTAAGAAAAAATCAACAGTTTACGTTAAAAGCAAATTGTCGAAATTCTACTACCGGGTATGGACCAGCAAAAATTAAAATCCGCCATTGAAAGCATTCTATTCGTCAGCGGGGAACCGCTGAAAATATCCCGGATTTCCAATATAACTGGCGTTCCCAGGCCGGAAGTGGAAAACGCCGTTATGATTTTGCAAGGAGAATATTCCTCAGTCGGCCGGGGTTTGATGATAGTAAAAAAAGAAGGCGAGATTCAGATGGCTAGCAATCCGGACAACGCCTTATTTATCGACAAGCTCGTAAAAAGTGAGATACAGGAAAATTTGAGCAAAGCGGCTCTGGAAGTGATTTCAATCGTAGCTTATCGCGGTCCGATTACTCGAATGAACGTGGAGGCCATCCGGGGAGTCAATTGCAGTTTCACGCTTCGGGCGCTTCTCATGCGCGGACTTTTGGAAAGAATTGAAAATCCGGTTGATAACCGTTCCTATTTATATAAAATATCGTTCGATTTTCTCAAGAAGCTTGGAGTTGAAAGCGTGGAAAAGCTGCCTGAATACGCAGCACTTTCCGGAGATAAGAGAGTGGATAGCATAATAAACAATTAAATCCCAAGCGCGAAGTCCAAAATTCTAAATAAATCCGAATCTAAAATTCAAAAGAAAAACAGTATGCCAAGTCTTATTTTATCACTCCTCCTGATACCGTTTGCGCCCCTATGGTTTTATGGGAATATTGTGCGCTCTGATATTTCTGAAAATACAGCACCCTGCGACCAAGCGGCCGGAATTTGCCGGGATGTTCCGCGCGTGGAGGGGGCGCGGGACTTCAAAGGCGCGGAAGAAACCGACGGAAAGAATAAAAATTTCCAAAAAGCAAGCCTTTTTCCTGTCGATACGGCAGCTGCCTCCGGATTTGTCCCGGTTAAAAAAGAAAACGCCTCTGAACTGAAAATATGGGCGGGTGGAGCGGTGGCAATCGATGTTGATTCTGGAACAATTTTGTACTATGACGAAGGCCGGAAAAGAACCCAGATCGCATCGCTCACTAAAATGATGACGGCCATTCTGGTGATGGAAAAAATGAAAGACCTTGAAGAAGAAGTTGCCGTGACAAAAGAAGCGCTTCTTCAGCCGGGCACGGTCGTCGGTTGTCCTACGAGTACTCTTTGCTCCAGTAATCGGATGTACACCGGCGAAAAAGTCAAAGCGGCGGATCTTTTGAAGGCAATGCTCATGAACAGCGCCAACGATGCGGCCACGGCTCTCGGAATCCAAATCGCCGGTTCGCCGGATAATTTTGTAGAAATGATGAATGTGAAAGCCAAGGAACTCGGCCTCAAAGACACGCATTTCTGCACCCCGTCAGGACTTGAAATTGACGGCCAAGAGGACCGGTGTTATTCCTCAGCTTACGACATTGCCAGGATTGCCGCCTATTCGCTACAATACGAAAAAATCTGGGAGATAATGCGCATACCGGAAGGCCGTTTTTATTCGGCCGACGGAAAATATATGCACGAATTGAAAAGCACCGATCTTATAATGGATAGCACGCCGAATTATCTGGGAGTTAAAACCGGCTTTACCCCGCTGGCCGGAAAATCGCTTTTGGCGGGCGCGACTGATCCAGCCGGAAAGCGCCGGATCATCGCGGTTGTTTTGAATGATGATAAAAGATGGGAAGATATGAAAGCTTTGACTGACTGGATATTTGCAAGTTATAAATGGCAATAATATCAAATATGGAAATATCTCGTATACAAGAAATTCCAGCGGTAGCCAATATTTTAAAAGTCATCATGACCGGCTTTTTGGCTTTCGTGATCGCCTTTGCCATCACGCCCATCCTCACTCATTTTTTGTATAAATATAAAATAGGCATAAAAATAAAAAAGAATTCAGTTGACGGAGAAAAACTGACCTATGTCAATAAGCTGCACAAGGACAAGTCCGGCACGCCCACCATGGGAGGGATTTTAATCTGGTTTTCAGTGCTTATTCTGATTTTTTCTTCCCATTATCTTTTCGGCTATGTTGCCAAGTGGCTCGATGTAAACATGATTGCCCGTCTGGATTTTTTAAGTCGCGCTCAAACCTGGCTGCCGCTTTTTGTCCTGGTTTCCGCCGGCCTTTTGGGACTTCTGGATGATTGGATGAGCGTTCGCGAGATCGGAACAAACAAAGGCGGAGGAATGCGCTTTGCTATGCGCTTCTGGTGGCTTTTTGTCATTGCCGGCGTCGGCGCCTGGTGGTTTTATTATAAACTCGGGTGGGACTTCATCCACGTACCGGCGGTCGGTGATTTTGGGATCGGCCTTTGGTATATTCCGGTTTTCATTTTCATCATTCTCTTTAGCGCTATATCTTCCAATGAAACCGACGGACTGGACGGACTGAACGGCGGGATACTGCTTTTCGCGTTTTCTGCCTTTTCAGTTATCGCTTTTTTCCAAAACAAAATGGATCTTTCTGCGTTTTCGGCCGCCGTGGCCGGAGCGCTCCTGGCTTTTTTATGGTTCAATATTTATCCGGCGAGATTTTTTATGGGCGATACCGGAGCGATGGCGCTTGGTACCACTTTGGGCGTGATAGCGATGCTTACTAACTCCGTTCTGACACTTTTTATAATCGTTTTCATTTATATTTTAGAGTCCGGAAGCGTAGTTATCCAGCTTTTCAGCAAGAAATTTTTCAAGCGCAAGGTTTTTTTAGCGGCGCCGCTTCATCATCATTTCGAGGCCAAGGGCTGGCCAGAACCGAAAATTACGATGCGCGCCTGGATATTTACTGCCGTCACGGCGATTATGGGAGTGATTATCGGAATTTTGGGAGCGGGAAAATTCAAATAATTTTAAAAATATGGAATTAAAAAAAATCCAAGACGTCGGAGAATTAGAGAACAAAAAAATATTATTGCGGGTTGATTTCAATGTGGCCGTCAAAAACGACCGAGTGATGGAATCATACAAGATCAAGGCCGCAAGGGACACTCTCAAGTATCTTTTAAACAAGGATGCGAGAATCGCCCTGGTCTCCCATTTGGGCCGGCCGGATGGGAAAAGGGATCCGGCTTTTTCCTTGGAGCAAATCAGTGAGTCTGTCGGAAAAATATTGGGAGTAAAAATTGTTTATTTCAATGATTGTATCGGCAAAAAAGTCAGTAGTATGCTGGAAAGCCTAAGATATGGAGAAGTTCTTCTTTTGGAAAATGTAAGATTTTATCCGGAAGAGGAGCAGAACGACCCAGCCTTTGCGGTAAATATGGCTAAAAATTTCGATTTGTATGTTAACGACGCGTTCAGCGTCTGCCATCGGAACCAAGCCTCGGTCACCGGCGTTGCCAAACTTTTGCCGAGCTATGCTGGATTCTGGCTGCAGAAAGAAATCGAAAATCTGGATAAAATAAAAACCGATCCGATTCATCCGGCGGTGGCGATTATCGGCGGAGCCAAGATAGAAACAAAACTGCCCGCCATAAACATTTTTGAAAAAAGCTATGATTATATCTTAGTCGGAGGAAAAATCGCGGCAGAAGCACTGGAGCAAAAAATAAAATTTTCGCCCAAGGTAGTTTTGCCGGAAGATTTTGCCAAAGACGGACTGGATATCGGTCCCAGGGCGGTAGAAAAATACAAGGAAATAATCAGCCACGCTAAAACTATCATTTGGAACGGTCCGATGGGAAAATTCGAGGAAAAGCCGTATGATTTCGGCACCATGGAAATTCTCCACGCTGTCATTGAAAGTCCCGCGTATACTTTGGTGGGTGGGGGTGAATCAGTTCAGGTCTTGGAAGAAAATAACGCGATGGACAAAATTTCTTTTGTTTCCACCGGCGGCGGCGCGATGCTGGAATATTTGTCCGGCGAGCCAATGCCAGGGATAGAGGTATTGTGCAGCTAAAATCCGAAAAAACAGGGGGAGCCCTGTTTTTTTAATTGTATTTACTTGTGGTATAATATAAACATAAAACATAAAGCATTTAACATGTAACAAGTTTTGCTATGTCAAAAATTACTAAAATAAGAGCTCGGGAAATTTTGGATTCCCGGGGGAATCCGACAGTAGAAGTGGAGATCGAGTTGGAGTCAGGAGTGAAAACCACAGCGGCAGTGCCATCGGGGGCGTCTACTGGGACTTATGAAGCGTTGGAACTGCGCGATAAAGACCCAAAAAGATACAAGGGGTTGGGAGTTTTGAATGCTGTGGGAAATGTCAATGAAAAGATTAGCCTCCTGGTGGTTGGGATGGAGGCGATGGAACAGGAAAAAATAGACGGAAAAATGATAGCGCTCGATGGGACAGAAAACAAGTCTGTTCTTGGAGCCAATGCAATTTTGGGAGTTTCCTTGGCAGTCGCCAGGGCTGCGGCGGTGGAGAAGGGGATTCCGCTTTACAGTTATATTGCTAAAACCTTTAAGTTTTCTTCCAAATTTAGGATGCCCATTCCGATGTTCAATATTATCAACGGCGGAATGCACAGCGATTCCGGGTTAAGCATTCAGGAATATAAAGTGGTGCCCAACGGCATAAAAACTTTCAAAGAGCAATTCAGAGCCGGTAGCGAAATATTCCATGCACTTAAAGATATTTTAGCTGAGGGAGATTATTCCGTAGGCGTGGGCGACGAGGGCGGATTTGCGCCTCGGCTGGAAAGTAACGCGAAGCCGCTGGAAATGATTGGAAAAGCCATTGAGGCGGCCGGTTACATTAGAGGTGAACAAGTGAATACTGGAGTGGATGCGGCGGCCAGCTCATTTTTTGATGAAAAAGAAAGCCGGTATATATTCAAGCCTGAAAGTAATGGAATCACACGCGAGATACTAGTTAATATCTATAATGAATGGATCCAAAAATACAACGTCATTTCCATCGAAGATGGACTTCAGGAAAACGATTGGGAAGGCTGGAGGGCGATGAATGAAAAACTGGGAGAGAAAGTCATGCTCATCGGAGACGATCTATTAGTAACGAATGTCAAGCGGCTTAAAAAAGCTATAGAGGAAAAAGCTTGCAACGCGGTGCTCATCAAAGTTAACCAGATCGGAACACTCACTGAAACAGTTGAATGCATAAAGTTAGCAAAAAAGAACAAGATGAAAACAGTCATTTCCCACCGTTCCGGTGAAACGACTGACGATTTCATCGCGGATCTCGCGGTCGGGTCCGGGGCGGACTACATCAAATCAGGCTCGCTTTCCCGCGGAGAAAGGATTTGCAAATACAACAGATTATTAAGGATTGAAGAGGAA
>JBBTUK010000018.1:8171-20146 GCA_038063775.1 Patescibacteria group bacterium
GCGCCGCCATCCAAAGGGAACGCGATAACTTTGGCCAGAACGCCGATACTGGACAAACTATATGAACTTTATCCGTCGACGACGCTGGGAGCAACCGGGCAGAACGTCGGCCTGGAAGACAATAAGATGAGCGGTTCGGAAACGGGGCATATGAACATCGGGGCTGGGCGCATTATTCCTCAAGACTCTTTTTATATATCAGAAAGCATCGAGGATGGCAGTTTTTTTATGAATCCGGCACTCAATGGAGCCGTAAGTCACACAAAAAAGTCCGGGGGAAATTTTCACGTAATGGGACTTATGGGTAATTCCGACAGTCCGCACAGCGACCCAGAACACTTCAGGGCCCTTTTAAGATTAGCCAAAAAAAGCGGAATTAAAGAGGTGTATTGCCATCTTTTCACGGACGGGAGAGATTCCTATCCGAAAAGCGCGCTGGAACATCTGAAGTATTTCAGGAAAATTATATCCGACGAAGGCATAGGGAAAATTGCAACTATATGTGGCCGGTTTTATGCTATGGATCGGGCGAAAAACTGGCAAAGACTGACTGCGGCTTATGATGCCATGGTTTTTGCGCGAGGCAAAACAGCACTTTTTCCCGAAGAGACGATTGAAAAAGCTTACCAAAAAAATCTGACGGACGAGTATGTTTTGCCGACTGTTATTCTGGAAGATGGAAAACCGGTTGCAAAACTTAGTAAAAATGACGCAATTGTTTTTTTTAACTTTCGGTCTGATCGGGCGCGGCAATTTACCAAACTTTTCGTGGCAAACAACAAAGAAAAAATTGTCAAAGATAATATGCCCGTAATTGATAAAATAAAAAATTTATATTTTGTGGCGATGACCGGATTCGGACCGGATCTGGACATTCACACGGCGTTTCCGGAACACAACATATTAGCGACATTGCCGATGGTTTTGGGAAAGTTAAAACAACTTTATATCGCGGAGTCGGAAAAATACGCTCATGTGACTTATTTCTTGAACGGCGGCTATGCCGATCCGGTGGGTGGGGAAGACCGCGTTATGATAAGCTCTCCAATAATCGACAGCTATGCGAAAATTCCGGAAATGTCAGCAGAAGCGCTGACCCAGAATGTCGTAAAAAGTATTGAAAATGATACCTATGATTTCATCGCCATGAATTATGCCAACGCGGACATGGTAGGACACACCGGCGACCTGAAAGCCACGGTCAAGGCGGTGGAATTTTTGGACAAGCAGCTCAAAATTTTATGCAAGGAAGTTTTGAAAAAGAAAGGAAATGTTATTATAACAGCCGATCACGGCAACGCGGACGACATGGCTGATTTTAAAGCTGACCAGCCCAATACCTTCCACTCCAAAAACCCCGTCCCGTTTCTGATTATCGGAGAAAAATTCAAAGATAGAAAATTGCAAAAAGGCGTGTTGGGTAACATCGCGCCGACAATTTTGGATATAATGGGTTTCGAAAAACCTTTTGTCATGGATAAAAATTCATTATTAAATTAATCTAAATATTATGGAAAAAATAATTTGTATCGGCTCGGCGTGCAAGGATATATTCTTTCCAACTGATGAAGGAATAGTTACGGAAACCCCGGACGATCTGATGAGCCAGAAAAAGATCACCTTTGAACTGGGCGCGAAGTATAAGATCGAAACCAGATTCGAATCTTTAGGTGGGGTGGCTGCTAATGTCGCTTCCGGACTTTCCCGGCTCGGGATAAAATGTGCTTGCTACTCTCACATCGGGGACGACGCTATGGCGGATTGGATAGTCCAGGAGCTTAAAAAAAGCGGAGTGAGCACAGAGCTCATCAGCCAGGAAAAGGCTTTTTCGAGCGACCTGTCGACGATTGTGGTGGACGAAAAATCCGGCGATCGCATAATTTTTTCTAATCAAAAGGCTAACAGCCAGATGGAAATTATCCCGGAAAAACTGCAAAATACGGAATGGTTTTACATTGGTGATCTACATGGCAATTGGGAAGAAGATGCCGACAAAATAATCAAAACCGCCCGGGGAAAAAACATTAAAATCGCCAATAATCCGCGACAAGCTAACATTCATGACAACGTCAAAAAAATAATTGAAATAATCAGTTGCAGCGATGTCGTTTTTCTGAATAAGGATGAGACAATTGAAATTCTGAAGGGAACAGGGCAAAATCTATCCGAAGCGAAACTGCAAAACGAAGACTTTTTGATAAAAAAATTGCGGAGCTTCGGCCCAGCAATTGTAGCTATGACTGATGGTTTACGCGGCGCCTGGGGTTATGACGGAGAAGTTTTGGTCCATAGCCCGGCCACCGGCGACCAATCGGCTGACACTACTGGGGCGGGTGACGCTTTTGCCTCGGGCTTTCTCGCCGCTCACTTGAAAGGAAAAAATCTTGCCGAATCGCTGCAGTGGGGTATGGCTAACGCTGGAAATTCCGTTAAATTTTTCGGGGGAATCGCGGGCCTTTTGAGTGAAAAGGAAATTATGGAAAAAATCCGCTTTTTCCAAGTCAAAATCTTATAATTAAATGATTTTTTAATATGCACAAACTGGAAAAACTTTTTAATCCCAAATCCATTGCTATCGTCGGTGCTTCCGCGGAGGAGGGGAAAGTCGGTCAGGTGATAACTAAAAATATCACTGGGCTGGGATATGCCGGCCGAGTTTTTTTAGTCAATCCCAATCACGCGCAAATCATGGGCAGAAAATGCTACAAAAACTTGCTGGATATCGAAGAAGATATTGATCTGGCAATTATCGCTATTCCGTCCAAATTTGTAAATTCGGCGATAGAAGAAAGCGCTGATAAGATCAAAAATTTTGCCATAATTTCCGCCGGATTTTCCGAGACCAATGAGGAGGGTAAAATCAGGGAAGAAAAATTAAGCGAAATCGCAAAAGAAAAAAATTTGAATATTCTCGGTCCGAATTGCCTGGGTTTTATAGTTCCCCGCCTTAAGCTCAATGCTTCTTTCGCGGGCGGAATGCCGGATGCCGGAAATATTTCTTTTGTTTCGCAATCCGGGGCGCTGGCTGTGGCCACGATGGATAACGCCAAAAGTGAAGAGATAAAATTTTCCAATGTGATTTCTATCGGCAATAAAATGCAAATTGACGAAGCGGAGCTGCTGGAATATCTGGATTCGGATGAAAATACCAAAATAATCGGAATGTATCTGGAAGGAATAAAAAATGGCCCGCGGTTCATGGAAATGGCCAGAAAAGTTTCCGCGCATAAGCCGGTAGTCGTGTTGAAGGCGGGCCGATCGGAAAAAACGCAAAAAGCCATAACTTCCCACACGGGAGCCTTGGCTGGAAGCGACTTGATTATGAACGCGCTTTTTGAAAAAACCGGAGTTTTGCGCGCTGACAATTTCGAAGATTTTTACAGCTTAGTCAATTTAATTTCACGGACCGAAATTCCTCCAAACGATAAAATCGCCATCATTACCAATGCCGGCGGTCCGGGCGTCCTGACGGCGGATGCCTTGGAAGGCAAAGAGATAAAACTGGGCAATTTAAGCGCAGAAGCCAAGAGGAAGCTGAGTGATTTTCTGCCGGAGGAATCATCAGTTGAAAACCCGGTAGATTTATTGGGCGATGCGATGGAAGATCGTTATCAAAAGGTTTTGGAAATAATCGGCCAGGAAAAAGAAATCGGCACGCTGGTTTGCGTTCTGACCCCGCAAGACCAGACTCCGGTCGCAAAAATCGCTGAAGTGCTGATCAATTTTAAAAAAAATTCGGATAAAAATATCGTGGCCATTTTCATCGGAGGAAACCGGGTGAAAGAAGCGGTTGCAAACCTGGAAAAAAACGGCATTCCTAATTTTTCTTTCCCGGATCAGGGAATCAATGTGCTGGACAAATATTATAAATGGAGCCGATTTAGAAAAAAACTGGCTGGAAGGGTGGGAAAAAGCGATCAGCAGCGCCAAAAAAAGGTGGCAGAAATTGTGCAAAAAGCCAAGGCGGGCGGTCGCCGGGCGCTGCTTTTTCTCGAGGCCAGCCAAGTTTTGAATTTATATGGCATAAAAACAATCGAAACAAAAGGCATAAAAACTGGCGACCAAGACGATCCGAGCATATCTTTTCCGGTCGTAATGAAAGTTGACAGTGATAAGGTTTTGCACAAAACTGACCGCCAAGGCGTAATCTTGGATATCGGAAATCAAAAAGAGCTGACCGAGGCTCTTGAAAAACTCGCGAACAATTTTCCGGGAGAAAATTTGATCATTCAGCCGATGGTGGAAAGACAGACCGAGCTGATAATCGGAATAAAACAAGATGCGACGGTCGGGGCTATTCTAATTTATGGTTTAGGTGGAATTTACACGGAAATATTCAAAATGGTCAATTTTCTAATTCCGCCGCTTAGCCTTGATGAAATAAAAGTTTCTTTGCGGAAGGGCAATTTGGGCTTTCTTTTTAAGGAAACCAGGGGGCAAAAGCCGTATGATCTGGACGAATTAGCGGTCATTTTGCAGAACACTTCGCAATTGAGCCAGGAAGCAGGTGATATTAAGGAACTTGATATCAATCCTTTGCTTATTTATAATGATGGCAGGGAAGGTTTGGCTATTGATGTAAAAATGCTTATTTAAATAAATAAAAAACGCTATGGAAAATAAAAAAATAAAAATTCTCATCGTAGAGGATGATGAAAATATCCGCGAAATGTATGCGGAAGTTTTTCGCGGAGCGGGATTTGAAGTCGCGGAGGCGATAGACGGTCTAGACGGTCTGGACAAGGCTATCAAAGATTTGCCAGATGTTGTTTTTTCCGGAATCATTATGCCGAGAATGGACGGGTTCAGCCTGATGGAGGCGCTCAAGAAAAATGTTGTGACGGGCAGTATCCCGGTTATCATTTCTTCCCATATGGGGCGGGAAGAAGATCAAAAAAAGGCGCAAGAACTGGGAGCAAAAGATTTCATCATTACCGGCTATTACACACCGCGAGAAATAGTCAATCGGGTAAAAGATTTATTCGCGGAAAATGAATACAAATTAAGGGTTTATGCCGATGTTTTGGATGCGGCAAAAATGGCTACGGAGATAGGAATCAAGGCGGAGTTGAAATGCAAATATTGCGGAGGCGACCTGATTATGGCGATCAAGCCGTCAGACATGAAAAATCACGTTTTTTCCGCTAAATTTATTTGCTCTCAATGTAAAAAACAGAATTAATTTTGTCCAAATTAGCGCAGCACTAAATTTAAAGGCGAGGTGTTTTCACCCCGGTGGAAGTTGAGATATGAAAACTTTATGTTTTTTTTCTTTTGCGCAAAAGACTTCTAATGGGACTCACCTCGCTTTCGATTGAAAAATGGAAAAAAGATGGAAAATAAAGAACGATTTCCAGTCCGATCGTGAAATACTGGATTGGCAGAAGGCGATGACCGAAAAGGGAAAAAATTACAGTTTGGTAATTTTGCAGCTTCTCAAAAACCGCGGAATCAGAGATGAAAAAGAAATCGACGGCTTTTTTAGTTTTGATTATGAAAAAGATATTCCTGATCCATTTCTTTTTGAGGATATGGAAAAAGCTGTTGCGCGGATAATAGAGGCCCAGGGAAAAAAGGAAAAAATAGCCGTTTTCGGCGACTATGATGCGGACGGAGTAACTGCGACCGCCTTAGTCATTCAAACGTTGGAGGAACTCGGTTTTAGCGGAGTGATACCATATATTCCAGACCGGCAGATAGAGGGCTATGGCATGAATAACGAAGCGCTGGATTTCTTGGAAAAAAAGGGGGTAAGACTGGTGATAACAGTTGACTGCGGCATAACCAGTATTGAAGAAGTGGTCCGGGCAAAAAAAGCCGGGGTGGATGTTATAATTACTGACCATCATCATGTTCCAGATAAGCTTCCGGAAGCCTTGGCGATAATAAATCCCCACTTGAAAAATTCCGCGTATCCTTTTCGCGAACTTTCCGGGGTGGGGACGGCCTTCAAGATGATGCAAGCCCTTTACCAAAAGATGAAGCCAAGGGAAACAGAAAAGCTGAAATGGCTCTTGGATCTGGTAGCGATCGGAACAATCGCGGATTGTGCGCCTCTCCTTGGTGAAAACCGTATTTTAGTGAAATACGGGCTGATCGTTCTTTCTAAAACAAAAAGAGCCGGGCTTTTGGAAATGTTCAAAGTCGGGCGTATCGCCATCGATGAGAATAATCTGCCCAATACTCAAAAAGTGGCTTTTCAGATTGCGCCCAGAATCAATGCGGCCGGCCGGATGGATCATGCCAGCATCTCCTTCAACCTAATTATGGAAAAAGACCGGGTCAGGGCCAGAGAACTAGCTCTTGAAGTTGAAGATACAAATCAAAGCCGGCAGAAAATTACTGGAGAAATTGTCCGGGAAGTTCGGGCGCTGGCTGATAATTCTTTCAAAGATAAAAAACTCATCTTTGCCTATAATGAGCACTGGCGAGTAGGAATTCTCGGCCTAATCGCGGGAAAAATCGCCGATGAATTCAGGAAACCGACGGCCATTTTCCAGAAGCAGGAAACCGAATTCGTGGGGTCGCTCCGAAGCGTTCCTCAATTAAATATAATTGAAGCTTTAGAAAAATGTTCCGAGTTCCTCATTAAATTTGGCGGACATGCTCAAGCGGCCGGGGTTCGGGTGGCAGAGGATAAAATGGAAAAGTTTTACAAAAAACTGTCGGGAATAATTGAAGGCGAGCTCTCCGGCAAAGAGATGAGTCCGGAAATTGAAATCGACATGGAAATTAAATTGCAAGACATGAGCTGGGATATGATGGCGGACATAAAGAAGATGGAGCCGTTCGGCGAGGGGAACGCCGAGCCCGTTTTTTTAGCCAAAGATGTTGTTGTTGAAGAAATAAAAATCGTCGGTAACGGGAACAAACATATCAAGCTGGCTTTGCGCTCAAAAGAAGGCGGGCCGAAAATTTTTGACGCAATCGGATTTGGAATGGGGGAAAAATTTTCTGGTTTGAAAGCGGGTGATATTATAAAAGTAGTGTTTAATCTGCAAGAAGATGAATGGAACGACAGCAAAAAAATGCAGCTGAAACTGATTGATCTGAAGTTAAATAAGCAGTAATTTTTGTTACGTAACATGTTACATAACAAAGTGCGTAATAATGCACAGATGAGATACAAAGCAATCTTTTTTGATTTTCATAAAACACTTTCAAGCTCGCTTTATTGGGAACAGCTTAAGGATACGAATCATCCAAGGCATGAGTGGTTTGATAAAATAACCAGGTTTCTTTTCGAAGAGAACAAACAGATTATAAATCCCTGGATGCGAGGCGAGTACGATACGAATTATGTAACGGATATTATTTCGCAAGGTTTAGGGCTGCCAAAATCAACTTTGAAAGAAGATCTTGAATATAGCTGTAGAAAAATGAAATTTATAAGTGAAGAGATACCTAAATTTATAAAGATGTTCAGGAGTAGAGGGATAAAATGTGTGGTGGCTACCGATCATACGGATGTTTTCAGAGAGCATATCATACCTGGCATGAAACTTGATGAATTGTTTGATGATTTTCTTATATCTTATGAGATAGGAAAATTGAAGTCAGATATAGACCGAGAAAATAAAAAAATTCTATTTTTCGAAACCTTCTTGAAAAAAAACGATTTAAAATATAAAGATGTCTTGTTACTCGACGACTGCATGCATGATGTCAGCTACAAGGAGTTTGGCTTTGGGCAGATTCGAATTGAGGGTAGAGATCATCTTTTAGATACCCTGAAAGTTCTGGCAAATTAATCTATATGAACTCGCTAAAAACGACTTTTTTTGCTATAATAAAGCCATGAACAAGAAGATTACAGTGTTCACCGACGGCGGGTCAAGGAACAACCCGGGCCCCGCGGCAGTCGGGGTTTATATTGAAACACTGGGGAAAAAATACGCCGAATATATCGGCGAAAAAACCAATAACGAAGCGGAATACGAAGCTTTGATTTTCGGATTGAAAAAAGTCAAAGCGAACATCGGAAAAGGCGAAGCCAAAAAATCAGAAGTTGAGTGTTTTCTGGACAGTGAGCTGGTCGTGAAGCAGCTGAATCACGAATATAAATTGAGCGAAAAACATATCCGAGTTTTATTTTTGCAAGTCTGGAATCTGATGCTTGATTTTAGGTCAGTAAAGTTTTATCATATAGCCAGAGAGAAAAACGCCATTGCTGATGAATTAGTGAACCAGGCGCTTGACGAAAAGGAAAAACAAAGCAATTTATTTTAATTTTTTGCTAATGGCCAAGCGGAGAAAAATAATAATCTGGGTCATTGTCGTTTTGGCGGTTGCTGCCGGCGGCTATTTTTATTATTCAAAATCAAAAAAACCCAAGACCGAATACGCGACAGTCGATGTGGCTAGGGGAAACCTGACTCAGACAGTTTCCGTGACTGGAACCATAAATCCTGACCGCAAATATGAATTAGCTTTTCAGACGACGGGTAAGGTTCTGGAAATGAATGTTGATGTCGGAGATCAGATTACCAAAGGGCAACGGCTGGCAAAAATAGATCCGGGAACCTTGCTTTCCCAGTTACGCCAAGCTGAAGCCGGAGTCAAAGTCCAGAAGAAAACTTTGTTCAACATGGAAAGACGCAGAGAAAGCTTCACTGAAGCCCAACGGGACGCGCAAAGGGCCCAAATAAAACAAGCCCAAGCCGGAGTGGATATCATAAATGATCAATTGAAAGAGACCGTGATTTATTCTCCGATTGATGGAGTGGTGCTCAAAAGATTCGCAAATGTCGGCGACACGACATTCGTCAACGCGGCCCGCAGCACCTCAATTTTGACCGTGGCAGAGAAAGGTGATTTGCTCATCGAATCTAATATTCCAGAATCAGACATTATAAAAATCATTTTGGGGCAGAAAGCCACAATAACCTTCGATTCTTTAGCGCCGGATGATATATTTGAGACTGAAGTCACCGAAATCGATCCAGACTCAACCGTTATCCAGGATGTCGTTTATTACGGAATCAAGCTGAAACTGGATAATCTTGACCAAAAACTCAAGTCTGGAATGAGCGCCAATGTCGAAATCCATTCGGCTGAACAGGATGATGTTCTGATGATTCCGCTGCGGGCGGTGCAAACTCAAGGTAGCCAGAAATTTGTCGAGATCCTGAATCCGGACGGAGCAACGACGGCTAAAATCCAGATCGAAACCGGACTGGAAGGGGATGAAGGAATGGTTGAAGTGAAATCGGGATTGCAAGCCGGACAGAAGGTTGTGACATTCACCAAAACTTTATAAAATGCCAAATCCAATCATTCAGGTAAAAAATCTTTCGAAGACTTACGATAATGAAGGCGTCCAGACTCAAGCGGTTTGCGGCGTTACTTTTGATGTTAAAAAAGGCGAATTCATCGCGATTATGGGTCCTTCCGGTTCCGGGAAGTCAACTTTGATGCAAATACTTGGTTTTTTGGATCGGCCGACTGAGGGCGACTATTTGTTTGATGGCAAGGATACTTTCAAGTTTACGGACGACCAGTTAGCCAAAATTCGCAATAAAAAAGTTGGTTTTATTTTTCAGGCTTTCAATCTGCTTCCGCGGACCAGCGTTTTCGAAAATATCGAGCTTCCTCTTCTTTATGATTCACCCCCCCAATTTTTAGAAAATGAATCTGAAATAACAGAAGGCAATCTGAAGCAAAAACTTTTGAATTGGTGGGGGGGTAAAAAAAGCGAAAAGGAAAACAATGAAAAAAAAGTCATGAGTGCTTTGCGCTCCGTTTCAATGGAGCACCGTTCCAATTATCTTTCCAATCAGCTTTCAGGAGGGGAAAAACAAAGAGTGGCTATCGCGCGGGCGCTGGTCAATGACCCGGAAGTTATTTTTGCCGACGAACCGACGGGAAACCTGGATTCAAAATCTGGGATCCGGGTAATGAAAATTCTTCAGCAGCTCAATCGGGATGGCCACACGATAATTTTGGTAACACATGAAACCTTCACCGCTGAGCACGCTAAGCGGGTTCTTCAAATGAAAGACGGAGCGCTGGTTTCCGATGAGCCGGTGACAAACAGGCGCTATGCACGGGACGGAGAACTTCTGAAATAATTTTAAATTCTAAATTTAAAATTTACTCGCCATGCAAGTTTTAGATCCGGTTAAAATTTCATATAAAAATCTTACCGCGGCGAAATTTCGCTCTTTTTTAACTATGCTCGGAATCATCATCGGAGTAGCCTCGGTCATCATTGTTATGGCGATCGGCGCTGGTGCCCAAGCTTTAATCCTGAATGAAGTTCAGAGCATTGGATCCAATCTGGTTGGCGTTTTGCCCGGCGCCTCTGAGGAAAAAGGCCCCCCGGCCTCAGTTTTTGGAGTAGTGGTGACAACCTTGAAATATGACGATCTCCAGGCGATACTCAAGAAAAAAAATGTTTCGAACACAGTAACTGGTTCGGGATATGTAACCGGTTCGGCGACAGTAAGCTATAAAGAAAACAGCTTTTCATCAAGCTTTCAGGGCGTGAGCTCCAGTCTTCCGAATGTTGAAAAAGTCATTCTCAAATCGGGAAGATTTTTTTCCAAGGAAGAAGAAACTAATCTGTCGAGAGTGGCAGTTCTCGGCTACAATCGGGCGAATGATCTTTTTCCCAACATTGATCCGGTCGGAAAATCCATAACATTGAAAAATCTCAACTTCACAGTTGTCGGCATGATGGACAAAAAAGGTTCATCATCTTTTTCCAATCCCGATGACCTGATTTTCGTGCCTCTTTTCACCGGACAAAAATTGCTGCTCGGCATAGACTATCTGAATTTTATCCGGATAAAGGTCGATAACGAGGGAAATCTGAACAGAGCCGTTATTGACATAAAATCCACCATTCGTGAACAGCACAACATCAAAGATCCGGCCGACGATGATTTTTCTGTCCGGAACACCGCCCAAGCGCTTTCCATCCTGACTAACATCACAAATGTTTTGAAATATTTCTTGGTTTCCATTGCCGCAATATCGCTGGTTGTCGGCGGAGTCGGCATTATGAATATAATGCTCATCGCGGTCAATCAGCGAATCCGTGAAATCGGACTTCGAAAAGCCGTAGGCGCCAGAAACATCCACATAGTTTACCAATTTTTGATCGAATCGATAGCGGTTACTTTATCAGGCGGAATCCTCGGAATACTCATCGGAATCATAATCTCTTATCTGGCGGCTATCATAATAAGAAGCCTGGGCAATACCTGGGAGTTCATAATCACCTGGCAGTCAGTCATATTGGCGACTTCAGTTACAATTGCTATCGGAATAATTTTTGGAATGTATCCTGCCCGCAAGGCTTCGCGGGTAAGTCCCATGGAATCCCTAAGATACGAATAAAGCTATGTTTCATGAGCTTGTCGTTTCAATTAAATTAGCTTTCAAGAATCTTCACGCTAACATCGGAAGGACAATTTTAACATTGGTCGGCATAGTGATCGGAATAACATCAGTAATCGTGATTATGTCGAGCGGACAGGGACTCAAAAGTTATGTGCTGGGACAAATTGAGACTTTCGGAACAGACGTCATTCAGGTTGAAAAAAAGATTCCCAGCACCGGAGCTATGTCAATCGCCAATGCGATCGGGCAGGCCCAGGGAATACAGATAACAACCCTGAAAGAAAAGGATGCGCAAGCGCTTCTGAAACTGCCAAATGTGGCTGATCTCTATCCCGCCGCATTTACTCAAGAATTGGCCAGTTATCAAGGCACCAACAAAAGGATATTGCTTTTTGGAACCGGCGCGCATGCGCCGATTGTCGATCCTGGAGTAAAAGTGGTTGAGGGTAATTTTTTTTCTGACAGTGATGACGAGAGTTTGGCTCAAGTGGTTGTTATAGGCTCTGATCTTCGGGAATTATTTTTCGGGGATAGCGCAGCGCTGGGCAAGGAAATAAGGATCAATAATCAAAATTACAAAGTCATCGGGGTTCTGGAAAAAAGGGGGGTGGTGTCGGTCGTGAATATCG
>JBBTUK010000019.1:0-15067 GCA_038063775.1 Patescibacteria group bacterium
GCGGCTCAGTCGAAATTTCACTACCGGGCATATTTATTCATTAAATTTTAATTGCTAAGTTTATATTTTAAATCTCTCAATTTCTTGGATACGCTCGCATCCATCAGTTCATCGCCGACTCTTACCACTATTCCGCCTTTTATTTTTTCGTCAATGATATTTTTCAGAATAATTTCTTTTGCCTGATATTTTTCTTTTATAAAACCTTTAAGTTTGTTACTTAACGTGTTACTTAACACTTTACGACTGATAACTTCCGCTTCAACAATTCCGTTTTCCTGATTATGGATGTCGCTGAATCTTGCAATTATTTTTCCGCTATTTTTGAGCTGATTATTTTTAGCCAATATCTTTACGAATTCGGAAATAATTCCCGAAATTTCTTTTGGAGATTTATCTTTGACTGATTCGTATAGAGTTTTCGCGTATTGTGTAATCGTAATTTTCATATTGTTATCCCCTTCTCCCTCTGGGAGAAGGTGCCCGAAGAGCGGATGAGGGAATTACAAGGTTTATCTTTCCCTCTCCTCTAGCTCCTCTCCCGAAGGGAGAGGAGGATATTTATTCTATCGCTTTCTTAATTAAGTCTTTGTCTTTATCAGCGTCGATTTTCTCGTTTAATATTTTCTCTGTCGCCGCGACCACCAAACTCGCCATTTCTGATTTTATTTCGCCAAACATTTTTGCTTTCTCTTCTTCAATTTTTTTGTCGGCATCAGCCAAAAGTTTTTCCGCTTGCTGTTTCGTTTCCAGAAGAAAATCCTCCTTGTTCTTGCTGGCCGTTTTTTCAGCTGCGTCAATTATTTTTTGCCCCTCTTCTTTGGCTTTAACCAGAACTTCTTTTTCCTTTTTTTCCATTTCGGCTAATTTGCTTTGTGCGTTTTCGGCGTCTTTGAGACCTTTCTCGATCTTGCCTGTGCGCTCGTTAAGAGTTTTGAGGATTGGGCCATAAGCAAATTTGTAAAGCACTAAAAGCACAATCAGAAAGTTAACCAGCTGTGCCAGAAGCAAGCCGGCATCAATATGAAAAGTTTTAACTAGTTCTTCCATATGAATTGTTTTTTCCTTTCCCTCCCTAGATAGGGAGGGAATTAAAAGGGAGGGTTGAAAAACTAATTATAATTTATCAACACCCCTCCTTAATCCTCCCCTCGTCTGAGGGGAGGAGGAGGTTGAGTTGTTACTTGATTGAAAACGCGATAACGAGCGCGTAGATCGCCACGGCTTCCGCGAAAGCGGATGCCAGAAGCATCGGAACAAGGATTTTTCCGGCGGCTTCCGGATTTCTTCCGATCGATTCCATGGCTTTGGCGCCGATTTTTCCGATCGCCAGTGCCGGCCCGATAGAACCAATCCCGATGGCCAATCCCTTGGCTAACATCGTCAGATCCATAAAGTTGTATGCTTATTCAGCGTTCGACAATGTTTGGATATTTAGTGTCGACGCAGATAAGTTAAAATTAATTATTATTAAATTAAACAAAAAACGAGCCCTAGTGCTCTTCGTGGCTGGTCGCAATTGTCATAAAAACTAAAGTAAGCATAGCAAAAATGAGCGCCTGAATCAACCCGACGATGATTTCCAAGAAAATGAACGGCAACGGCAAAACATAGGCGAAAAGCGCCATCATGGAAGCCAGAAGGACTTCCCCGGCAAAAATATTCCCGAACAACCGGAAAGAAAGCGAAGCCACTTTAGCTACCTCGCCGATTATCTCTACTACTCCGACAAAGGCTTTTATCGGATTGACCAGAACTATTGTAACATCTTTTTTTACCTTTCCCGGAATGGCCAAAAGTGATTTTATGTTCACGAATTTATTGAAATGATCCCAGATTCCAACCGTAATCGCCCCCATAACATGGGACGCGACCACCGCGAAAAGAGCCAGCGCCAAAGTCGTATTGAGATCAGCCGTTCCTCCGCGAAAAAGAGGTACAAAAACTTTACGCGCTCCTTCTGCTTCAATAAAACCGATGGTTCCTATTCCCGGCAAAAGTCCCAGCCAGTTGTTCACTAATATAAAAAGGAATAGCGCTAAAGAAATAGGCAGGAATTTTTCTGATCGCTTCCGACTGCCGGTTATACTATTCGCCAATTTCAAGCCTTCTTCCAAAATAATTTCAAAAATATTCTGAATTCCTTTGGGAATTTTTTTCATTTTTTTACTAATCAGCACGAAGAAAATAACCAAAACAAAAACAGCCATCCAGCTGTTTAAAAGAGAATTGGTCACAGTAAATTTTCCCAAATGGAAAATCGGCTCGGCAAAAAGAGTAGCCTCATGTTGAACCTTGGTTTGTGGTACTTCTTCAGTATTCAGTTGCTCGGCGCTTACAGACATAATGATTTATAAATTTTTCTTTTTATCCTTCTCTTCCTTTTCAATCCTTTTCATCTCTCTTAGCGAATCGCGCACAATCCCGTAGGAAGAAAAAATAAAAGCGAATCCGACACTTAATAAAAACAGCCACGGTTCCGTGTCGTATTTTTTGTCCAGCCATTTGCCGACAAATAAGGCGATTATGATCGGGATGCCTATCCACCCGCTAAGTCTGGCAAATAGAATCATTCCCGGTTGCCACCAGGGCGCACTAGAATTATTTTTGTTTTCTGACATTTTACCCCCACACCAATTAGCCTCTTAATGTTCTCTGTCCCCCGTTGTCCAATTTATTTCAACAAAATATAAATTGGTGTGGAGGTGAAAAATTTATTACCCCCTAAGATATTTTCGCCCGATTTTTCAAAAAAGTCAATGCTTTTAAATTTTTTGTGGTAATTATAAACTGAACAGGTTTCTGGCGTTTTCAGTTGTAATTTTTTCTACTTCTTCCACCGGAATTTCCTTTATTTGAGCGATTTTTTCGGCTACGTATTTCACGAAGGTGGGTTCGTTTCTTTCACCTTTTTTGGGAACAGGCGTGAGATATGGACAATCAGTTTCTAGAAGAATATCCTCCAAAGAAAGTTCTTTCATCAAGCGGTCATAACTTTCGGAATAAGTGATGATTCCATTGAGTCCAATTTTATAGCCAAGCCCGATGAATTTTTTGGCTGTTTTATATCCACCGATGAAACTATGGACAACTCCTTTTTTATTGACTGGGTATTTTTGGATTATTTCCAAAAGATCTTCATATGCGTCCCAACAATGGATGATAACCGGCTTACCCGCCTCGTTTGCCACGCTTATCGCTTTTATAAAAACTTTTTTTTGATTTTTCTTTAAAATTTCAATGTCGCCACCCCCCTCAAAGTGGTGATAGTCCAGTCCCACCTCCCCGATGGCCACTACTTTTGGGTCGTGCGTCAATTCCAGGTAGGCGCTGGAATTGAAGTCCTCCCCACTGGTTTTTATCTCCGATGGCTGAAGTTCATTGTCATCTTTATACTCAATGATTCTTCTTTGGAGATGCACCGGATGGACACCGACCGCCGCCCAAACGCCTGTTTTAAATTTACGGGCATATTCTACGGCCCGGACGCTGGTTGAATATTGCGACCCGACATTAATCATTTGTACGCCATTATCAAGAGAACGGCGAAGCACTTCTTCTCCGTCGTCTTTGAAAGCCCTGAAGTTAATATGCGCGTGAGTATCAATATACATAAATTGATATAATAAATACTTCAATACTTGGTAGTATTGAAGTATTTTCCTATTTTATGCGTTGGAATAAAATCTCTGTTTTTTTATTTTCCAGGGATTTTTTTATTTTTTCAGCGGTTTCCGGTAAAAAAGGTTCCAACAAAAAGGAGATTGCGCCTAGATCTACCAAAAGTTTTTCCATTACTTTTTTGAATTTTTTCCCGTCATTTTTCGCCAGCTCCCATGGTTTGTTGTCTTCTATATATTTATTGGCTTCGCGCACCAAACCGATGATGTGTTCCAGCGCTCCATATAAATCACCCTTGCCCACCAATTCCTTAAATTTGTCATCAGGAACGTAATCTTTATCTACTGCCGGATTTTTTATATCTAAATTCTCCGCAAGCTTCACAACTCGCGAAACAAGATTGCCAATTCCATTCGCCAGATCTGCATTATATTTTTCGGTCATTTTTTCCCAGGAAATATCGCCATCGCTGTGGTAAGGAAGCGAAGAAAGCAAAATATATCTAGCCCCGTCCGTCCCAAATTTTTCTACCAGTTCTTCGGGATTAATTATATTTCCTAGCGTTTTAGACAATTTTTGGCCATTGATTGTCAGGTATTCATGCGACAGCACCTTAGTTGGAACCGGCAACCCGGCCGACAGGAGCATGGCCGGCCAATAAATAGCATGGAAACGCAAAATGCCTTTCCCGATGACATGCGCTCTTTCTCCGCCTTCTTCCCAAAATTTCTTGTATAATTCTCCGTCCGTAGCAAAATCCAAAGCCGTGATGTAATTAGAAAGTGCATCCACCCAGACATACATTATTTGACTGTCATCCCCCGGGACCGGCACGCCCCAATTTTCCGCTCTTTTGACGGAACGAGAAATGGAAAAATCCTCTAGTCCTTGTTTGATAAAACTCAAAACCTCATTTTTTCTGTAATTGGGGATTACTTGGATAACATCCTGGCTTATGAGTTCTCCAAGTTTTTTTTGATAATTGGAAAGTTTAAAAAAATAATTTTCTTCTTCTACCCGTTCCGGCCCGGTCAGGTGCTCCGGACATTTGCCGTCCATCAGATCCTTCTCCATTTTAAATTCTTCGCAACCTATGCAATAAAGTCCCTCGTAATTCTTTTTATAAACATCTTCTTTTTTAAACGCCTGCCAAAATTTTTGAGACCCTTCAAAATGCTTTTTTTCGGTAGTCCGAATAAACTGATCAAAAGACAGATTCAGCAATTTTCCGAGCGCCTCAAAACTGTTTGAATTCTCAGTTATGAATTCCTTCACGCTTTTGCCGGCTTTTCTTGCGCTCTGGACATTTTTCAAAGCATTTTCATCTGTCCCCGTCAAAAAATATGTCTCGTCTTTTAGAATACAGCGATGCCACCGCGCCAAAACATCCGCTTGGACTTTTTCCACGGCATGGCCGATATGCGGCTTGGCGTTCACATAATCTATGGCAGTTGTGATATAAAACTTTTTCTTCATATCTTAATAAACAATTACTACAAACTCTCCTTTTATCTTACTCTTATTTTTTTCAAAATATTCCAAACACTCCTCCACCGTTCCCCGCACAATTTCTTCAAACATTTTTGTCAGTTCGCGGCCGAGAATTACTTTTTTTCCCGGAGCTATTTTTTCCAAGAGCTCCAGATTTTTTATGACGCGGTACACGGAGTCGAAATAGATTACCGGATATTTAGAAGCGACTACTTCTTTAAAAAAAGTTTCTCTGCCTTTTTTGTGCGGAGGAAAGCCTAGAAAAATGAAACGCTGCATGTCGATTCCAGCCACACTCGCAAGAGCGGTCAGCCCGGATGGGCCAGGAATAGGTGTAACATGAATATTATTTCTAACCGCTTCTTCCACCAACTTGTTTCCCGGGTCGGAAATGCCCGGGGTGCCAGCATCCGTCACTAGTGCTACATTCTTGCCGGTTTTTAGACTACTGATTATTTGGCTTATTTTAGCCAATTTTGAGTGCTGAAAATAGCTGATGGCCGGTTTTTTGATACCGTAACGATCTAAAAGCTTCCGGGTAACCCGAGTATCTTCGCAGGCGACCAAATCGGCCTCTTTTAGTGTTTTTATTGCCCGAAAGGTGATATCCTCCAGATTGCCAATGGGAGTAGCAACAATGTATAATATGCCTGTATCCATACCCGGTAGTAGAATTTTGACTTATTTAAGACAAATTTTTTCCCGGAGAAAATTGGTCAAAATTTCACTACCGGGCATGGATTAATCTTAACTTAAATACGGCTATTTTTCAATCCTGTAGTGGTCCGGTTACCACAAAGTAGCTGAATTGCCACAAGCCACTTTTTTATGATCTTAACCACTCATGCTTTAGTCGGCGCCGTAATCGGAAAAAACATCAGTAACCCGCTGGTGATAATTCCCGTCTCCTTAGTTACTCATTATGTTTTAGATTCTTTCCGCCATGGTGATTATATTGATGAAAATTCCAAACTGAAGGGCAATGCCTGGAAAGTTGCGCTGGATTTATTTATTGGATTTTTTACTATTTTTACCTATGTTTATTTCAGCAATTCGGGTTTACCTGAAATAAAAAATATTTTAATCGGATCATTTTTTTCCATGTTTCCCGATTTACTTACTTTCTTATACTGGAAAACTAATTTAAAAATACTCAAATCGCTTTATGATTTTCATAAGCGGGTTCATGAATTTTTTCATCCTAAGGAGATAGTATTTAGCCTGAAAAATGCCCGTAACGATCTGCTGTTTTCGGTCATAGCTGTGATCTTTCTTTTGATATAAGTGATATAAAAAAACCTTCCCGCTATGCGGGAAGGTTTTTGTTTCCTTATCTTACGCCGCTGGATTTTCTTTCATAAAGTCGTCCGTGACCACTCCTACGGCAGCAGCAATAGGAATAGCCAGAATCGCGCCGAAAATTCCGCCAAGTTTTATGCCAATCAAAAGCGCCACAATGACCGTGATGGGATTAAGTCCGACGGCTTTTTTCATAATTTGCGGAACAACTACATAATTTTCAAACTGCTGGGCCAGCCAATAGAGCAAAATGGCCATAAAACCGGTGAAAGGAGAGATGGTAAATCCCAAAATTACTCCGGGAAAAGCCGAAATAATCGGTCCAAGATATGGAACGACTTCCATAATTCCGGCAAAAAGAGCCAGTGCCAAAGCATAGGGAACTTTGAGAAGCGACAGGCCTATAAAATCCAAGGCAAATATTATCACCATAAGAACAAGCTGCCCCTGCATCCATCTGCCCATCTTGATCTTTATTCTTTCAGTTAAATGCGCGGCGTATTGTTTGTGTTTTTCCGGGGTCACGGAAACAATAAAATTCTTTATGCCGTTCTCCTTTACCGCCATATAAAAAGCCATGGCCAGAATAACTATGACCGAAATAAAACCTGAAAAAAATCCGACCGTTCTTGTGAAAATTTTACCCGACAAAGAGGAAAATTCGCTGCCAAATCCCGAGATGGCTTGTTGCCCGCCTACAACATTTTCATTCCCGAAAAAAATCTTTAAATCATCTGTAAAGCCGGACAGTGCCTGCGAAAATTGGGGTATTTTTTGGGAAAAATCCCGGAATTGTTCCACCAGCGGCGGAATCAGGAAAGAAACCGATAAACTGATAACCGCAAGTATGAATAAGTAGATTATTGAAACTCCGACAGACCTTGGAATTTTTTTCTTTTGCATCCAGTCAACCGCGGGATCAATGGCGGAAACAATAAGGATAGAAACGAAGATAAGCGCGATAACATCTCTCACTAAATACAAAAACCAAAGCGCTAGAATTATTAAAATCGCCCTGAAAATTATCCCTGTTGAAATGTCTATTTGCCTTTTTTCCATAATTTTCGGAAACAATTATCCTAAATTTTTAGCAATATTTCCAAATCTTTTTTGCTTTTATGGGGGCCGATTACGGCTAAATTCAGCTTATTCGACTGGAAAATATCCCCCGCTACCCTTAGTATGTCCGATGGCGTAACTTTGTCAATGCGCCGGAATATTTCCTGGATCGTCAATATCTTCTGTTTCCTGATTTCCTGGGTGATGAAAAACATAGCTACCTCGTTCGATGATTCCAACCCCATAACGCTTCTCCCCTTGATATAATCCTTGGCCATTTGGAGCTCTTTTTCGGCTACCCTTTCCGTGGCAATCTTTTTGTATTCAGAGAGAATTGTTTTGACCGCCAAGGCGAAATTCTTGTGCTCTACCCCCGCTTGCGTTGCGAGATAACCACAATCCTGATAAGCGTCAACATTTGTCCTGATATAATAAGCCAGCCCTCTTTTTTCCCGGATTTCGATGAAAAGGCGACTGCTCATGTTTCCGCCCAAAATTATGGACAGGAGCGCCAAGACAAACCGGTCCTTGTGATTTTCAGGATAAGCCCGATTCCCCAAAATAAAGTGCGTTTGATCGGTTTTTTTGAATTTGATTTTCGCCTCGGGACTTTTTTGTTTTTCCGCGATTCCTCGCAAAGGTGGCTTTTTGCCTTTTTTCATGCGACGGAAATATTTTTTCAGCTGGGACATCACTTCTTTCTCATTGAATTTTCCCGCCACAGAGATAACTGTGTCATTGGCGACATAAAACCGCTTCAGATAGTCCATAAAATTTTTCCGCTGGAACGAAGCGACGGTTTTTTTGTAACCGATCACATAGCGGCCTAGTGAATTTTTTTTATACAGCAGTTTTTCAAAAACATCACCTACGTCGCCCATTGGATTGTCTTCGCGCATATTTATTTCCTGGATGATCGTGCCTTTTTCTTTTTCAATTTCAAGCGAGTCCATCTTTGAGTTCAAATATATATCCGCGATGACATCCAGAGCCGTTTTAAGATGCTTGGAATCGGCTTTGGCGTAATAGGCCGTCACGTCTTTGGATGTGAAAGCGTTGAATTCCCCACCAATAGCATCCATTTCTTCGGAGATGTGAAGCGTTGTCGGCCTTTTTTTGGTGCCCTTGAAAAACATGTGTTCGATAAAATGGGAAAGTCCCGCTTCACTTTCTTTTTCATAGCGCGAACCGACCCCTATCATGACCAAAGCGGTCGCCGTTTGGGTTTCCTGCATCGGCGCCAGAATTATCCTAAGTCCGTTCGATAATTTTATTTTTTTGTAGTGCATAATTATTTTTTGCGCTTGTTTCGACTGTATCTTATCAGCCCTGAAGTCGGCAATATTTTGATCTTTTTCTTTTCCAGCTCGTCTAAAAACAAATTCATTCCTATTGAGTCAGAAGAAATATGCCCAGCAATAATCACATTTATATGCGCCTTTTCCGCCTCTTTTCGGTGTTCTTCGCTTTGATGCATAGAAATAACGGTACCGATTCCAGCCACTGCCATTTTTTCATAAATTTTTGGGCTGCCGTCAGTTCCGCCGGTGATTTCCGTAAAAGCTATTCTTCCCACCCGATTGTCCTCCGTACCAGTAAACAACACGGGTCCAAAACCCATTTTAGCTGCCTCCTTGTATTCCGGAATTTCCAAAAGTGATTTTAAGATATCCCCGACATATTCCGGCTTATCTTTTTCTATTTTTCTTTTGACGAATTGGGCTACTAGATTATCCGCAGGAGTATGAACATTCATCAGGCTAATGCCTAAAATTTTTGCCGTGTTAATTACCCTGAAGCTGTTAACCGGGTTTACTCCGCGGCTTACCTCGCTAATTCTGATTTTCATCAGGCTTTCGGCAATGTTTATGGGAACCCCGTACTGGGATAAGACATCCGCTTGCAGATGCATAACATCTCCAAGATCCATCAGGGCTTTCCCGATCGGATGATGATTGATGACCAGATCAATGGGATCTTTCGGATTATGATTGCTTAAATATCTGGCGACCATCATATCCGCGCTGTCTATGTCAATCCCAACCATGATTCTTTTGACGTTTTTTATTCCATTGTCAAAATGGATCCTCGTATCGGAATAGGGGCTTATTAATTTTTCCAAATCAAAAACTTCTTTATGCTCTTTGGACAATTTTTCGTATTTTTCCTTTATTCTTTTTAGTTGCTTCTGGATTTGCGCTTTTGGCCGAAAGTCGTTTTTGATTCCGAGCTCAATGGCCAGTTTATAGATTTGTTGTATATTCATAAATTTTAATTTAACAAATAGTTAATCCCTTGTCGGCAAAATAGCTTTTCAGCTCTTCAATTTTCACCCTATCCTGCTTCATCGTGTCCCTATCGCGCACCGTCACATCTCCTTTTTCCAGTGTATCGTAATCTACGGTAATACAATACGGGGTACCGATTTCGTCCTGCCGGCGGTAGCGTTTCCCAATATTACCATTGTCGTCAAATTCGCACATATAAAACGGTTTCAGGCTTTCGTAAGTTTCCCGGGCTTTGGCAACCAATTCGGGCTTGTTTTTTACCAGAGGAAACACCGCGATCTTTATGGGCGCCAATTCTGGTTTGAATTTCATAACCGTCCTGACTTCCTCTTTTCCGTTTGTATCCTTAATGGTTTCCTCCATATAAACCTCGGCTAAAACAGCCAGTAATGTCCGGGTCAGGCCGAACGACGGCTCGATACAATGCGGGACATACTTGTTTCCTTTTTCATCTACATAAGTAAGGTCAGCTCCAGAATGCTTTATGTGCTGACTTAAGTCATAATCGGTGCGATAGGCAAAGCCATGAAGTTCTCCCCAGCCAAGCGACGGAAAGTTATATTCTACGTCATAGGTATCTTTAGAATAAAAAGATCTTTCATTATCGTCATGTCTCCTCCAGCGCATATTTTCATCAGAGAGCCCCAGATCTTCCTTGAAAAATCTTTTAATCTCATTTTGCCAATTTTCAAAGGGTCCGCGCCAGTCTTTTTCCTTCTTGGGAGGTTCGATAAAATATTCAATTTCCATCTGTTCAAATTCTCTGGTGCGAAAAATAAAGTTCCCGGGAGTAATTTCATTCCTAAAAGCCTTGCCAACCTGGGCGATGCCGAAAGGTATTTTCGGCCGCATGGTGTTCAAAATATTTTTGAAATTGATGAATATTCCCTGGGCGGTTTCACCCCGAAGATAAGCGATATTTTTGGCATCCGCCAAGACTCCGATCTGAGTCTCAAATAGCAAATTGAATTTTCTGGCATCCGTCCAGTCTACGGCGCCACAATCGGGACATGGAATTTTTAATTCATTCATTTTTGCACCGATTTCCTCCAATTTAATCTTGGTGGTCTCTTCGACTCCTATCTTACCTTCAAGCAATTTATCTCCCCGATGCCTGATTTTGCATTTCTTGCAATCGACCAGCGGATCATTGAAGCCCGCGACATGCCCGGACGCAACCCAGACTTTTGGATTAGTGATAATGGCTGAATCCAGTCCGATCATATCATCGCGTTTTTGAACGAAAGTTTTCCACCAAGTTTTGGCTATATTGTTTTTGAGCTCTGTTCCATAAGGACCATAATCCCATGAATTGGCCATGCCGCCGTAAATTTCCGAGCCCGGAAAAACAAACCCCCGCCTTTTGCAAAGCGACACGATTTTATCCATGGTTAGTGTTTTTTTGTTGGTCATACCCAGTAGTAGAATTTCGACAGTTTATTATTCTAATCTAAACTATCGAGATTCCATTTGTTAATTATTATTTTTTACTAACTTTATTTACCCAGCCTTAAGTCCTTACAGGACTTGGTCGAAATTTCACTACTGGGCATATTTTTTAAATTAAAAAATTAAAAAGCTCATCCCAAACATATAATAAAATTACATATTCAGGACGAGCTTTCAAAAACCCGTGGTTCCACCTGTTTTCCCCCGCCAAGGCGAGGGCTCTTTCCTTCTTCAGCTCCGGGGCGCCAATCTCCCTTCATAGCCGAAGATATTCATTGTGATCTAATTATACGAAAACCACCTGAAAATGTCAAATTTTATGAGACTTTCCTTAATAATGTTTTTTCTTTCAATATTTTATCGAGGAGAAAAAAGTATCTTTTATCATGTCCGCCGTGGGCTTCTTTCGTTTCTTCTATTTTATGGTTGTAAATTTTTTTTATTTTTACCGGAAAAATATTTTCCGGATCAAGTGCTTCCATTTTGTCTTTCATAAATATTTCATTATGCACGCGAACGATATTCATCTTGCCTTTCGTACCTTCTACTTCCCCGACGAATTTGACTAAGCTTTTAGGCTTTTTGCCAGTCACATTATGCGCTGGCTCCCCGCCAAACAAAAAGCCGATGGTGTAACCCCGATTTTCCAGCTTATCCAATTCCGCTTTCTGTTCCAGCACAATCTTTCTTATTCTTTGCTTGGATAATTTTTTATTCAAAGCATCCAAAATCTTCCGATAAGCTTTCACAACAACTGCAACATAATAAATACTCTTGGCTCTGCCTTCAATTTTCAGCGAATCAATCCCCGCCTCGACCAATTTATCTACATATTCCAAAAGATTAAGATCGTAGCTGTTGAAAAAATATGTTCCGTGCTGGTCTTCTTCCAGGTCAATTATAAATTTCCCCGTATCATCAGCAACGCTCGATTCTAAAGTGTTTTTTACTTCATTTTGAACTTTTAATTTTGAACTTTTAATTTGGTGGTGACGCCACCGGCATGGCTGAGAGCAATCGCCCAAATTGGCGCTTCGGCCGGTCATCCATTTGCTCAAAATGCAGCGCCCGGAATAGCTCATGCACATGGCACCGTGAACGAAATATTCCAGTTCCATTTCCGGCACATTTTTTTTGATTTCCTTGATTTCTGCCAAAGTCACTTCTCTCGCTAAAATGACCCTCTTTACGCCCTGCTCGGCCCAAAATTTTACCGCCTGCCAATTGGTAGTGTTGGCTTGGGTCGAAAGATGAATTTCTGTTTTTGGCAGATATTTTTTGACAAGCATGATTATTCCTGGATCGCTCACGATCACGCCGTTAATTTTCAATTTTTTTAGAAATTTTAGATGCTTTTTTATTTCTTTAAGATGACGGTTGTGCGCGTAGATATTGAGCGTCACATAAATTTTTTTCTTTCTCGCTTTGGCATATTTAACTGCCTCCGCTATAGATCCAGGCGTGAAATTATTTATCCGGACGCGCAAAGAAAAATCAGGGAGTCCGACATAAATCGCGTCAGCGCCATAGGCAAAAGCGTATTTCATCTTTTCCCGACTACCTCCTGGCGCCAAGAGTTCAATTTTCTTTGCCATAGTTTTTACAATTTAACTTTAATTCTGTTATCGGTCAACCCTGTAGTGAATTTTCGGCCAGCCTCGCCGAGTCCAGGCGGACCAGCCTCGCCTGGCGGGACTAAATTCATAAGAAGCCGAAAATCTACTACGGGGTCAAATAAAAAAGCTCGACCAAAAATTTCTTGGCCGGGCTCCGAATAAATCTTCTTTACCACTTTTTTATTCCGATGATAGTTATTCCCGCCTCTATGGGATCTTTCCTGTCCCGCCGTTGAGAAAAAAGATGGGAAGTTTCATAGGTACATTCCGGTGATGTATAAACATGCCGAACCCCGCTCATACGGAGCTGATCCCCAATGATCCCCTTGAGATCAACGAGGTATTTTCCAGATTTGTCGCCTTTTTCTTTTACGTAGTGCTTGGGATATTCTCTGAATAAGCTTAACGCAGATTCTCCAAATTCATAACATTTTCCGCATATTGAAGGCCCGATAGTGGCCCTCAGGGTTTTCCTGCGAACTTCCATTTCCTCCGCCATTTTTCTTACAGCCTTAAGGATAATTTTTTTCGTAACTCCTTGATAGCCGGCATGAATAGCCGCAATGACTGGATTTTTTCCGGAGGTTTCTCCCGCAAGCAAAACGGAAGGGCAATCGGCATAAGTTATCCCTATAAATATGCCTTTTCTTGAGGTAATCAGTCCATCCACTTTTTCTCTGAAATTAACGCTGGATTTCTCATTCAAAATCATTATATTGTTTCCGTGAACCACTGTCGGTATGAACAGTTCTGCTCCGGGAATCGCCACATACAAATATTTCATGAACTTATTTCGATTGTCGGCTCCGCCATTGGAAGTCAGTTTCATGTCGCCATTGTAGATGGTTGAAGCCATGGCAATTATCGGCTCCTTGCAAGGAAAAATAAGCGGTGAGCTCATTTTGTAACCTCCTAGTATTATATAAAGTTGTAAAAAAGCTATTTAGTTTAAGCACTTTACACCATTTTTAAAAGAAAGTCAACCCCGTAGTAGATTTTAGGCTTTTGTAATAATATCCGGGTAATATCTACTGGATATCTATTTAAGTAAAATTTCTTTTTATTCTTCCTTGTATATTTAGCCCACCTTGGCGGAACTGCCGAAAATTCACTACAGGGTCAAGTCCCTTGGCTTACTTAAAAAAATTAACAATTCCTGATTTTCTCCATCAATTCTAAATAAAATTTGAGATTGTGAATGGAGGCCAACCGCATCGCCAGCGGTTCTTTTATGGAGAAAAGGTGCGCCAGATAGGCCTTGGTATAATTTTTGCAAAGCTCACAACTACATTTTTTGTCCACTGGCGAAAAATCTTGCTTAAACTTGCTGTTCTTTATGTTAATTGTTTCATAAAAACTGGCTTTTTGTATATCTTTCTTTTTCCAAATAAAAAGACGCCCGTGTCGGCCTTCGCGTGTCGGAATGACGCAATCGAACATATCCCAACCGAGATTCGCGCATCTGACAATGTCTTCTGGCGTACCGATACCCAGCGCAAAGCGCAGAGAATTTTTCGGAATCAGCTCTGCGGTAAACTTTAATATTTCCCCCATGAAATTTCCTTCGCCGTCCAGATGGCGCGCGCCGAACCCATAACCGTCCCAGCTCAAGGCTGGTCCGCCTTTGGCGGAAAAACCAATTTTTATAAGTTCTTCGACACATTTTTTTCTTAAATCGAAGTGCTCGCCTCCTTGGATAACACAAAATATCAAGGGCCTGTTTTTTTTGCTTATTTTTCTAGCCTTAAGTTGCCGCTTGTATTCGATCATGCATCGCTCAGCCCATTTTATAGTTCTTTCAACTGCGGATTTTATTTTTTCTTTAGAATAGTGATTAGGCGGCGGATCGTCTAGGACAACCATCATATCCACACCTAAGTCAAACTGGATCTCTATGGCCTTTTCCGGAGTTAAAATATGCTTTGAACCGTCCAGCGGAGACCTGAATATCACGGCTTCATCCGTGATTTCTCCCATCTCGGGATTTTTGTGGATCAAAGAAAAAACTTGGTAGCCGCCGGAGTCGGAAAGCAAAGGCGCGCTCCATTTCATAAATTTATTTATCCCGCCAGCTTTTTTGATGATTTCCATCCCCGGTTGAAGGTAAAGATGGTAGGTATTCACTACCATTGGACCGACGCCCGCCTCTATGAGGTCCTTTTGTCCGAGCGACCTGGCAAAGCCGCGCGTCGCGTCAGGCATAAAAAACGGAGAGTTTATTTCTCCGCTCTTTGTCCGTAATTT
>JBBTUK010000019.1:15167-17167 GCA_038063775.1 Patescibacteria group bacterium
CTGTCTATTTTAGCGATGCTGGAAATGACAAAATTTTTGTCATTGGCGGTTTCGACCGGAATAACATCTTTGACTTTAATGTTAAAAATCACTTTTCCTTCCCTTCCCGGTTCAAGGTGGGCTAACTCTTTATAATCGGATGCTTTCCAGGTTATCGTTTTATTGGAAGGATCGTAGGCGCCCTTGTTATCCAGGCTCAATTTTGTATAATCCAAGGCCGGACTGTCTATTTTTTCCGTTATAATAACATCCTTCAAACCGATAGTTCCTTCATTTTTGTAATCTATTTCAAATATCAGCGTACCGCCGGCATTGGCGGTCAAGTTGGTCAAACCATTCACGCGCTGGGAGATAAATAAAGGTGAGGCTCCGATTTTAGTCGCCGCGCTTTCTTTGTTATAGCTCAAAAATTCTCCGGCCGATGATCCGATGTCCGCCCGGATAACCTTAACTTCGTCGCGCGCCCCTTCCAGTTTTCCACTGATTACTATTTTTCCCTCCTGTCCCTTGGAAACATGCCCGACATACCAAATATTATTGCTCTCCGAAGCTCTCGGATTCGCCTTGGAAAAAGTAAAGCCTTCCGGATATTCAATTTTTAATTTTACATTTTCAAAATCTTCTTCGTTGGTATTTTTATAGCTTATCAGATAATCCAGCGCGTCTCCGCTGGATAATTTCAAAGGAGCCAGAACTTCCAGAATTACCGGAAAAGAAATAATATTAACGCCAATCTGATGCTTGGAGACAAACTGGCTGTTGAAATTGGAAGGTTTGTAGCCTAACTCGGCTTTTATGTAAATAAGGCTTCCAGTGGGGCTAAAGGCCTTGCCGCGAAAAATGATTTTTCCTTCGCTGTATTTGTTTATTTCGCCCAGATCAAATCTGCCGTTGCTGGGGCTCTCCGAAATGAAATTTGGATTGTCTTCCGGCCGTAAATTATCAGGAAAATTAAGCCGCACAACAGCTTCTTTGAGAGAAACTCGATTATTATTTTTGTAAGACACCTCATAAGTCATCACGTCCCCGCTTCTGGATTCTTTTGGCCCGCTGATGGTTATGGAAACTTTTTCTTCTCCGAAAGCGCTTTGGTTGAATTTATAGAGTCCAACTGCGCCCCCGACGACAAACAAAATTCCGATTATCGCAACTAAACCGAAGGCTATCGCTTTTTTTTGTTCTTTGCCAAATCCCGCTTCCTTTTCTTCCCAGGCGTTAATGACTGAAAACTTGCCCTTGCCCGCATTGTCGGAAGCTGTTGTAGCGTCGTATTCGCTTTTATCGTGCTCGGATAAGTCTTTGTCCTTATCTTTTTTATATAGTTTGTTTTTTATATCTGCCAGCGACATTTTTTGTTGTTTTATTTATATGTTTATTTTGACTCCAGTTTATCAAAAATAAGGCTTTTAATCAACTGGGTTCTTATTTAACAACCCAATCTAAAAATTCTTTCATAACCGCCTGCAAATTGCGAGTATTTTTCCGGTCCGCGCTCAGTTTTACCAAATTTTCAATTTTATTTTTTAAAAATATTCTGATAAATTTTATTGATTCATTTTCAATAACAATTTTTCTCCGTTCTCCCTCGGCGCAATTTACGCATAAAATTCCGCCTTGGGCAGCGCTGAAATAGTTTTTTTCCGGCTTGAGTTTTTTACCGCACAGCACACATTTTTCCACCTCAAAACGATAGCCTGCCTCCGCTAAAAGCTTAAATAAAAAACCTATCATCAAAATGTCCTTTTTATATTTATCCGCTGCTTGGGCGCTTATTTTTTCAGCACTTTGCAGATATTCCAGTAGTAAGCAAAAAACCGCTCTATCCTCCTCCTGCTCAGAGATAATTTTTTCTAAAATACCAAAAGAGTAGAAAATGTTACTGAGCGAATCCAGATCAGCTTTTAACCCGGGAAGGTTGTCAATTACGATGGAACTGGTGATTTTCCCCATGCCTTTCCCTTTGGCCACAAAAATTTCCGCGTAGGTCAGCGGCTCAAGAT
>JBBTUK010000020.1:0-2802 GCA_038063775.1 Patescibacteria group bacterium
TATTTCCGCATTGAGATCCAGCTGCTACCTACCCCAATGAATATTCCGCCGAAAAATTGCAGGGCAAAAAGCTTCCAAAAACTGCTTAAATAGAAATAGGTCACGTTGGTCGCCGGTGCGACCGCCGAGACATAGGGAGAAACAGATCGGACAGTCAAAAATAACAGAAGCATGGAAATAAGGGAAGCGATAGTGCCGTAAAGGATGCCCTCGAATACATATGGCAGCCGTATAAAAGCATTGGACGCGCCTACCAGACGCATTACTTCAATCTCGAAGCGCCGGCTGTATATCGAAAGACGGACGGCGTTATATATTATTAAAACTGAAATTACGATGAGCAAGATTTCAAGGATTAGCCCGATCTTTTTGACGGAATTGATCAGCGTATTCAGCTTATTTATAATTTCTTTATTTTTTCCGTAGTTAATCCGGCTCATTTCATCTTTGAAGCTGGTCTGGTTGACCGAATCATAAATTTTTTGGTAGAGATTTGGATCTTTTGCCCGGATGACAAGAGATGAAAGCAGCGGATTGTCGCCTATCTCCTTGAGAGAATCGAGGATTACTTGTTCGCCGGCGTTGTTACGCTTGAAGTCATCCAGCGCTTTTTCCTTTGAAATATATTCCACCGACTGGATGTCCGTATCCTCCTCCAGGTCCTTTTTTATCTGACTGATGGCATTTTCCTCGACGTCAGGTTTGAAATAAATGCTGATACTGGCTTTTTGCTGGATATTTCGCAAAATGGAATTGGAAGCAAATGTTATCAGGATCAATATGCCGATTACGTATAGGGAAAGCATAAGAATGCCGGAAGTGCCAATGCTCAGCCAGCTGTTCCGGATGAAACTTTTCAGAGCCGCTTTGAATGTCCGCGTGATTGTTAAAAACATAAATTTTTATGTTAAGCCAATTTATATTTACCTTTTTCAGAATCATCGATGATTTTACCGTCTTCCATGACAACCACTCTTTTCCCCGCCTTATCAATGACGTATTTGTCGTGACTGGCCAGGACAACGGTTGTTCCGAGCTCGTTAATTTTGAGCAGTAATTTCACGATTTCCCAGGAGGAAACCGGGTCGAGATTGCCAGTCGGTTCGTCGGCGACAATCACTTTCGGCCGGTGGATAAGAGCCCGAGCCAAAGATACTCTCTGCTGTTCTCCGACGCTTAACTGGTAGGGATATTTGTCAATCTTGCTTCCCAACCCGACGATTTCCAGAATTTGCGGAACGTTTTCATCTATTTCAACCTGGGGTACGCCGGACACTTCCAGCGCGAAAGCCACGTTTTCAAACGCTGTTTTCCGATGCAGCAATTTAAAGTCCTGAAAAATAGTGCCGATGCTTCTTCTGAAAAACGGCAGCTTGCGACGCGTTATGCTTGAAGTCGGAATATCCTCAAAATAAACTGTTCCGCTGGTCGGCATTTCTTCAGCGTAAATAAGTTTGAGTAAAGTTGACTTTCCGGCTCCGCTGGCTCCGACAATGGAAACGAATTCACCATCTCTGATATCTAGATTGACATCTTGCAGGGCGGAAAAATCGCCTTTGTATATTTTTGAAACTTGATCAAAACGAATCATAAATTTGTTTTTGTGTTTTGGAGATTACTGAAAAATTTCCTATGATTGGCGGCAAAAATTGCTATTCTTCAGCAGCTTAATTTCTCTTGGGTTATTATACCTTATTTTTTCAAGTTTTTCAAATATGCTTCAATGAAGTTTTCGATATTGCCGTTTAAAACGTTTTCCACATCAGTTGTTTCGAATTTTGTCCGGTGGTCTTTTACCAGTTTATAGGGATGAATAACGTAGGAGCGGATCTGGCTTCCCCATTCAGCCGAAACATGCTCGCCCTTTAATTCAAGTCTTTTTCTTTCTTTTTCTTCCAGATATTTTTTGTGCAGTTTGGCTTTTAAAATTTTCATAGCCTGCTCCTTGTTTTGCAGCTGACTTCTTTCATTTTGAGAAGCGGCCATTAACCCGGTTGGAATATGCATTATTCGCACGGCGCTGTCAGTCGTATTAACCCCCTGCCCGCCCGGGCCGGAAGAGCGGAAAACATCAACGCGCAAATCTTTAGAATCAATCGCAACTTCCGCTAGTTCTGCGATCACCGGCAGAACTTCCACCAGCGCAAAAGATGTCTGGCGCAGGCTATTGGCATTAAAAGGCGAAAGACGAACCAAGCGATGCACCCCTGCCTCACCCTTGAGATTGCCGTAGGCATAGGCGCCGGAAATTTCAAGCGTGGTGCTTTTGATGCCGGCTTCCTGCCCGCGAGTCTCCTCATCTATCTTGGTTTTAAAATTATTTTGCTCCGCGAAGCGTAAATACATCCGCAGAAGCATTTCAGCCCAATCCTGGGCGTCCACGCCGCCCGCTCCACTGCGAATAGAGATGATGGCATCGCTGCGGTCATATTCGCCCGAAAAAAGCAACTGGAACTCCAGCTCGGCTAGCGCTTTTTCCAGTTCGCCGGTTCTTTCCTCAATTTCTTTTTTCTCCTTTTCATTGCCACCGTCCGCGGGGGAAATAATTTGCACCAACTCAATGAGCTCATTGATTTCATTTTCCAGCGCGCTAATTTTGGCCACTTCCTTCTGAAGCTCCTCGAGTTCCCGCATGAGCAGAGAGGCCCGCTGATTGTCGTTCCAAAATCCGGGAGTGTTTGAAACTTTTTCTAATTCCTCGACCTTTTTTTTCTTTCCGGGCAGGTCAAAGATAGTCCCGCAAGGGCGGGAGTTTGTTTTTTAAATCATTCAATTTTTCCTGAAGTTCTTTCATAATTTTTA
>JBBTUK010000020.1:2902-18464 GCA_038063775.1 Patescibacteria group bacterium
GCGGTGGCGATATAAATGAATCCGCCAGCGGCGAACGGGACTAAAAATTGAGTCAGCTTATCCGCGTTTGAGTTGGCAAATAAAACTAGGAGGGCTCCAATAACCGCGGTCAAGGCCGTGGCAAAATTGAAAAGAAGCGCCTTCATTTTGGAAAACCCGCCGTAAATCAGCGAACCAAAATCTCCGATTTCCTGGGGAATTTCGTGAAAAATGACTGCAATGGTCGTGGCGATTCCAACCGGAATGCTTACGAGATAACTCGCGGCAATTATCAATCCGTCGATAAAATTATGGAGAGTGTCGCCGGCCAGAATCACATACGAAAACTGGCGGGGATGCTCCTCGCAATGCGCTTCGTGGCAGTGTTGCCAATGCAAAAATTTTTCCATTATGAAAAAAATGACAATACCGAGGAGAATATAAACGGAAACCATAAAGGGCTCCTTTGCGTTTTCATAGGCTCCAGGAATGAGGTGGATGAACGCGTCTCCCAAAAGCGTCCCGGCGGAAAGGCTCACTGAATAAATCAAAA
The DNA here is from genome assembly GCA_038063775.1 of Patescibacteria group bacterium. Lineage (GTDB taxonomy): Bacteria > Patescibacteriota > Minisyncoccia > Moranbacterales > UBA2206 > UM-FILTER-42-9. Next base: position 3,435 of record JBBTUK010000020.1, read on the forward strand.
ATTTTTCCAATTTTTCACGGCGCACATATAGCGTAAAAACCCCTATCAATGAGATGAGGCTGATCGCCAAAACGCTTAAAATCGCATAAATCCAGACTTGTGCCATTATTTTTTATTTACTTTATAATATTCTTTATACCAATCAACAAAATTCCTTATACCAACTTCTATCCGAGTGGTCGGTTTCCAGCCAAGTTTTCGAAGCTTGCGGATGTCGGCGACCGTTGAGGGAACATCCCCAGGCTGTATTGGCATTAATTTCTTTTTGGCTTTTTTCCCGATGTTTTTTTCAATCACCTCGATAAATCTGGTTAATTTTTCTTCCTTGTCTCCCCTGATGTTCATCACGCCGTAACCTTTGCACTTATCAAGCACTTTTATCGTCCCCGAAACAATATCATCAACATAGGTAAAATTTCTGGTCATTTTTCCGTAATTATAAACTTCGATTGGCTTTTCCCGCATTATACTGTCGGTAAATTTGAAAAGTGCCATATCTGGCCGGCCCCAGGGACCATAAACGGTAAAAAAGCGCAGCGCAGTGATATTCAGGCCGTAAATATGGTTATAAACATGAGCGATCAGTTCGTCAGCCTTCTTTGTTGCCGCATAAGGAGAAATGGGGGTATCTACGCTGTCGGTTTCGGAAAAAGGCAATTTTTTATTGTTTCCGTAAACAGAAGAAGAAGACGCGAAAACAAAATTTTTGATCTTATGCTTAACAGCCAGCTCTAAAAGATTGATACTTCCGATAATATTGACATCCGCGTATAACAACGGATTGCGGAGCGAATTTCTAACCCCCGCCATGGCGGCCAGATGGACGACTTTATCGAGTTTTTCTTTTTTAAATATTTTTTCCAGTAGAGTGAAATTGCGGATATCGCCTTTGTATAGTTTGAATTTATAGCCTTTTAGAATATTTTTTACGCGGTCATATTTCAGCTTCGGGTCGTAGTAATTATTAAAGTTATCAATAATTACGATTTTGTCTTTTCTGTCCATCAATTTTTTGGCGAGATGGCTGCCGATAAATCCCGCTCCGCCAGTGACTAAAATCTTCATAAAAAGTTTGGGTTATAAAGTTTATAAAGTAACAAGTTCATAAAGCAACTGGCTTTAAAAACTTTACGAACTTGATGAACTTTTTAACTCCGATCTTAAATAATTATAATATTCTTCGTTGCCGCTGTTCTTATTGGTATATTTTTTCAGACATTTTTGGCGCGCCTTTTCTCCCATCGTCTTGCGTAAGCCTTCATCTTCGATGAGCTTTCCGATTTTTTCAATCCACTCCAAAGTTGAGCTTGCCAAAAAACCATCAACGCCGTCAATAATCGCTTCATTGAATGTTTGATTTCGGACGGCCACCGTCGGAACTCCCAAAATTCCGGCTTCAAAAAATTTGAGCTCCGACTTGGATTCGCAGAAAGGGTTGCCGATTTCCAATGGCGCAATGCCAATGTCCACTTCCGAAATATTTTTAAAATGGTTTTTCCGCGAAACGAAAGGCAGCTGCACAATTCTGTCTCTAAATCGGTTTAACGCACTCTCCATATTCAACGGACCCGCAAGAAAAAGTTTTACCGCTGGATATTTTTCCATAACGGAAATAAGAGCGTCTGTGATAGTAGCGAAATCCTTATTGTGACCGAATGAACCGCTGAAATAACCGATTTTTATGTCTGAAAATTGCGTCTCGTGCCGCGCAACTCGTATTTTTTCCGTAATTCTTAAATCATCACCCGAGAGTTTATTTGGAACGATAAAGACTTTTTTCCCATGGTTTCTCAATATGTCAGCTAAAAAAGATGTTGAAGCGGTACAGGTTTTGACATACGAATTGGTCAAAATTTCCTTTCCCAAGCCAGTTTCGTAGGATTTTTTTTCCAGCACATTGGTATTTCTAAAATAATCAATTTTTTCCTGATATTTCGGATCGAAAAGAAGATCATCCGCGTCAAATATAATTTCTTTTTTTTGCGCTCTTATTTTTTCAACTAATTTTTCCATTTTCGGCGTAAAAATAGTTTTATGAAAAATAAAAACCTTAAACTTATCCACGTAGCGCAAAAGAAATGGGTCGTCCGACATTGCGGCAGAAGCACTGAGACCGTGCAGGTTTAATTCCTCAGTAACATTAAAGGCCCGGTAGCGGGCGCTATCCCCCACCCCGCCGGTTATAAAAAGAATGTCGCCGGTTTTTTTTTCAACCAGCGATTTCAAAAAAACACCAAGATATCCGGCAACTTTTTGGCCGCCCCGAAAAACGCCTTCCTTCCTGATTGAATTGGTGACCTTTCCGATTTTAACAAAAAAAGACTTCATAATTTTATTTTACCGCATAAACAACTGCTTGGCAAAAGACCTTTTTGACTTTATAATAAAGCAATGAAAGAATCCGCATTGCATTTAAAAAATCGCCAAATTTTTGAAATATTCGTCCTTTTTTGGTTGAGTTTTGGCTGGCTAGCACTCCTCGCAACACTGCTGGGTATTTTTTACAATGCCCTTTTTATCGCTTATTTTTTCTTAGGTGCCATAACCTTCTCGATAGTATTGGTCCTGAATAAGGAAAAGATCGAGCTGAACCGATTCTCTTTTCTGGTTATCGCGTTTTCTCTCTTGGCGGTTTTCATTTTTTCCTATTATACGACCCCGACCGTTTTTTCAGGTCGGGATCAAGGCTCTTTTAGTGAAGCTGCGATCCGGCTATCGCAAAATCACCAATTGAAATTTTCAACGGATGCCTCCAGGGAGTTTTTCAAAATTTACGGCCCGGGCAAGGCTTTGAACTTTCCCGGATTTGATTACACGAGAGACGGACAGTTGACAACGCAATTTCCGCTGGGATACATTTCCTGGCTGGCGGCTTTTTATGGAATTTTTGGACTAAACGGGCTGGTCATAGCCAACGGTGTTTCTTTTTTTATTTTCTTGCTTTCCTTTTACGCTGTTTCCCGGCATTACATAAAATCCCGCGCCGCTTTTATTTCCCTCATTTTTATTGTCTCATCTTTTGTATTCTCATGGTTTTTTAAGTTTACAGTCAGCGAAAACCTGGCGCTGATGCTTCTCTGGTTCGGTATTTATGAATTTCTGCGGTTTCTGAAAAACGAAAACCGTTGCCATTTTTTTTATTTTTTTTCCGCTATGGGCCTCTTAGCTTTTTCCCGAATCGAAGCGCTGGCTTTTTTGGCTGTCACTTTCGCAATTCTTTTAGTCCGAAACAAAAAACAGAATGAATCGATCTTTGTGAAAATTGGCAAGCGCAACCTGGCTCTGATCGCCGCGGCCGTTGTTTTGTATGGGATAAATATAGTAGTAAGCATAGGCGCTTACACGGCGTTACTAAAAGGCGCCCTCAAACCGTTATTTTTTCTTGCATCGGGCGTCGATGGATCAAATTCCATCTTTATGCCACTTTTTGTTCTAAAAATATTTATGGTCTATGCCCTTTTGGGCTTTTTCGCGATCGGAATAATCGGGGTAATCTACTTTTTCAAGCGCCGCAATTTTTCCATTCTGATTCCCTTTTTCATTGTTTTGCCGACATTCATTTACATGCTTCAGCCCGCGATTTCCATGGATCATCCCTGGATGCTTCGCAGATTTTTATTCGCTATCATACCCGCAAGCATTCTTTATACCGCAATATTTTTGGAAAATTTTTTGAAAAAAAATACCCTTTTTTATGTTATTTTCGCTACACTACTATTCACCAACCTGCTGGCACTTGCCCCCTATATAAAATTCTCGCCAAACAAGGATTTGCTAGCTCAGGTTGAGAAAATTAGCGAAAATTTTGCCGCGTCAGATCTGGTTCTTGTCGATCAAAAAGCCACTGGAGACAACTGGTCGATGATGACCGGACCGATGAGTTTCCTTTATGGCAAGCAAGTCGTGTTTTTTTTTTACCCGCATGATTTTTTGAAAATAAAACGCGCAAAATTTAATGGTATTTTTTTAATAATTCCCGATGACAGTCTGGATCTATACAGGCAAAGTGGTTTGCTGGAAAAACTTACGCCGGAGAAAAATTATGAAATAAAAACCGTTCTCCTAGATTCAATTCTTGCTGACAAGAGCAATTTGACGCCTTCAGAAATTTATTTGCCTGAAAAAAAGAAGATCAGCGTTTATGGTAAGATTTATTTAGCAGAAAAACAATGAAATTTGACTTTACCCACGAAGCGATTCTGGATAAAAAAGATCGCAAAACCTACCACCTTTTACAGACCATCGTTTATTTTGGCGCTTTCCTTGGGACTCTATATTTTTCCTATCTGATCCTTTTTCCCAGCCGGACATTTGAATTTGACTTCACCAACCCGAATTCCAGCGCCAATAGTATCATAAGCCCCCGGAACGAACTGGGAATTCCCCTCAGCAACGGCAAGATCGCGGAAAACAAAAATTTGTATTTTGATACAGCTCTGGTCGGAAACTTTTCCCAGGCCGTCATAAGTTTTACGCTCAGCAGAAATTCTGCCGCGGCCGAATCCGGCGCGGCAGAAGTCAGGCGCTCCTACCAAGCTTTTTTTTATCCGGAAGGCGAACCGGTCGGATTTAAGGATGGCACGCTAATAAAAAATAACGGTAATTATTATTTAATTTCCGTAGGCCAACTTCGAAAATTCGAAAATATAAACGCGGTAAGCGCGTTTGGTTTTCCGCCAGGTGCTTTCGTGGCGGCGGATACGGAAGAAATGAGCTACAATCCGCCGGGCCGGGAAATTAAAAGCACGGAAAATTACCCGGATGGATCGCTATTCAAAATCAATGACGATTATCATATTTTAGCGGATCAAAAATTAAAAAAGTTTATTAGCGCTGCAGTTTTCTTAACGCAATATTCGTCCGGCCAGACAATCAATAAAAGCGCTGATTTTTTAGCTAAATACGAGTTAGCCGGTGATCCGGTCGGCTTCAGCGACGGTTCCCTTATTTCTTATGGCGACGGGGTTTATATCATAAGCGGCAAAAACTTTTTCCCTATTGACAACCCGGTAACCTTTGAAGCGCTGGGTTACGACTGGAACAGCGTCATTCCTGCCAGCGCGGACGAGCTTTCCCTGTATCAGAGAGGGAAATTGACCAACATCAAAGGTGTTCATCCCGACGGAACTATTTTTTCTGTCGCGGAAGATAATCGCTATTATATAATCCAAGACGGCCTGAAACATCTTTTGCCTTCCTCAAATATTGCTGTGTCATGGGGAAAAAATAATCCGATCATCGTTTCAAAAAAGGAGCTGGAAATTTCCAGCCGTTGCGCCATCAGGAAAAAGATTTTAGCCGCCCAGACCTATGTCTGCGAACTGCCGATTGAAAACCTGGCAAATTTTTTCGGAAAGGACTATGAATTCAAACAAAATTTCAGCCAAGCGGGTGAGATTGATTCGCTTGAAGTAACCTTTAAAAATACGGTTTCGGTCGCCAATCTCAAGGCGACTTTACGTGATATGATAAATCGAATAATCATCAGATATGTTCCCCAGGCTTCAATTCAATAAAATCAGCCGGAATAAATTGTTGATCGCGTATAAACTGCTTCATGACGCGCTGTTTATTTTGGTTCTTTTTTTCGTGATCGCTTTGTTCGGAGAGGGTTTGCTGCCGGGCCTCGTTTCGTCTCATCTCGGGCTGTATAAAATTCTAATTGTCGTTTTAGCGGACATACTGGCGATCAATTTTTTTTCCGTCAAGCTTGAAATGAACCCGGCGAAATTTTCCCCGCAGAAAACAGCGCTCGCTTTGCTGCTTGTTCTGTCCGTCTTGCTCTTTAATAGCTTGCTCAAGGCCGGCCTGATACTGAATTTGTTCATTTTGATTCTAGCCGGATTGATTTTTTACTTTTTGTATAAAACTATATTTCCAGGGAAAATTAACTTCTGAGGAGCTGCAAAGTAACGCGCGCGCACTTTTCCCAGGAGAATTTTTTTATTTGTTCCAATCCCTTTCCGACCAAGTTTTTCCTCAAATTTTCATCCGCTAAAATATTTCCGATTTTCATTGCCAGCTCGTCCGGGTCGTTTTCTTTAAAGTAAACTATCGCATCGCCCCCGACCTCACGCAAACTGGAATTATCCGCCGCGATAACCGGGGTTCTGGAGGCAAGAGCCTCTAAAACCGGTATCCCGAAGCCCTCGTATAATGACGGGAACACAAACACCTCTGCCCCCCGCATCAGGTGTCCCAAATCGTCAAATTGGAGCTTTCCAGGCATTATAATATCCGCCCGGAGTTGGCTATTTTTAGCCTTTTTTATGATATTTTCCCAGAGCCAGGCTCTTCCGCCGGCCAAAACCAGTTTAACCGGCGAGTCGGTCTTTTGTTTGAATATTTCGAAGGCTTCAATTAAAATTTCCAAATTTTTCCTGGGTTGGATGGCGCCGGAGTACAAGATATACTCAGCGTTGATTTTCAATCTTTTTTTTATCTCCTCTTCCTTTTCAATGTTCCGCTCTTGCGAAAACAGAGCGGAATCAAACCCATGATAAATAACTTTTATTTTGCTTTCTGAAATTTCCGGATAAAATTTCAAAATATCCTTTTTGGTTGATTCAGATACGGCGATAATCTTGTCTGCTTGGCGCTTGGCCCGTCCGCCAAGAAAATTCAACCTGAGCAAGTCTTTTTTGGGGAAATGCTCCGGGAAATATTTATAAGCTAAGTCATGGCTGGTGATGGTTACTCTTAAATCACGCCGTCTTAAAAACGGAATATTTTGCATCGGCATCCACAGCACATCCGGCTGGTCTTTCCAAATTTCCCAAGCAAAGCGGATCTGCGTCCAAAAGAACGGAAACGATACTCTTTTTATTTTGTAATTGGGAAAATCCGGCGGAACCAGCTCCGGGTTGAAATTGTTTTTGTGGTAAATCAAAAACTCGCTGGTTGGGTCCAGTTTTCCGAAATACCTAAGAAGATTGAGAATATAAACGCGAGTACCGTCGATTCTGGTACTGTCGAGATCGGCTGCTTGAATCGCAATTTTCATCCCGTTAGAATTTTTCACATTAATTATTCTCTGGGTAGCTTGTTCCTTTTCGCTTCACTTGTTTTGTATTTTTAAATTATGATACAAAATTCTAACGGGATTCATTCTGATTATTTATTTTTTGCACTGCGAATCTACAAATTTCCGAAAATCTTTACCGATGTCTTCCCGCTCCAGCGCGTAAGAAAACGTCGCTTTCAAGTAATTCAGCGGGTCTCCGGTCGTTAGCCATTCACCATCCTTAACTTCTTCCGCCAAAACTATCCCTCCCTGCTTCACATACGTCTTAATCGCATCCGCGATCCAAAGTTCATTCCCCTTGCCCAGCGGAGTGTTTCTTAAAATATTGATGATATCTTGATTTAAAATATACCGCCCAAATGTCGCCAATTGGGACGGAGCATCTTCCATGCTTGGTTTCTCTACGATGTCTTCCAATTGATTTGTTCCTTCCTTTAGCTTAACGATGCCGTAGCGGACGACCTCTTCCGGCGTAACTTTCTGGGCGCCAATGATCAAGTTTCCATGCTTTTCGTAATCTTCCACCATTTGTTTGGTGAAAGAAACCTTTGATTTCACCAGATCATCGCCAAACGCGAAAACAAAAGGTTCATCGTCAACTAGGCTCGCGGCCGACAATACCGGGGTTCCGTTTCCATATGGTCCTTTTTGCCGGACATAAATAAAATTAGCCATTTCGGCGATTTTTTCAATTTCTTCCGCCGCCGCGTGTTTCCCGTTTTTCTTCAGGTCTTCTTCCAGGGCGGTGCTGTGGTCAAAATGGTCTTCCAAGGACTTCTTATCCCAGCGCGTGACGAAAATAATATCCTCAATACCGGCTTCCACCAGCTCCTCAACCACCAGTTGAATGATCGGTTTATCCACGATTGGCAGCATTTCTTTGGGCATAGATTTTGTAGCCGGCAAAAGCCGGGTCCCCGATCCAGCTACGGCAATGATAGCTTTTTTGATTTTTTTAACTTTTTCCTGCGGCATAAATTTAAAAATATAAAATTAAGTTAATTTCTTTTTCGCTAAAATTTTTAATTCCTCATTGAACCCCTTAACCGCCTTTTCGATAATCGGATGAAATTTTCTGTAAAGTCCTTTGTTTTTCACGATGTTTCCGGCTTCCAAGAGTGAGTCGAAAGTTCCCGCGTCCAGCCACTCCCCATTGAAAGTGCTGACTTTCAATTCTCCGAGCTTAAGATAATAATTATGCAGGGAGGTTATTTCGATCTCTCCCCGAGAGGATGGCCGCGCGCGCTTGGCCGCGTTCACGACCCGTCGGTCATAGATATAAAGTCCGGGTATCGCGTAATCGCTTATCCACTGCTGGGGTTTCTCGACTATTTTAATCGCTCGATTATTCAGATCGAATTTTACCACGGCAAATCTTTCCGGATCGCTCACTCTTTTCGCGAAAACATGAGCTCCGGATCGGAAACTGTTTATTGCATCCGAAAAATCATCTTCAAAAATGTTGTCTCCCAAGATCATGGTCACCGGACCGTCACCAATGAAATTTTCGCCAATAATGAACGCATCCGCCAATCCACGTGGCACGCTTTGGACTTCAAAAGAAATATTAACTCCGTATTTTTTAAATAACGAACCCAGGAGATTGAGATACTGGCCGCTATGTTCCGGAGCGACGATCATCAATATATCCTTGATTCCAGCTTTGATCAAAGTATTTAGCGGATAAAAAATCATCTGCCTGTTATATACCGGCAAAAGTTGCTTAGAAGTCGTTGCTGTCAACGGAAAAAGTCTCGTCGCCGTTCCGCCTGATAAAATTATCCCTTTCATTTTTTTCTTCCGCTTCGCTTTTTTCATATTTTTTTTGAATAAATCCCGCACTAACTTCAAACTGCGCTTTTGCGCCTGAATAAAAGTTAATCAATGCAAACATTGCGCGCGGTTATAAATATCTTAGTTTAATAATTTAAAAACTATCTCTTGTCTGTTTTAAGTTAGTGCGGGATAAATTGGAAATTTTTTGCAGAGTTTCTTGACTTCCTCGTGAGTTTGCTTTAAAAACCTTTCGTCATTATGATGCTCGATAACATCTTTTATCCACCTCGCGATCATTCTTATTTCTTTTTCTTTCATTCCGCGGGTCGTTACGGCCGGCACACCGATTCGGATGCCGCTCGGATCCATCGGGCTTCGCGGGTCATCAGGAATCATGTTTTTATTCAAAGTTATTCCCACCTCGTCCAATGCGGTTTCCGCTTCTTTTCCGGTTACGCCGAAGCTTCCGAACACATCCACCAGAACCATGTGATTATCCGTCCCGCCGAACATCAATTTGAATCCGTATTTTTTAAGTTCGATTTCCAAAACTTTGGCGTTTTTGAGTATTTGTCTAGCATATTTTTGAAAAGAAGGTTTTAAGGCTTCGCCAAAAGCGACGGCTTTCGCGGCAATGATATTTTCGTGCGGTCCGCCCTGGAACCCGGGAAAAGTGGCTTTGTCAATCGCTTTGGCAAATTCTTTTTTGCACATTATCATCCCGCCGCGGGGACCGCGGAGCGTCTTGTGAGTAGTCGTGGTTACGATGTCAAAATATGGCACTGGATTGGGAATGGCCCGCCCGGCAATCAGTCCGGCAATGTGCGCTATGTCGATCATCGAAATCGCCCGGACTTTTTTGGCAATCGCCTGAAATTTTTTGTAATCCAGCTGGCGAGTATAGGCGGAAAATCCAGCTAAGATAAGTTTGGGCTTTTCTTTCACGGCGATCTTTTCCAACTCTTGATAATTTATCTTCCCAGACGCGTCAGTTTTATAGCCGATAAATTTATAAATTTTTGCCGAAAGCGTCACTGGATGTCCATGGGTAAGGTGTCCGCCGTGGGAAAGATCCATCCCCAGGACTTTATCGCCGGGTCGGAGCACGGCGCTATAAGCTATCATGTTAGCGGGCGCTCCAGAAAGTGGCTGAACATTGACATGCTCCGCTCCAAAAAGTTTTTTCGCCCGATCAATCGCTAATTGCTCCACGACATCGGTATATTGCTGTCCGCCATAGTATCTTCTGCCGGGGTATCCTTCCGAATATTTGTTGGTAAAAACTGAACCGATTGCCTCCAAAACGGCCTCGGAAACATAGTTTTCGGAAGCAATGAGCTCCATCCCCTCTTGCTGACGCCTGATTTCCCCAAGCAACGCCGCATAAGCTGCCTTGTCTTGTTTCTTTATATTTTTCATTTTAATCATTGTCATCCTATGTTTTTTAAATACTCTTTCAACGCCTCTTTATAACTTCTCAGCGGATTGAGTTTTGTGTTCAACAAAACCGAATAATAAGGTCGTTTGGCTGGCCTCGGAAAATCCGAAGTTGAGACCGGAACAACTTTAGCCCTTATTTTGGCTATCTTATACAATTCTAGAACAGCTTCATACCAGGTGCAAGGTTCGCTATTCATAACATGATAAATGCCGAATGGCTTTTTTGAGTCAAGGATTTCCTTGGTTTTTTTGGCTAGATCCGGCGCGTAAGTGAAACAGCTAGTTTCTTCATCTACTACTCTCACTAATTTATTCCCTGACCGGGCAGACTTTTTTCCGACTTCCAACATAACATCAAAAAAACTTTTTTTGGCCTCTTTAGACTTAGCCGGCTTGCCGAATAGTTTAGAAAGGCGGATTAAGTAATATCTTTTTGTATTTTTTTTAATTTCCTTTTCGCCCTGTAATTTTGACTTACCATAGTTGTTCAGCGGACTGGGCTTCGCATTTTCGTCAAATCCAATAGCCGGCTGGAAGGTTTCATGCAGATTGCACGACGCGCAAACGTGGGCGCAGCCCTCCGGCTCTGGAATATCCGGATTTCCGTCAAAGACATAGTCACTCGAATAATGGACAAGTATCGCGCCGATTTTTTTGGCAGTTTTTGCCAAATATCCGGGTGCTTGACCGTTTATTTTTTTGGCAATCGCATATTCTTTTGGTTTCTCGGCCTTATCAACGGCATTGTATGCCGCCGCGTTAATAATAATCGCGGGTTTTAATTTGCTTAATTTATTATTCACTTCTTTCTTTTTCGTGATGTCGATCTCCTGATTGTCCCAAGCAAAAACCTCATATTCATTGTCACGCTTAAAAGTCCTGGCCAATTCCTGTCCGAGCATGCCTTTAGAGCCTATTATTAAAATTTTAACTTTTTCCATATTGCTTTTCGTAATAATTTTTATAGTCTCCACTTTTTATATTTTTCCACCAAGCTTCATTATTTTCATACCACTCGATCGTTTTTTCTATGCCTTCCTCAAAGCTCACTTTAGGATTCCAGCCCAGCTCTCTTTTTATCTTGGAAAAATCTATTGCGTAACGCTTGTCATGGCCTGGACGGTCTTTGACGAACTCAATCGAACTTTCACCCTTGCCCATCAGCTCTAATATTTTGTAAGTAATTTCCTTATTAGTTTTCTCCGCATTGCCACCGATGCAATAGGTCTCACCAATTTTTCCGCTATGGATTATCAGATCTATCGCCGCGCAGTGATCTTCGACATACAGCCAGTCGCGCACATTCAGACCGTCGCCATATAGCGGAACCTTTTTTCCTTCCAATAAATTTGTCACGAATAGCGGGATCAATTTTTCCGGAAAATGATACGGGCCGTAATTGTTGGAACAATTTGATATGGTAACTGGCAAATTGTAAGTGTGGTAATACGCGCGGACAAGATGATCCGATGCTGCTTTTGACGCGCTATAAGGACTCCGGGGATCATAAGGTGTTTTTTCATCGAAAGAGGGATCATTCGGCCCAAGCGAGCCAAAAACTTCGTCCGTAGAAACATGATGGAATCTGATATTGCCGTTGCTTCTGGCCGCTTCCAAGAGAGTATGCGTTCCGATGACATTAGTGTGGATAAAAGACTCCGCATCCATTATGGAGCGGTCGACATGCGATTCCGCCGCAAAATGGACAACTATATCAACATCTCTTACCAACTCAGTAACCAATTTTGCGTCTGCTATGTCCCCTTTCGCAAATTTGTAATTTGGGTTGCTTTCGACATCCTTTAAATTTTCCAAGTTTCCGGCATAAGTCAAAAGGTCCAGATTGACGATTTGGTAATCCGGATACTTTTTAAGAATATAATGGATAAAATTGGAGCCAATAAACCCGGCGCCGCCGGTAATTAATAGTTTCATGAGATATATTGTCATTCCCGCTGGAATTTATCCGCCTTGGGCGGGCGGGAATGACAAACTTATTAAATTTTATAAGGCGAATCCTCTTTGTTTTCCCACCTAATTTCATCCACTTCTTCTTTCTTCCCCTCGCCTTTATATAATCTATCCGGCAAATTTATGCACCAAGCTTCTGATAGCGAAATACATGTGTAGGTGTGAACGACACCGGGTGGAACAATAATCATGGATGGATTATTTTCTCCAACTTCGATTTTCATATGTTCTTTATTTGTCAGAGAATTTTTCCGTCGATCCCACAAATTTAGTTCTACCGTCCCCGGGCCAATGAAAACAAAAACATCTGTCTGATGAACGTGCTCATGCGGTCCTCGGGCAACTCCAGGCTTGGTCGCACTCACATAACCCATAACCGGATGCGCGGATATTTCATCATTCCGAAATATCTCCGTAAGCCAGCCGCGTTCATCCTCATATTTACCAAGTTTTTTGACAATTACGCCCTCAATCATATTTTTTTCGCTAAAACTTATGCCCCTTTAATATAGTATATTTTTGACCAAAACAAAAGGGCGGGTACTTTCCAAAGAATTCACCCGCCCCAACAAAATTTCTCTAGTCGTGAGGAAATCGTTTATAAATTTCCTTGTAAAAGCTTGTTCAGCCGTTCCTTCACTTCTTCCGGAGTCGCCTCGCGTTTCAAAAGTTTTTTAAGTCGCTCTTTTGATTCTTCAGCCGTGGCTTCGCGGGGGATATTTTCTTTTTCCTCAATAAATTGGTCGGCCATTTCCGGCATTTCACTGATTATCGGCTCTTCAATGATCGGCAAGTTATCCGGAGCCGCCGCTTTTTTTGTCGGCATTTCCGGCTGTGCCGGCTTGCCGAATTCATATTTTTTCAGACTGGAGAGAGACAGAGGAATTTCTATCGGTCCGGCCTCCTCAAATTTTCTTTTAAGATAAAAGCTGAGTGAAAAGACAAGCAAACTGATCGCTAGCCCAGACAGCAAGCCGATAAACATCCATTTTGCGAAATTGGCCTTGGCCATCTGATAAACAATCGGCCCATCAATTATCCGTGCGTCAATGCCCACCTGAGTATTGTAATATTTTCCCAAAACAACCAGCAAATCGTTGGCGGTTCGCACTGAAATGACTTCGGCCTGCGACTGGTCCGCGTTAAACGCGCTGACAACTATCATCCCGCTTCCACCGACTCTCTGGACGCTAATCTCTGCATTCCAGGCGGCTCTCCTGTCCTTGTCGGAAAGATTAAGAGATCCGCTCCCTATTTCCGGATTAAGCTCTACCAATTTGTCGTAAAAAGAAAGCGCGGTTGGTATTTCTTTGGCGTTTTCGATTATTTGGTCAATATTACTGGCCATTATTTCGTTTTTCGGCAGAATCAGCATTTTCACCTCGGCTTGATATATCTTGCTTTGGTTTATCCCGAAAGCAAAAATGATCGCCGCGAGCAAGAAGGCGGCCAGCCAGAACGATTTAGATTTTAGCATTTTTCCCATATGTGTTATGAAAAATTATTTGATTATCCATTTTTCCAAAAATAACATCCCTGTAGACCGCTTCGGTTTTTTCAGCGATTTTTCCCCAGCGATAATCCTTTTCAACCACTTCTCTGGCTTTCGCCCCGGTCTCCTTGACAATCTGCGGGCTGTTAATGAGCCGCAATAACTTTTCCTCCAGGTCTTTCGCGTTGCTTTTCAAAAAATAAAATCCATTGTTTCCCAACTGCTCCATATTTTCCGTGATATCGCTGGCCAAAACCGCTTTGCCACAAGCCATAGCCTCCAGCAGTGTCGCGGAAAAACCGGATGAATCAGACGGGTGGACCAGCAGATAGGTGTGGGAAAAAAGTTGTTTCAGGACTTCGCCGCTTTGGAACCCGGTAAAAATAATATTTTTATTGCCAACGGCCAGCAGATGCAAATGATTTATGTAATCATCGGCATAAAATCCGCCTCCGACGATGACCAATTTTTTTCCGTTTATTTTCTTTTTTTCTTCCAGCTTATTGTAGGCGGAGATCAAATATTGAATGCCACTAAATTTGTTAAGCTGGCTGACAGCCAGAAAATAATCTTTTTTGTGGAGACCCCAATCTTCCAGCAAATAATCTTCGCTGGTGGGTGAAATGCTGACACCGGCCGAAATCACTTTGGTCTTTTGGTTGAATTTTTCTTTGATAAATTTTTCCAAAACCCGGGAAACCACTATGATCTTGTCAGTTATTTTACAGGCAGCGCGGGCGCTTGACCGCAGAAACACTCTAGCCAGAAATCCGGCTTTCGGCTGAAAATAATCCTGCCAATGAAAAGTGAAAATCAAAGCGGTACGGGGTTTAAAAATTTTTATCAAAAAACTTAAAATTGCCGGACCCGGCGACTGATAGTTGATGACATCAAAATCCTGAAACAGGGCATGGAGCGTGGCGCAACAGTTGTATGAAATTGAGTTCAGCCATTGATTGGAAACTCCCGGCAAATGAATCAGACTGATTTTTTTGTATTCCGCTATGTTTTTGCTAGCATTATTATTGCTGACATAGGCAAAAACTTTATGATTTATTTCCGCCAGTCCGGTGGCGAGACATTCTACGTATTTATCTACCCCGGATTCCGTGGCGGGTATTCCTTTTTGCCCGATAAAAGCTATTTTCATGCTTTTTGCTCCGCTTATTGACTGTCATTTTTAACTGTTCAGCTTAGCACTTACCGTTTAGGTTGTCAACCCCGTAGTAGATTTTCGACTTTGTGCTTCTAGTCCCGCCTTGGCGGGACAGTCGAAAATTCACTACGGGGTCAATCCAACCACAGATTTTTGGCTTTTTGGGTAAAC
>JBBTUK010000020.1:18564-21286 GCA_038063775.1 Patescibacteria group bacterium
GGGTAAACGAAAAGAGGTGGGTATAGCGATACGACACCTCTATGTTAACTGAAAAACGAATTATCGGCTTCAGTTTAGATCAATTTTAGGTACTACTTTTTTATGTACTATATGTTTTTCGTTCTCGCGTTCACATTGGTAATGCGAAACGTATTTTGGCCTTCTGTCGAAGGACCGCTTTGTCGCCCGGCTATCGCAGGACAACGCCAGAACCTTCTATCGAAGGATTCTGATGCCAGCTGCTGTCGTAGCTGACATTAAAAATTGAGTGGGAGCCTGGGTGATGTTCGCCCAGGCTCCCGATGACATCAGGCCGCCTTTTTCGGAGCCTTGATCTCGCCTGCATCGATAAGGTACTCGATGAGAGCTTTCTGCAGCGAGTATTCAGGGGCATCGAACTTGCCCTCGTAGTACAGCCGCATGGTCTTGCGGAAGTTCCGACGCGCGACACCTTCGCGCAATTCGATATTCCGGATGAAACTTGCCGGGTCACCCGACGCCCCTCTTGGAACGTGGATTTCCTGAATATCTACCAGACTAGCCGGTCGCCAGGTCACTGTGTGACCATCGATGTCAAAGTCCCAGGGACTCAGCACCGCATCGGCCGTTTTTTCCGGAATTTCGTCCACAGCTTCCTTGACAAAACCGATTCGGTGGGAAACATACCAGGCCGAACCGCCGATTGCCAGGAGTAGCAGCACGCCTATGGCTGCTACAAATCCAATGGTGCTATCCGCGGACTTGTTGACCGCCTCCTTGATCTTTCCAACTTCCTTACCGGTGTTATCGGTGAAAGTGGCAAATTTCCCGATGATTTGCTCGTCGTTCTTGTTCTTTTGGATGAGCTCCGTTTTGATATCCTCCACGGCCACTTTCGTCTTTTCGAGAACGCCATCCTTCCCCGCCAGCTTTTCATAAGCCTTAGCGGTTTTCGCGTCCTTCTCACGGAGGAGCTCGCGGTTGATTTCCTTGATCTCCTTCGCGGTCGGCGGCGGTAGCGGCGGAACCGGTTCGCTGCCGATGAAAACACCAACCACCATTTCCTCTCCACTGGGCTTAACTGCCATCGCGTTTTGGGCGATGAACCCGAGAGAGAAAAGGGAGGCGAAGAATATTACGAATATCTTCTTCATGTCTGCCCCCTTCACCTTGCGAATCCGGTTGGGATCCGCTCGAGAGATTTTTCTCTTGCGAATTTCATCGCCGCTTCGCGGCCGTAAAGCTCGCGGATACACCCCGCCCAGTTATAGTAAACCTGGGCGATGATGCCGTCTGCTTCGGCCTGATGCGACTTTATGTCATGGCCTTGCAGATAGTTCCGTTCAGCGATCTGATAATGTTCTATCGCCTTGCGGAGGTTTTCCTTGTCGCCCACACATATAAACAAATCTACGTAGGCGTCGCCGAGAGCTCGGCGATATCCAAGGTTGTTGAAACAAAACAATTTGCAGCTCTGGACTTTTTTCTCCAGCTCCGAAATTCGCTCGCGGATCTTGTCCGCGTCGCAGGGCTTCGGTTCCTCCGGCTTCGGTTTTTCAACCGCCGGCGAAGCAGGTTTCGAATCGTCTTTTTTTGGGAACCAGCTTTCGGCCGGCTCCGTCGGACCATCGTTGAGGCACAGAACCTCGAACTCGACATAATCTTCCACGCGAGTTCGGTTGGTGCCCAATTGTCCCCCAGCGGCAAAGGCCACGCCTTCATCGCCACCGCCTACGACTTTCGAGGCGGCTCCTCCGATACCAACGGAATTCCCGACGGTCACCCCGTCTTTGAGAATCCTCGTCCGCATGGCAACTCGCCTGGATCCGGACTCTGCTTTACAGGTGGCTTCCGCCATCCCGAGAAAAGCTTCCTCGGGCCAATTGGGATCGCCCAGAATGCGGGCGGTCGAAAGCACCTTGTCACCCGGATAGGCGATGGCCTTCGGCCAATAAGCCGTACAAGAAACATCGTCCGTGTTACCGGGGAGGCTTTCCCCTATTTTGGCTTTGTGGATCCTTGACTTCCAATTCCACGGCCAGAAGTTGGAGAGTTGAAATTTCATCCTCATGTTCTCCACTTCATTGACAGAAAGCTTTTTGTAGACCGGGGGGCAATACACATTCCACTTTCCCCCGTCGATCGGAAATCCGGAAAACAGGAAGGATCCTGTGCCCGGAAATGCCGATAGAAACGGTCGCTGGCTGACGCTGGTGCTTTGGTCGCGAGCGTCAATGCTCGCTTCCGCGCCGGCATTTGAACTCGACGAGGTGTTATCACCTGCCATCGCCGAAATCGGGAGAAGCAAGATCAACGAGATGAATATTGTCAGTAAAACTTTTCGGTTCATATATCCTCCGTTTTTCGTTTTTTCGTACCTTTACCGCGAGGACGCCTTCGAAGACGAAGACGCTCCAGCCGTGACCTTGATCCCATCGGGCAACATCTTGATGTCAGCCTCGGTCGCGATTTTCAGCGACCCCTTGGCCGCGTTCGCACCTTGGGCGGCATAGTTACTATTGCCCTCGGCGTATGCGGCTCCGGATGTGTCGCCGTTGGTCATACTGATGCCGACGACGGACTGGCCAAAACCGTTGGCCGAAGGATCTCCGCCTTGCATATTCAGAACGCCGTTGGAAAATCCTGATGTTCCGGAAGATGCCTTCGTTTCATTGGGCGTTGATTTCAGATAGGAAAAACTTTCCCCGCCCGCCGTCGCGGACCCATCCGCGCCGGTAAAATA
>JBBTUK010000020.1:21386-22984 GCA_038063775.1 Patescibacteria group bacterium
ATTGAACCGACCGCCTTCGGTCCACGGAGAAAAAATGGTAAATCTATATCAATTTTTCAATTTTTAAAGAATCTATAAAATATTTTCACGGGACACGTCAATTTAGTTTATTGACCAGTCCCAAATCAAATATTTTAACATCGATTTTTGCCTAAAATAAAGCCCGAATCAAAGAACCACTCATCTCCCTCCTTAAGACCAAAATGGCCGTATTTTGGCGAAATCCATCTTTTAAGGTTTCGCGTTATGGTATAACAATATGCATAAAAAGTCAACCCCGTAGTAGATTTTCGGCTTTTTAAAAATACTGAACTAGCATCTGCTGAATATTTAGTAAACAAAATATTTTTTGCCTTTGATGTTTTTTGGTCCCGCCTTAGCAGGACGGCCGAAAATTCACTACGGGGTCAAACCAAAACTTTCCTAAAATTCGTGTTTTTTTACCCCTTTGCCCGGATGATTATACGGCTGATGTCGGTCCCGATCGGCCAGCAGGTGCTAAGCGTCAAGACGTTATCCGTCTCAAAATTTTCAAAAACCCAATCATCATCCGGACTGGTAATCCTTTTTTCGTCAATTTTATATTTATAATCAAAAACTTTTCCATTTTGCTGAGTCATGCGGACAACGACCGCGTCGCCAGTTTCAAGTTTATTGAGATTTTTAAAAACGGAATTGTAGCTTCCTTTCGCCCAGGCATAATTGCTGCTGTGTCCGGAAATTATCGCATTTCCAGTTTGCCCCGGCACGCCGGATTTCGGATAATGGACCACGCCGCTTTCCAAATCTTTTTGAAGGCTCGCTTCATCATCTGATTGCGACCAGACCATCGGCACTGCCAAGCTAAGCTTGTCCGAAAGAATAATTACTTTTGGTTTCGCGTCCCCCGGCGCGTCCGGATCATATCCGTTCTTGATTTCCTGAAGATCGCCGTAGCCGTCGCCGTCCGTATCAGGATTTTTGGGATCTGTACCGTATTTGTATTCATCAATATTTTTCAAACCGTCATTGTCCGGATCTTTGTTGGCATCAGGAATATTTACCTGAAGTCCGTTTTCCAGTTCCCACTTGTCAGGCATTCCGTCCTGATCATTATCCAATTCTCCTTTACCCAGCGGATTAGTGCCCGCTTTTATTTCTGCGCCATCTTTGGTTCCGTCGCCATCGGTATCGGCCGCGAAAGGATTGGTCCCGTAACGGGCTTCTTTTATGAGAGACAAGCCGTCACCATCGGAGTCGTCGTTAATGCTCATTTTATCGTTCAAAACTATGCTGTATTTTTGCAGCCACTCTTTGGAAAATTCAACTTTGCGCACCGAATCAGCCCGCCAATATGAGCTAAGTGTATATTTCAGGCTTTCAAAATCTGTGTTTATCAAAGTGAAGCCAGAAAAAAATATGGCTAAAAGCGTAACTGCAGTTTTCAGCCAATTTTTCCAATTGGAAAACCGCCTCTTGGTCATAAGAGAAAGCTGATCTGAATTATTTGCAAATGTTATTTTCACTTGAGACATATGATATTTTTTCTTCTATTTCGCCCTCTTGGCGTCAAGCACAAAAAAGCGAAAGAGAAGAGAGTACGTCCTAGGTACTCTCTT
>JBBTUK010000020.1:23084-49038 GCA_038063775.1 Patescibacteria group bacterium
GTTTACTTTTTCAGCTTGCGATAAGTGCCATAGGTCCCGACTGTGCCGAGAGCCACAGCGATCAATCCCGCCAAAGGAAGACCGGTTTTCGGAAGGGTCTTCTTTTCGACAGACGGCTTTTTCCTGTCTTTGTAAACTATTTTCTTTTTATAAATTATTTCTTTTTCTTTTACAATTTTTTCCACCGGGACTTCAACGATTTTTTCAACCGTCACCAGTTTTTCAACCGGCACTTCCTTGATAACGATTTTTTCAACCGGCACTTCCTTGATGATGATTTTTTCTACCGGCTTTTTCTCAGAGCACGAGACACTGCCAGCCTCATCGCTACATGTCCAGGTCCATTTGGACGAACTCTCTGATTTATTACCGCTTGTTCCGGCAGAACAGCTATAATGCGTTTCAGCGCAAGACCAGGCTTTCGCTTGTGAACCGAAGCCGGCGATTCCGAAAAGAACCACGGCTACGATTATTAACTTTTTCATATATTTTTCCATTAAAATTAATGTTTTCGGCTTAATATTTTTTGGGTAATCGACCCTTACCTTGAAAACTTGAAATCATAGCAGATTTTAATTAATTTGTCAAGAGAAGCATTAAAAAAAGCCGGATATTGCCTTGTTTAGGCTATTTTTAAAAAACAAAAAACCGGCCGCCATGGTCGGTTTTAGCTATATGGTCTAAGTATTACTATTTATAGGGCGGCTTTTAATTTAATTTCCTGTCCGGCACGCAAAACCGTTAGTTCAATTTCATCTCCCTTTTTGTACTGATAGAGCATATCCGGCAAAGTATTTTCTAAATTAATTTCCTGTCCATTAACCGCCATTATGATGTCGTTTATCATGAGTCCCGCTTTTTGTCCGGCTGATCCCGCGATTATTGCCAAGCCCTGCTGGCCGGAGGGAGAAAAAATCAGCGCTCCTTTGTCCGCCGGCAAATTATTATTTAGAGAGTAGGTTTTTGTGATTGGAATGTAATAAACTCCGAGCATCGGAGTTTTGTCCAACTCTTTTTTGATCGCCCGATCAATCACCTTTTTCACTTTGTTGGATGGTATTTCAAAAAATTCGCTGGCGCCGTTTTTTTGTATCTCGCCGACGATCCCGACCACTTGCCCAGTGTAATCAACGATCGGGCCGCCGACATAATCTTTTTCGGAGTTGAAATCTGTTTGAAAAACTCCCTCTAGCTTGTCCGAATACGAAAGCGCGGCGCCGGCCAAATTGTAAGTTGGATCGAAACTGCTCAAAAGGCCGGCGGCATAGCGCTCGGAATAGGCGCTGAGATTGTTTCCAATCGCGATTACTTTTTCGCCCGGTTTTGAATCATCCGAATTGCCAAGCGGGGCGACCGGTAAGTTACTGGCATCTATTTTCAAAAATATCAAATTGCTGTAAGAATCTTTTCCAAGGAGCGTTGCATCTCGGCTGGTGCCGTCCGCCGTCATAACCTTATATTTGGAATTTTCCGGGTTGATGGCCGCCAGGGCGGTCATAATCAGGCCATCACTGGTAACAATCACACCTGTGCCGTTTTTCGGTTCGCTGGCGACCGGACTTTTTTTGGCGCCGGATTTCAAGGCGGGATCGGGATATGACGCGATATTCACGACGGCCGAGGAAACCTGGTTGGATATTTTGCTGATGGATGTTTCCTCTTTAACGAATACTTGTTCGGTTTTGTTTATCACCGTCACATCTTCCGTAAAATTTTTGAAAAAAGCATACTTGGAAAAAAACTTAGTGGAGCTAAGACGGGGAAACACATAATGATCAGCGACAATTCCGCCAAGTCCGCCGAAGACTATCACGGCTAAAAAAAATATTATATTTTTGGAAAGTTTTTTAAACATATATTTTAACGTTGAACTTTTTCCGCCCCAGGCGGACCAGCCTTGGCTGGAACTTTTATATGACTGGTATCCATTTAGAGCTGAGCAAAATGAGGATTATCAGCGTGGAAAAAAAAATCATATTGGCAACCACTCTTTTTTTGCTCAACAAATTTAAAAAATAGCTTTGGGTCAGGTCCCAAAGGACATAATAGAGTATAAGCGCTATCACTCCAGTCGTCAAATATCCAAAGGGCCAGAAGTTCATGGTCCAGATCAATTCAACCATAAACAGCGCGAGCAGAAAACTATAGGTCCAAACCCTGTTTTTGTCCTGCTCAATGATGGAAAAATATTGATAGCTCACTAAAAGCGTGACGATCAGATACGTGAGCATCAAGACATAGAGCGGAACTAAAAAATTGAGATACAGGCCATACGCTCCGGCATAAGTAAAAAAAATAGCCGCGGAAGTGGAGGCCATTATCATTCCTTTGGCAGTCTGATCGCCCGCGTAAATCCCTAAGCGGTAGGTTCCAAAAAGCGCCAGATAATACATCAAAGAGACTAGCCCGACAAAAATTTGTTTTTCCAACATCCCGGATATCAGCTGCAGCAATGCGATGGAAAAAATCGTAAAAAAAACCGGCAAAATGGAAAATTTCCATTTATGCCCGATTTTCTGGCCTTCATAGAGGGCCGCCAGAAGCAGAAAAGACATTAGCAGTATAATCAGAGCTGGCTTGAAAATAATCACTTCCAGCCCGTAGAGAAAAACCGCGCTATATAAAAGTGGACGAAATTTCAAAAACATGTTGGCGTTGTTTTTATTAGCCTACGTTGCATCAATATAGCATTCCTTCCAAGAAAAAACAATCTTTTTGTCGTGCGCATCTACCCTAACTCTTTTCCCCTCCTGAATTCTTCCTTCAATAATCCGCAAGGCCAGTTCGTCTAAAATTTCGTTCTGAATAACTCTTTTTAACGGTCGGGCGCCATAAGACGGATCATATCCTTTTTCGCTAAGATATTTTCTGGCGGCTGGAGTAACAGTTATTTTTATGTTTTTATCGCTTAGCCTTTTTTGCACGATTTTCACCTGCAAATCAACAATTTGGCGCAGCATCTCCGGGGCAAGCGGATGAAAAATGATAATTTCATCCACTCGGTTCAAAAATTCCGGTTTGAAACTTTCACGTAAAGCACTCAGTACTTTTCCTCGCATTTCATCTTCAGCGATAATCGCGCTTGCTTTTTCTTCCTTGAATCCAAGTCCACTTTTATAAATTATCTCCGATCCGATATTGGAAGTCATAATAATTACGGTGTTTTTGAAATTTACTTTGCGGCCTTTTGCATCGGTCAAAACTCCGTCATCCAAGATTTGCAGCATTATATTGAAAACCTGCGTGTGGGCTTTTTCGATTTCGTCAAACAAAATAACGCTGTAAGGACGCCGACGGACAAGTTCCGTAAGCTGTCCGCCTTCTTCATACCCCACATAACCCGGCGGCGAGCCGATCATCTTGGCTGTCGAGTGTGCTTCCATATATTCGCTCATATCAATCCGGATCACAGCTTGTTCGTTGTTGAACAAAAATTCGGCTAAGGCCTTGGCCAGTTCAGTTTTTCCCACGCCGGTCGGACCAAGAAAAATAAAAGAACCAATGGGCCGTTGCTGTTCAGAAATTCCCGCCCGTGAACGGCGAACTGCGTTAGCGACTGACTTAATCGTGTCTTTTTGCCCAATCACTCTTTTTTCCAACTCTTCTTCCATGCTGGCCAGCTTCCGAGCTTCGCTTTCCAGCATTTTGGAAACCGGAATTCCTGTCCAACGGGAAACTACCTGGGCAATATCCTCTTCCGTGACTTCCTCGGTCAAGATCGGACTCTTTTTTTGAATGTTTTTCAGTTTGTTTTTTTCCGTTTTTATTTTTTTTTCCAGCTCAGGAATTTTGCCATAGCGAATTTCGGCAACCCGTTCCAAATCGGCGTTTCTTTCGGCGATTTCTGATTCTGATTTAAGCTTCTCGATCTGCGCCGAGTGCGCCCGGATATTTATAATAAGATCTTTCTCCGTTTTCCATTGTAGCGATAATTCGTGGAATTTTTCTTTCAGCTTAGCCAGTTCCCGGTTTAATTCTTTTATTCTTTTTTTGGCGCCCGCGACCCTTTCTTTCTCCAAGGCTTTTTTTTCAATTTCCATCCGCCGGATAGTACGTTCCATAGTGTCAATTTCTGCCGGCATTGAGTCAATTTCCATCCGCAACGCGCTGGTCGCTTCGTCAATCAGGTCAACTGCCTTGTCCGGCAGAAATCTTCCTGTAATGTATCGATTGGATAATTTCACCGCTTCTTGAATGGCCGTATCGGTTATGCGCACTCCATGGTGCACTTCATATTTTTCCTTAAGGCCGCGGAGAATGGCGATGGAATCTTCAATGGATGGCTCACTGACCATTATTGGCTGAAATCTCCGTTCAAGCGCAGCGTCCTTCTCGATATAGCGCTGGTATTCTTTGGTTGTGGTAGCACCGATCGCCCGGATACGTCCGCGCGCCAACGCGGGTTTCAGCATATTGGAAGCATCGAGCGATCCTTCAGTTGTCGCCCCCGCGCCGACCAGGGTGTGCAGTTCATCGATAAATAAAATATATTTTCCGGCCGACCGGTCAATCTCGTTGATTATAGCCTTAAGCCTTTCTTCGAATTCGCCCCGAAACTTGGTGCCGGCCAAAAGCGAACCAAGATCCAGCGCGATCAAATGCTTGTCTTTGAGAGATTCCGGGACATCTCCATCGGCGATCCTTTGGGCCAATCCTTCGACGATGGCAGTTTTTCCCGTTCCTGCCTCACCAATAAGCACCGGGTTGTTTTTTGTTCTACGGCTTAAAACTTGCATTACCCGGCGGATCTCGTTGTCGCGTCCGATTACGGGGTCGAGTTTTTTATTCTTGGCTAGCTCGGTCAGGTTAATTGTATATTTTTCCAAAACCCTGAATTTATTTTCTGGATCAGGAGAATCCACTTTTTGAGAGCCGCGCACTTCCGACATGATCTTTAATACAGCCTCATAATTTATCCGGTTGGTCTCCAGAAAGCCTTTAGCTTTAGTTTTTGAGCTTAAAAGGGAAAGGAGCAGATGTTCAGTCGAAACATACTCGTCTCCGATTTTTTTTGCTTCGGCTTCAGCGCTATTCAAAACTAAGGCAAGCTCCGGAGTTATGAAAATCTGGTTGACATTGAAGCTGGCGCTGATTTTTGGATACTTTTCAATTTCTGCCAAGACGCTAATTTTTATCCTTTCCATGTCCAGGTTAATTTTCCCCAAAATGACCGGAACGATGGAATTTTCTTGTGTCATTAAGGCATAAAGCAAATGCAAAGCGTCCACCTGTTGCTGGTTTTTGGCTATTGCAATTTCTTGGGAATTGCGAAGGGCCTCCTGGCTCTTATTTGTGAATTTATTCAGATCCACGATTTATGATTAAGAAATATCACGCTAATTAATTCAGAGTTATACTTTTTCAACCAATGTAACATCTACCATTTTTTCAGTTCCCTTGTGCCATATCTTAAGCGTTACTTTGTCTCCCACGTTATATTTAGAAATCAGATCTCCCAATCCGTTATTGCTGTCGACCTTGGTTCCGTTGGCTTCCAATATTATGTCATTTTCGACGATTCCCGCTTTATCAGCTGGAGAGCCTGGGATAACCGCAAAGTCGGTTATTTTCTGACCCCGGGAAACCAAAACGCCGTAATCATAAGGTAAATTATTTTCCTGTTGGATGGCACCGTCAATCGGAACATAGCGGACACCTATATAAGGAGTGCTTATCTTGCCGGTCGTTTTCACCTGATCAATTACTTTTTTAATCTGATTGGAGGGTAGGGCGAATCCGACGCTTTGGGCTCCCTGGGCAATCGCCACGTTGACTCCGATAACATCCCCGTTTATATCCAGAAGCGGACCGCCGGAATTTCCCGGATTGATGGCCGCGTCGGTCTGGATGATATTGGTCAGCTTTTCGTTCTGGCCAAACCCGCCGGAAGCGGTCAAGTTTCGCTTCAAGCCGGAAACAATACCTCGGCTAACAGTATTAGTAAATTCTCCAAGTGAATTGCCGATGGCGATAACAGTCTGTCCGATTTTTAAAGAATCGGAATTTCCGAGATTGAGCGTTGGATAATCACTTCCGTCAATTTTTATTACCGCAATATCATTCACCGGGTCGCGAGCTAAAACTGTTGCTTTGTGCTCTTTGCCGTCATTGGTCAGAACCGAGTAATCAGCTGTGGTGTCTTCAACTACGTGCCTATTCGTCACTATCATGCCATCGTTCGTTATGAAAAAGCCGGATCCGCCGCCAATCTGCTGTTTTTGGGTTCCACCTTGTTCATTAGAACCACCGCCCTGCCCCTGTCCTTGATCAGGCGGATTGCCGAAAAAATCCGGAAATCCAAAAGGATTAGAAAAGAAATCCTGCACCTTTGGAATATCTTTTGAAATTATAACACTCACGACCGCGGGCGTTGTTTTTTCCACCACATCAATCACGGCGGAATCTTCCTGAACAACCGTCTCCTTCACGATATCCTGGGATCTTTTAGGCGAAAGCGCTGAAGGAAATTGTTTAAACAGACTGGGAGCGATTTTTTGCACGACTCCGCCCGACATAAATCCGAAAATCGAGCCGAAGATTGAAGATATCAACGCAGTCACTACTACAATGAGCAGGAAGTGATGGTTATGTTTTTTTGGAATTTCTTTCTCAGTTTGATTATTTATCGTTTTTTCCAGACTCATTTTTTTTATAATAATTATTAACCTAAAGGACGAAAGCTACCTTTCATAAATACAAAGCAGCGCCATTTTTATTGCAATTTGGTCATATTTTAGAGCTTTACCCGGGTAGAAGCAAACGCTCAAAAAAAACCAAAAATCATTTTTTCGGAACCGTAAATAACAAGTTTCTGAAAAATTTTATTCTAACGAAATCGCCCCGACCGGACAACTGTCAACAGCCTCCTGGCAATTACATTCTCCGCATTCTTCGGCAATCACATGTGATTTCCCATCTTTCAACTGAAAAACCTTCGGGCAAAGCGCCTCGCAAGTTCCGCAGCCGATGCACAGATCTTGGTTTACTTTTGGTTTAGCCATAATTTTGTCGGCCCAAACATGGGCTGAATTTAAGTTATTAATGATTATTAAAATAAAACTGATATATCGTCGGGAGAATTAATTTCCAAATTATTCTCAAAGTCAATCATTTCCCGATCGGTGAATTGGACGCTTTGGGATTCCTTATCCCAGCGAAAATCATCAAGAGGTATATATATATTAAAACTTTTTTCCTGTCCCAGCAACCAGTCCGCAAAAGTTTTGCTCCTGACAAGAATTTGTCTTATTTTAAACTTATCCATGCCTTCCTCGGTTTTTTTGTCTTCAACTTTTATTATATGAAATCCGATCGGGCTTTCAATAATATCGCTTCTTGCTCCTTTGTCCAATAAGAATGACGCAACCGCTATTTCCGGGATCATTTGCTCGGCGGTCAGCCAGCCCAAATCGCCTCCGTTTTTGGCTGAATCGCCTTCCGAATATTTTTTGGCCGTTTCGGAAAAGTCCTCTTTATTTTTTAAGGCATTCAGCGCCTCGGTTATCTTGTCGTTATCCGCGACCATATTTTCATCGGATTCTTTGACGCTTTTTTCTAGCGCTTGTTTATACATATCCGGTTTGACCATTTTTTCTTCAAAGTCCTTGATATCCCACCCGTATAGCCTTTTTAAATTTTCCGTGACCGAATCGCGGCTGCCACTTTCATCTATTTTCCTCGTAACTTCTTGCGTAACAATGTCTGAGCTTATTTTAATGCCTTTTTCCCGGGCCAAATCGCTTATCACCCGGTTTTCAATCAATTTATTAAGGAGCTTTTTTTCCTTTATTTTTAGCCTTTTTTTGCCATCCGGCGTTTTAAAGTCCACTCGTAGCCCGACTTCTGAAAAGTCTTGATTTTCATAAAACATCCTGACTGAATTCAGCTGCGAGTCCAACTCGCTTAAACGGACAATTCCTTTCGCATTAATAATCGCGGCCGGAAAAGGAACCGCTTGAGAAATTTTTTGGGTAAGCCTGTTAGACATTCCGAATTTATAAATCAAAACACCGACAACCACTAAAAAGACCAAAAAAAAGATAATTACGGAATAGACAAGGGTCACTGGTTTTACTTTTTTTTCTTCTTTGATCATCCTGGAAAAAATCTTTAATATTTAAAAAAATATCTCCACCATTTAATCGGATTATAAATTTCTTGTTCCTCTTTAGGCACAAAGGCTGGAATTTTTTCTTCAATCTTATTTTCTTTGGCTATACCCGGCTTGATAATCACGACATTTTCATCCGGATTTTGCAAGCTAAGCTTGTCCTTGGCTTCCTTTTCCTGATATTCCTTGCTTTCAAAATAAGTTATTTTTTCTTGGATTTCGAGGTTTTCTTTGTTGATTTGCTTCGCTTTTTCCCGCAAAATATCAATTTCGTTCTGAATTTGATTTTTTTTGTAAGTTTCCCGCGTGACGGCAACCAAAACCAAAATTATGATTATAATGGCCGGGATCAAAATCACTTTTGAAAAAATAGTGGCGTATTTATTAGATCTGTCTGCCATATTAGTATGAACTAAAAAGCGGCGCAATCGTAAACGCAAGCATCGCCAAAACGCCCAAGATGGAAATAACTACCCAAATCTTATACATCCTTTTGTTTATTTTTTTGAAACTCATGGTGGTTTTAATTTTATCAAACTTTCCGTTTAAAAACAACTGGACTGGCTATTTCTTCAAAACCGCCAGAAAGGCCTGGGTTGGAATGCTGACTTTGCCGATGTTTTTCATCTTTTTTTTGCCTTTTTTCTGTTTTTCGAGAAGTTTTCTTTTACGCGTCACATCCCCGCCATAAAGACCGCTGGTAACATCTTTGCGAAAAGCCTTGATGGTTTCGCGGGCAATAATTTTTCCTCCGACCGCTGCCTGGACGGCAATCTGGAAATTTTGTTTCGGAATAGAATCCTTGAGTTTTTCAACCATTCTCTTGCCTTCAGCAAAGGCTTTTTCTTTTGGAACAATGCGCGAAAAAGCATCGACCCTTTCATTTGCCACGATAATATCCAGCTTAACCAGATCGTACGGCTTGTAATTATTTATTTCGTAATTCATCGAGGCATAACCGGAGGAAGCGCTTTTGAGATCATCATGAAGATTCACTATCACATCGGTCAATGGACAGTTGAAAGTCAAAATCATTCTTTCGCTGTCTATATATTCGGTATTTTGATAAGTCGCCCGGGTGTTTCGCATAACATCCATGATCGGCCCGAGATAGGAGCTCGGCGAAATAATATCCAGTTTGACATAAGGCTCGTAAATCTTTTCGATGACCGACGGATCAGGCATTTCCGTCGCCGAATAAATTTTTACCCTGTTAAATACCGCCTTTGGTGGTCCGGCTTCGCCGGATTTAACAGGGTGAATTCTTTCGGTTCCGCCTTCCCGCAGCTCTATTTCATAAACGACGCTCGGCGTGGTGATGGTTGGAGAAATTTCAAATTCTCGCTCCAATCTTGACTGAATGATCTCCAGATGTAGCATTCCCAAAAAACCGCACCGGAATCCCCGTCCCAGTGCCTGATTAGACTCCGGTTCAAAATCAAAGGCGGCGTCGTTGAGCTTCAGCTTATCCAGAGCATCGCGCATCAAATTATAATCGTTTCCTTCGACCGGATAGAAAGAGGCGTAAACCATGGGAATAACTTTTTTGTAGCCGGGAAGACTCGCGATTTGCTTTTGGAAACCGGCGATCGTCACGGTGTCCCCGACTCCGCAACTTTTCACGCTTTTAAACCCAGTCGCAATGTAGCCGATGTCCCCAGCGATCAAACGCTCGGATTTTCGCAGATCTGGCTTAAAGACTCCCACTTCAATGACTTCGCTGTCCGTGGCACCCGCCATCATAAAAATTTTGTCCCCTCTTTTTAATTCTCCGTCGATTATCCTTACGTAAGCGACAACTCCTTTATATGTGTCGTAATTGGAATCAAAAACAATCGCCCGCAAAAGTTTTTCTTTTCCGCCTTTCGGACTCGGAACTTTTTCTATGATTCTCTCCAGCAGTTTTTCCACGCCTAATCCCGTCTTGCCCGAAACTTCTAATATTTCGTCTTCTTTGCAGCCCAAAATGTGGACAATTTCTTTTTTTGTTTTTTGCGCGTCCGCGTTGGACAAATCTATTTTGTTGACCGCCGGAATGATTTCCAATCCTTGCGCAACGGCCAGATATAAATTGGAAAGGGTCTGGGCTTGCACTCCTTTGGTCGCGTCCACTAAAAGTACCGCGCCTTCCACCGCCGCCAAAGAGCGCGAGACTTCGTAGTTGAAATCAACATGCCCCGGCGTGTCTATTAAATTTAAAATATATTTTTGCCCGCTTAGTTCGTAATTCATCCTGACTGGCTGAAGCTTGATGGTTATTCCTCGCTCGCGTTCCAGGTCCATTTGGTCTAGAAACTGTTCTTTCATTTTGTCTTTTGAAACAGTCCCTGTAAGCTCCAAGAGCCTATCTGCCAGGGTCGTTTTCCCATGATCAACGTGAGCAATAATAGCAATATTTCTAATTAATTTCTGGTCAATTTTTTCCATAATACTACCCATTTTACCTCTAATTTAAAGAAAAATCAAACAAAAAAGCGCACCAATCAAGATGCGAAAAAAATGAGACCTCCGGGTGTACAAGGGGATATGTCTCTTTCCGTTCGCTCGTCACTACTAGGAAATCCCATGTACAGGTAACACCAGGAGGTCGGCGAGCCCTTGCGCGTAGCGCGAGACAGCCTTTGCCTTGACTGCCAGGGCTGATCATATTAATAGTCTAGCAAATTTGTCTTTGAAACGCAACTTTAGAAAAATATGTCGTTATATCCCACTCACATCCGCCGTGTCTTCCACAATCGTTTGTTTCCCTTTAAAGAGTTTTCGAGTAAGGGCGTTTTTAAATTTGAAAAATTCTTCCAGTTTAAGCGCATAACACATTCCTACAAAAACAGAAAGTCCGGCCAGAGAAGAAGCTATAAGCTGGATAAAAATTCCGATGAAAGTATCCAGATTGACCATGGGAGCAGCCAGGTATTTGGCCAGTTGAATTGACAGGCCCGCCATCACTGATGCCAGCGCGATCTTAGCGCTAAATTTTATAATATTTTTGTCATCTAAATTATCAAAGCGCGATCGCAAAACAAATAAAAGCAGGAGCATCTGAATGACTGCGGCCAGGGAAAATGCGATGGCCAATCCGATAATTTTAAATCGCCCGATCAAAAGCAGGACCGCGCCGATACTCACAACTTCCGTCACAAGAGCAATATAAAAAGGCGTTTTTGTGTCATGCAGAGCGTAAAAAGCCCTGGCTAAAAGCGGTATAGTGCCCTGGGCAAAAAGGCTCAAGGCAAAAATTCCCAAAGCCTGGAAAGTTAGGATGGTGTCCTCCCAGTCAAATTTTCCAGCACCCAGCACCACCCGCACAATCTGCGCCCGCAAAACCAAAATGAAAACACTCAGTGGTATGATGAAGAAAAGAATTTGCCGAAAAGTCACGGAAAAAGTTTTCACGAAATTTTCTTTTTCGCCTTTCGCCGCCAACGCCGCCAGCACCGGGAAAACCGCGATGGAAAAAGAAGCGCCGAAAAGACCCAGTGGCACGCCTTGCAAGTTTTGCGCGAAATTAAAAATAGAGAGACTTCCGGCGGCTAAAGTTGAAGCAAAAATTGTTATAATCAGAAGGTTTATTTGATTGACCGCGATTCCGATTGTTCGAGGAATCATGAGGGTAACAACTCTCTTCACATGACTATTAAAAATCGCTTTCCTAAAAGACCATTTATATGTGAAACCAAGATTTCGAACTGCCAAATATTGCATAAGTAAATGCAAAAACGCGCCAAAAACTACGCCCCAGGCCAAACCAGACGGCCCCCATATTTTTACAAAAATCAAAATTCCAATAATAATACCAACATTATACAATAAAGGCGCGATGGAATAGATCAAAAATCTTTTAAAAGAAATTAAGCTGCCCCCCATAATACCGCTTATTCCTAAAAACAGCGGACTCAAAAGCATAATTCTGGTAAAAAGGACTACTATTTCTATTTTTTGAGTGGAAAAGCCGGGCGTTATAAGCTTCATAAAAAAGGGCGCAAATAAGGCAATGACCAGTGATATACCGATTATTAAAATTGCCGCCAAATTAAGCACGCCGTTGAAAAGATCCCAGGCTTCATCCTTTTTTTCGTTACTAATCAGACTGGTAAAAACCGGAATAAAAGCGGCGGAAAGGGCGCCCAATATCAAAAGATTATAAATAAGATCCGGGATGCGAAAAGCGGCATAATATGCGTCCAGTGTGTCACCGGCTCCAAAAGTTGAAGCCAACAGGCGATCCCGAAAAAGTCCCAGTATGCGGCTGGCTAGACCCGCAACCGTTATAACGAAAGCTGCCGATATTACCGAACCGGACGGACCGGAGTTTAAAATCCGATTGCTAAATATTTTTTTAATCATCACAATTATTTAACGAGGTGAGCTTAATTGGGTAAAAGCTATTCCGATAAATTTATCTGATTTTAGATCAGTTTCGAAATGAATTGTTCGGTCATCCGTTGTTTCCGCGGCATCGGGATATTTCCATATCATCTTGTAATTTTCTGGGTAAGTGATATTGGAAATAAATTTATCCCCCAAGCTGCCGGACTGCTTCTGCGCCAGCAGAGAATAAGTATCGGCCGGTTTCGTGCTTTCATTCATCGAAATTTTATAAGGCAGCAAATATTGGTATTTCACCACGACGGTTTCTTGCGGACTGACATAGACCCAGTTGGCAAAAACTGTTTTCCCATCAGAATCATAAACGCGCGTTCCCGTTTCCTCATCGACCGTTATCGCGTCCTCTTCTGTTTGCACTTGCGGATCTCGCTTAAAATTAAGAGCATTGTAATCCAATGGCGGTGAATTAAACTCACGCGTCTGGCCTTCAGCTGATAGTAACTTAGATCCCTTTGGAACATAAACTCGCATATAATCGGCATTTACTTTGTTCCACCATTCATAATCGGAATTACCTCCATCGTGCCGGCGCGTAATTGTAACCGTATCAACGATTGAGCCGTCCTTCTTAATTTCGGCCGCATGCTCTATTTTTTCATCTATTATTCCATCCGTCTTAAAGCCGTTAATGTTGGTATTAATAACGCTCAAATAGTCTTTGTCAGTATTTAGAATTTCTCCCGACCAGCCTAGCGCGGACAATTTCTTTTCAATCTCATAATTGTTGGAATAAATGAGTATCTGTTTTTCATTCAAGCTGTCAATCAGAACATTCATTGTTTTTGCGATGTCGGCGAAATTTTTGGTGTTAAAAATCTTGTCAAGAATTATGGGCGCCAAATCAGCCAGAATTTGTTTGGGCCTATTTAATTCTTTATCATAATCTATCTCCACTTCATATTGAATTTTCTCGGCAAAGTTTTCACTATCTATTACTGTGCCGTATTCCGGCATTTCAATTGAACCGATGATTTCAAGCAACTTTTGCATAACTGTGGGCGTCATAGTGATAACGCCATCCACAGTCGGACCGCCGGTTTTTTCATAAAACCAAGTAGCTTTTTCCGCCGACACTGGAAAATCGGGAAACCAATTGCTGTCATGCAGACTCCAGGCCGCGCTAATTTTCTGAATCGGAGAGGGCGGCACGACCTTTTCTCGCAACTGCCCGTCCGGATTGAAAATTCCATCAATAAAAAAGTTCCTGATCCGGCCGTTGGAAATATCCATAACCCCGTATGTCCCAATAAATCCTCCGGTCGCCCGCATTTCCTGGTTGTTTTGGAATAAAAACAGATATTTTCTCGGGCTGTTTCCGCCCAAAATATCCGTAAAAATAGCGCTATTACTCAAAAATCCACTGATAAATTTATTAGCCTCCGGCAGCTTACCCTTTAGATTCACGAACTGTTCCCGCTTATCTTCAGGAATGTCATCTGGATTAACTTTATTCAGATTTTTTTCCGCGTCCTCCAGCAATGCCTTGATCTCTTTTGAATTATTGGCGCTGTCCTGGAATATTTTTAAAAATGATATTGAGTCAGTCGTTTGATTCAAAGGATTTTTAATGCCGTCCAAATTTTTTAGCACTTCGCCCGCCAATATCCCCACCCGCGAAATATCCTGTCCGGCTCTGGCCAAAGAATCACCGGATGAAATTTTTGACAAATATGGAATGAAGCGGCTCGTTCCGACAAAAAATTTCCCCAAACTGTTCAAATCTTTTGAAATTTCACTGAATCTCTCATAGGCCTCGGTAAATTCAAACGAAGAGCGCTGGAAGTTTTTATTAATAATTTCTTTTTTAGCCTGGTCGAGGCTGGCATAGGCGATAGAGCTGTTATTTAAAACGGCTTCTTTTATTTTAAATCCCCTGTAGATAAG
This sequence comes from Patescibacteria group bacterium, assembly GCA_038063775.1. Lineage (GTDB taxonomy): Bacteria > Patescibacteriota > Minisyncoccia > Moranbacterales > UBA2206 > UM-FILTER-42-9. The sequence goes on from JBBTUK010000020.1 coordinate 37,465, forward strand.
TCCCGTTCCGAATACAAGTAAAAAAATTAGGATGGCGATGCCATTGAATGAAAAAACAGCTTGACGCAAATTTACCCGGCTAAAATGCCGCGCCAATAAAATCTCGTCTAGGGAGATAATTTTTTCGCGAGGCCGCTTTTTCTCGGTGAAGCTTATAGCGTCGGGCGATTCATGGAAATGAAAATTATCCGGCTCTTCAAAATTAAACTCGCTTTTTTGATAAATTTTTGCCGGTTCTTCAAATATAATTTCATGGGCTATGTTTTTGGCCTCCGGCTTTTTAAAAACAATTTTATCGACTTGCTTGACAACTTTCGGTTTTTCCAGAACAGCCTCAGCGACTTTTTTAATGCCTTTTGCGAGCGAAAAATTATTAGGCTTTATATCACTGACATAAATTACCGGGACTTCGGAACTGTCAGAAAATCTTCCCATTCGATACAAGCGCGGAATTTTTTTCTCCTGAAAAGATTTTTTTATTTTCTTTTTTTTGGCGTAAAAATATTCCCCGTTCAAGCTTATGTCCCGCAGAATTCTCAGCGGAATCGGCGATTCTTTTTTTGCATCGCCGGAAACCTCGCGTTCGGTTTTTTTTCTCGGTGAGAATCGGGATTTTTTCTTTTTGTAAATTGTTTCCAAGTCCAGCTTTCCATCCTTATCCACGGGCCGGATGTCCCACATTTGCAGAGTTATTTTTTTTATATTTCTTTTTTTCATTTTTTTCCTGCCGCATTTTTATATATCTCCAGTGTCGCTTTCGCCATTTTTTTCCAGCTGTATTTTTGTGTTTGTTGGTAACCCTTTTTTATCAGATCTTTCCGCAAATTTTCGTCACCCGTCACTTTTTCAATCGCTTCAGCAATTTTGTCCACATCAAAAGGGTCGAAATAATACGCGCTCTCTCCCAGAATTTCCAGAGCGCAAGAGTGATCTGAAGAAATCACTGGTACTCCCTTGGCCATTGCCTCCAGCGGAGGAAGTTCAAAGCCCTCATAAAGCGATGGCCGCACATAAGCCAAAGCATTGTGAAAAATTATATCCAGTTCATGATCCGGCACGAAACCGGCAAAAATTATGTTCTTAATGTTATTTAATGAAACAAATTTTTTGAGCCGAGAATAAAAATAATCTTCCGAACCGACAAAAACCAATTTTATCCGCCCGCCATTATTTTTTATTTTTTTAAAAGCTAGTGCTAGTCTTTCGGGGTTTTTATGCGGGTAAACGTTTCCCACATAAATCGCATATGGCTTTATTATACCATATTGCTTGAGAACTTTTTCATCCTTAGCGGGAGGGCTAAGCATACAATAATCCTCGCAAGCCTCATAAGTTACCTTTATTTTTTCTCCTGGAATAGTCGGGTAGTTTTTCAAGATATCGTTTTTGGTGAATTCCGACACGGCAATTATCCGCTGTGACCGGAAAATGGCTGATTTTATGACAATCTTGTAGGCGAAAAATTTTATCCAAAACAGAAAAGGGCCAAGCGTTGAGCTGCGCGTTGTTGGAAAATGGATCAGTATTAAATCGTGGATTGTAACGATAAACTTGCCGAAATAAAAAACTGGCACATTAAAGTGCGGGAAATGGACTAAATCCAAGCTATATTTCTTCAAGAGGCAAGAAAATTTTATCTGCTCTTCCCAGGTATACCAGCGGTAATCAGCCAGGACCTTGCGAAAATTTTTGGCTTTGAGCTCATAATCGGCAATGTTTTCCTTGCGCAAAAAAATGAAATACTCATTAGTATCGTCAATCAGTTCCAGATTTTCTATTAATTTTTGCGTATATCGCCCTAGCCCCTTGCCAATTGGTCCATAAAACCGGGCGTCTATGCCAATTCTCATGGATTAATTGTAACAAAAAAAGAGGGCCCTGGCCATCTAGATAAAACTGCCTTCTATGAATAAAAAATAGGGATTTATTATTTTTGCCTGGTCAATACGCCGAGCGTCAGCCTGGCAGTTTTCTGCCAACTGAATTCTTTGGAACGAACTAATCCCCTTTCAATCAATTTAGAGCGCAATTCGCCGTTTATCAATACATCTTTCATTGCGTCGCATATTTCCTGCGGCTTGTCCGGATCAACCAAAATGGCCGCATCGCCCGCGATTTCAGGGAGCGATGAACTATTGGAAGTAACGACCGGCACGCCACAGCTCATCGCTTCCAAAACCGGGAAACCAAAACCCTCAAAAAAAGATGGATAGATAAAAAGCGAAGCTAGGTTGAATACAAATTCCTTGTCAACATCATCCACAAAATTTATGACTTTAATATTATCTCGAAATTCTGATTTTTCAATTTCCGAAAATATTTTTACGCTTAGCCAGCCAACTGAGCCGGCGATGACGAGTTTATAATCTAGAAGTTCTTTTAACTTTTCGTCTCCGGCGACGTCTTTTCGCAGCTGGCCGTAAGCACGAATAATTCCTTTGATATTTTTTCGCGGCTCAATCGTTCCGAGATAGAGTATAAATTTATACGGCAACTGATATTTTTCTTTGACCCGGATCAGATTTCCATCATTTCGGCTAATAGCCTTGAATCTATCGGAAACCCCGCTGTAAATTACTTTTATCTTTTTCGCGGTAATGCCATAAAGGTCCATGATGTCGTTTTTGGAAGATTCGGAAACAGTTATTATCTTGTCCGCTCGCTCGCATATTTTCTTTGGATTTATAAAAATATGCCAAAATCTCCTTTTGACGGAAAAAGTTTCCGGATATCTTTCAAAGGACAAGTCATGGACTGTCACTATGAGTCTGGTTTTTTTGCTGACGGACCCAAAAATAATGTTTGGCATAAAAATCAAATCCGCGCCTCCGATCATCTGGTCGATTTTCGGCCAGGCAAAATACCAAAACAAAAAATTCAAAAGTTTATTGGGATAATTAAATTTTTTCAGCTTTACATTTTCATATTTTTTCAACCAGGAAAAATCAGCTTTTGCCGGACGAAAAGAATTAAAAAAAAGAATATATTCATTCTCTTTGTTCGTTTCGAAAATATTGCGCAAAAGATTCAGAGTATATTCTTCCACCCCTGTTCTTCTGCCTTCTCCTAAACATCTGACGTCGATTCCGATCTTCACCTCGTTACAAATTTGATGTTGGCTTACTTACATCAAAAAATTAATGATTATGCTTTGAACACCCATTACGAAAAAAATAGATTAAAATTTGTAACGGGGCGAGTTATATCTTGCGGATTATTTAATATAATGAGAAATCATGATGGTCCAAAAAGCAGCAAATATTCCGATTGCCAGCGAAACAACAAAAACAATGAATGGATCAAATGTATCTTTGACAATAACCGCGTCTTGCGCAATTATTGTAAACCAGGTATTTTCATTTTGCTTCCGGTTTAAATCTTCCGTATTTTTAGAAATCACCGCAACAATTGAATCTGAAATTTTTTTGGCCGTTTCTTCCCTGGCCGCGGAAAAATTTACCGCAACGATTTGGGAAGAACGCTTCTCTGGCTTTAACGATTTGGTCAGTCGTCTCAGGGTAAACTGCTTTGGATCTCCGCCAGAGACGGATTTGCCTTGGACCGAAATTCCGGCCCCGGCATAGATATCCGCCACCGTGCGTGGACTTTTCAGCCACTCAGCGACAGTTTCCGCGAATTTTTCATCCGCTTGCAAACGGTAAAAGTCATCGTATTTATAATCCGGAGTGCTTTGCGAGCCCTGCCTGGAAATATTCAGCGTTAGCGATGTGCTGTAAGAAACAGGTTTAGCTAGAAAAAAAGTAAAGCTTCCGGACACGACAATAAGCACCACCAGGAAAAAAAGGTTTCTGTTTTCTTTTATTATTTTTAAATATTCCTTGAGCTCCATATTGCAGAAATTTCTAAAAAAAATCATAACATTTTGCCAGCGAGTCTTTCTTTGTGGCTGGCAAGTTCTTTTTCTATGTAGTCTTTTATTCTAGCCTTAAATATATTCCTGTCAAATTTCTTTGCTTTTTCCCTGATATAGATAGGATCGTAGTCCGTCTCCTTGAATTTCTTTACCGCCGCGATAATATCCTCCGGAGTTTGTTTATCAAAAAATATTCCCACCTTTCCTTCTTCCATATTTTCTACGATATCGCCCGCCCGATACGCGATAATCGGCCGTCCGGAAGCCATAGCTTCAATGGCCACTATTCCAAAGTCCTCTTCCTGGGGAAAGATAAAGGCGCGACATTTGGCATAATAATCGGCTATTTTTTCGTCCGGAACGCGACCTAAAAACTCAATGGTGGGTCCAGAGATTTTTTTAAGCTTCTTCAGTTCTGGTCCCCGGCCAATAATTTTCAATTTTAATCCCAGTTTATTGAAGGCCTGGATAGCAATGTCATGCCGCTTGTAAGCCAAAAGCCTCCCGACCATCAAAAAATAACCTGCCTCGACTCGCGAAGACTGCTCGCCGACGCGAGGCGGGTCGCCACGCTCCGAGCTTACATAAAAATCATCTATATTCACCGGCGGATGAATCACGATGCTGTCTCTTTTGTAATATTTTTTTATGCGCCGCGCCACAAAATTTGAATTGGCAATTAGCCTGTCCACCCGGTCCGCGCTAATCCGATCCCAGATCCGGATGTAGTTCATTATGAAGGGTATGATCTTCTTTATGATTCGAGGGAAATTAAAGTCGCTGGTATATTTCTGGCAGTCGTCCCATGCATAGCGCATCGGCGTGTGCATATAGCAAATGTGCAGCGTTTCCGGACCGGTGATTATTCCCTTGGCATAGCTGGAAGAGTCGGAAAGGATGATATCATAGTCGCTGAAATCAAATTGTTCAATCGCCGCCGGCATAAATTGCGGAAAAATACGGTGCCTTTGCCGGGCAAAAGGAAACTTCTGGATAAAGGAAGTTTTGATATTTTTATCGGCAAAAACTCCGTGCATCAATTCCTGGCTGTAAACTATGGTATAAATCGGTGCGTAAGGAAAAAGCTCGGTAAAGCATTCCAGCACCCTTTCCGCTCCGCCGTATTGGACAAGATAATCGTGGACTAAGGCTATCTTCATGCTACATATTTTACCCCCTTTAGCTTTTTTAGACAAAAAAAGACGGGGCCTTCTACAGCACTCATGGAAAGCCCCGTTGGTGCAAAAGGCGAGAGCACGTTCAGTGGGTACAAACCTGACGACTTCATCGGCGGACAACCTTAACGCTGCGCCGACAGTTCGTGAGGTCTGAACGCGCTACCCGGCACTTGCGGTCGGGACTTATCTCCCGCCGCCGTCCCCGCGCTTATGTTCCGGCGGGTACTGGCTATTATTTATATTATATTGGATATTTTATGAAAGAGTCAAATAAAAAACGGAAGTAAGTCAGCCTTGCGAAATGAGTTTATAAGAAAATATATCCGCCCATAGCGAAGTACGTAAGCAAATTCCAGCGGACGAGCGTAAAAAAACTCCGCACCGATTTCGCCGTAGGCGAATTAGGAGCTTTAGTGAGTCCGCGACAAGAATTTGTCCCAGCACGAGCCGGGGCGGCAGTTTCTTTGTAACTTTCTTTGCTGCCAAAGAAAGTTAATCACACAATTTATAAATTTCTCCTTTTCCGAAACAGCACCCCGAAAGTTTTGAGGCAAATTTGAATGTCGAGCCAAAGCGACCAGTTTTCTATGTAATATAAATCCAAATGGTATTCACGATTAAAATCCAGATCCGACCGACCGGCAACCTGAGCCATGCCCGTTATCCCGGGTTTGATGGTCAAAAGGCGGCGATGGTAATCCATATATTTTTCCACTTCCCTTTCCTGGTGCGGCCGGGGTCCAACCATGCTCATCGAACCAAAAAGAACGTTAAAAAACTGGGGCAATTCGTCAATGGAATATTTTTCAATAATTTTACCGACTCTTGTTTTTCGCGGATCAGCTTTAATCTTGTAAAGGGGCCCCTGGCGGACGCTTTGATTCTCAATGAGTTCTTTTTCAAATTTGAGCGCAGAATCCAGATTTGGATTTTCTTTAGTAATGCAATTCTCCCATTTCATATAGCGAAATTTGTAGACGAAAAATTTTTTCCCATTGCTTCCGACCCTTTCATTTTTATAAATTATCGGCCCATCGTTATCAATCCATATAGCAACGGCCGTCAGGATCATTATGGGAGAAGTAAAAATTATTCCGATGGTTGAGGCACCTATGTCAAAAACTCGTTTCATGATCCTTCCCCATCCGTCCAAAGGCGTATGCCTGACTTCAATCAACGGCTCGCCATTCAAAACGCCGAGTTCGTATTTAGAGGTTTGCATCGTTGTCGGTATATATTTGTAAGTAACATTATGAATAGCGCAGTAATCTATCAATTTTTCCTGTTCATCGTCGGTGATTGAAGGTTCGCAAAGAATAATTTCATCGATTCCTTTTTTTTCTCTTATCTCCTTTACAATTTTGAGGTGGGCTGTATCAATTTGGTCTACAACCCGATAACCTAAATTTTTGTCTTGCGCAATCAGACGAGCAAGTATGTTCATTTTACCGTTTCTGCCGATAAGCAAAACCCGGTATACCCCGATACCGCGATTTCGCAAAAGCCATTTTTGAACAAGATGAATCAAATAGCGGGCCAAAACAACATAGGCAGTGCCGATTCCCCAAGCCGCTAAAATGATAAAACGAGAGGAAAACCACTCTCGCTTTAAAAATATTGCCACAATTATTATGACTAACCCGATTGAAGTGGCGGAAAAAACCTTCGCGGCTTCTTTCCAGAATTTGCGCGTCGTTCGAATGGCATAAAGACCCTCAAGCGCATAGATCAGAATAAAAACCGGCGCCACGAGCAAAACGATTTTGAGATAAATATCAAACGGAAAAGTGTAGAGTTTTGGCTTTAATGAAATAATTTGCGGAACATCTCGGATAACAAAAGCCGTCAGTGCCGCCAGAACTAGCATCAAAAAATCCACCGGAACCTGAAGCGCGCTAAAAAATAATTCCGATCTTTTCATAAATGAAAACTCGCTATTTGCGAGCTGATTATAAAATAATTTACGCGAATGTTCGCTTGCATTGGCTTTTTTTAGCTAATTATTCGCGAGTCTCTTTTTAACATAATTTTTGCCAGGGCGAACTTGTAAGCCGAATTCTGTATCCCGAGCGATCGGGACAGTAGTCATTTATCTGATCACGCCATTGCTGGCGGATTCAAGCGTTACTTCCAATCCTTACTAGTTTAGGACTGGACACGAACTTGCACACAGGTAAGAATTTAGCCGTTTCACTCCTGATATTGCTATCAGGTTCACCCCATCACCGATGGAGTGGCTTGGTCTTTTCAAACCAAGCCGTCACTGTTCGCATCTCGCCGGTTACCCGGAGTGGGCGTTACCCACTACCCTTATCCCGTCGCTTGTGAGCGACGGGACTATGTGTTCGGACTTTCCTCCCTCCGTTCCGCTAAACAGGACGGAGAGCGACTACCCCGTTTACCCTGGCAAAAATTATGTCAAAAAACACTATTTATAATATTCCAAAACCGGTGTTTTGTCAACCCCAGAAATCCGAGAATTCGCTTGATAAAAACATTTTTTGCTTTATTAAAGCCATTTTATAGACCATAAAGATTTTTTAACAGACCCAGCTGGACAACAATTTTCTCCCGGTATTCCTTAAGTTTCATCCGATAAGTATCAACCACCTCTTTGGCCGCGCCGCTTATGAATTTTTGATTATTTAGCATGGCTTCCGTTTTTTGAGCTAACTTTTCCAAGTTAGCCATCTCTGCTTCGATCGCGGCAATTTCTTTTTTGACATCAATCAAATGGGAAATGTCCAGACTCAGTGATCTTTTTCGCGTCTTAATATGAATCACTTTTGCTGGAACATCTGCTATGGCTAAAAATTTTACTTTTGCCAAACGCTCGATCAAATCTTTTTCTCCGGACTTTTCACTAAAGGCGACTATGGTTTCTCCGGGATTTATGTGATAATTGCCCCGGGTGTTTCTTATTTTTATTACCAACTCTTTAAAGTCGGCGAAGTCTTCTTTGGCCTTTTGACTAACGAATTTTTTCTCGCTTCTTGGCCACCTCTCCATCATCAGCAATTTTTCTTTATCTTTTTTTGCCAGACTATAAATTTTTTCGGTGACAAAAGGCGTAAAGGGATGCCACAATTTTAGAATTTTGTCCACAATATAGCCCAGGACTTTCGGATTGTTTTCTAGTTTGTTTATTTCTATGTACCAGTCAGCGAAATCATCCCATGTAAATTTCCGAAGTCGTTCCTGCGCCAGTGAGATGTTTTTTTTCTTCAGAAGGTCAGTAACGGCTTTGGTGGTTTCTTCCAGTTCTGAAATGATCCATTTTTCGGCCAAAGTTTTGAGATCCCGCCGGGTGATTTTTTCAAATAGCGTAAAGTTTTCATCCGTTTGGATGGCATAGCGGCAGATATTCCAGAGTTTCGTGATAAAATTTCGGAAGCTTTCTATTTTTTCTTCATAAAGACGCGAATCCTGTCCGGGAGAGACATTCATAATCACGCTTAACCTGAACGCGTCCGAGCCGAACTTTTTTATCATTTCCAGAGGATTAATCCCGTTATCTCGCGATTTAGACATCTTGAATCCGTCCTTGTCCCGAATCAGTCCGGTGAAATACAAATTTTTAAAAGGAATTTTTTTCGTCCGATAAAGACTCAGCATTATCATGCGCGACGCCCAGAACGGCAAAATATCGCGGCCCATCACCATCATATCGGTCGGATAATATTTTCTGTAATCTAGCTGATCCGGATATCCGAGAGTTGAATATGCCCATTGCCCGGAAGAAAACCAGGTGTCAAAGGTGTCCGGATCTTGAATCCAGTCTTCGCCTTTCGGCGGTTCTAATCCTACATAAGTTTCGGTTTTACTTTCTTTTTTGTTGCCGTTAACTTTTAACTTTTCACTTTTAGCTTTTAGCTTTTGCCATACTGGCAACCGGTGTCCCCACCAGATCTGGCGCGAGATACACCAGTCTTCGAGGTTGTTGAGCCACTGGATCATTATTTTTCGAAGACTTTCCGGATAGAAATTGATTTTGCCTCCCCGAACGGCTTTCAGCGCTTCCTGCTTCAAGGAGTATTTTTCCGCGTCTACTTTTACGAACCACTGCTTGGAAATAAGCGGCTCGATGGCCGACTTGCAGCGTTCACAGATCGATTTGCTTATTTTCACGCTTTCTTCTTTTCCTAAAAGACCGAGTTTCGCCAGATCCTCCAGGATATTTTTTCTGGCTTCCAAAACGTTCTGGCCCTTGTATTTCCCTCCAAGCCTGGTAATTCTGGCTTCCTCGTTGATAACCTGATGCTCCGGCAGTTTGTGGGTTTTTCCGATTTGCCAGTCCACCGGATCATGCGCCGGCGTTATCTTAACCGCTCCGGTACCGAAATCCATATCAATCCTCCGGTCGGCAATGATCGGAATTTCCCTTTCCTGAAGCGGGAGAATCGCGGTTTTCCCGATGAAATTAAAATAATTTTTGTCTTTCGGATGAACGGCGACTGCCGCGTCGCCTAGCATCGTTTCCGGACGAGTGGTGGCAACGACAATGAACTCTTTGGAGTTTTTTATCGGATACTGGATATAATAAAGTTTCCCATCCTCCTCCTTGTGCAGAACTTCAACATCGCTCAGCGCCGTTCCGCAGTGAGGGCACCAATTTATGATTCTGCGCCCGCGATAAATCATACCGTCGCCGTACATTTTGACAAAAGTCTCTAGTGCCACTTTGGTAACATCTGAATCCAAGGTAAATTTTTCCCGCGACCAGTCCGCACTGATTCCGAGTTTCTTCTCCTGGCCGCGCATATAATCCGAGCTTTTCTTGCAAAATTCGTAACTCTCCTTATAAAAACGGACTCGCCCCAAAGCGTGCCGGCCAATTCCTCTTTCGTCCCTAATCTTCTTTTCGAAAACGACCTGGGTCTGGATTCCCGCGTGGTCTTTACCCGGAAGAAGCAAAACTTTTTTGCCGCTCATCCTTTCGTAACGCCCAAAAATATCCATCACCGAGTACCCGCTGGCGTGGCCCAAATGAAGCTCTCCGTTGGCGTTGGGTGGCGGAAGCACATTGCAATATTTTTTTGCCGATATTATGTTGTCCGGATTAAAAAAACCGCTCTTTTCCCAGCGTTCATAGATTATGTCCTCACTTTCGGAGGAGATATATTGTTTTGGAATTTCCTTGCCCAAGATATTTATTTGCTGAATTTTATCCTTACAAAATGAATTTTTCCGCCTTTTATTACCTTCCCATCATATCTCTCGTCAAGTGTTAAATTAGTGTCAATCATTCTTTTACCATCAATCTCGACTCCCCCCTGTTCAATTTTTCTCCGAGCATCGGATTTGCTTTTAGCTAATCCGGCCTCCACCATGTAATCAAGAACTGACACTTCGGGCGCCGGGCTAGGTACTACTTGAACATCGTTAGGAATTTCTTTTTTAGAAAAAGTATTTATAAAATATTTCTGCGCTTTTTCTGCCTCCTTTGTCCCATGGTAAATTTTTACGATTTCAGTGGCCAGTTCCAGTTTCGCGTCGCGCGGATTAAATTTACCGCCTGCCATATCTTTTTCCATTTTTTTCACGCTTTCCATCGAAGTTCGAGTGCAATGAATAAAGTATTTTATTATCAGTTCGTCCGGAATACTCATCACTTTTCCAAATATATCGTTCGGCTCATCCAAAATATTTATAGTATTGCCCCAACTGGAACTCATTTTTCGTCCGTCAGTACCCTCGATTAAATTCACCATTAAAATATCTTGTGAATTCTGGCCGTAGTGCTTCTGCATCTCTCTTCCGGCCAATAAATTAAACCGTTGGTCGGTTCCTCCGAGTTCCAAATCAGCCTTGACCATCACGCTGTCATAGCCCTGCAGTAATGGATAAAGCATTTCTCGCAATGATACTCTAGCGCCATTTTGCAGTCTGTTTTTTACATTTTCGCGAGCGTTGAATTCTGCCACGGAAAAAATATCGGCCTGTTCGGCGATTTCTTTGTAGCCCAGTTTTGCCAGCCATTCGGAATTATAATGAACTTCGGCTTGAGAAAGATCCAAGAACCTTCCCGCCTGTTCTTTGTAAGTGGCTAAATTTTTTTCGACCGTCTTAGAATCAAGCATTGGGCGTTCACTTTCTTTGTCCGACGCGTCCCCTATTACTCCCGTAAAGTCCCCGATGATAAAAATTATTTTGTGTCCCAATTCCTGCAAATCCTTGAGTTTCAGGAGTGTTACCGCGCGGCCCAAGTGCAAATTAGGACTAGTCGGATCAATGCCAAGTTTTATGCGCAGTTTTTCGCCAGAGAGAAGCCTCTCTTTAAGACGATTTTTATCAATGACTTCCGCCACACCACGTGTCAAAATTTCGTTGATTTTAGCCTCAAGTTCTTTGCTCATACCCGGTAGTAGTCCGCCCACTATTTAAATAATATGAGCGAAAATCTAAGTAAAATCTCGTTTTGTTTAGCGTCCGATAGCTATACACCAATTTGGCGGATCACTACCGGGCATATACTCAAATATTACCACTATGAAAGCTGTTTTGCAATATTAAAAGCAAAAA
>JBBTUK010000020.1:49138-55972 GCA_038063775.1 Patescibacteria group bacterium
ATTTTGTCCTTATTTTCCGGTTTCAACGCATCTTGCATAATATTGCTTCTCTCTTCAGGACTCATTTTTTCCAGCTTTTTCATGGCAATGCGCTGGAGCATGCCCATTTTCTGATTATCGATACCACTAGATTTTTTAAATGGGTTCCACATATTATCGCCGTCGCTCTCAAATTTGTGCATATGCACAAATTTGAGATTAATAATTTCAGATTATTTATGATTATTTATTTGACAATTGCAATTTATAACTTGTCACGAGTAGCGCCGAGGCCACAAAAATTGACGAGTATGTCCCGAAAGACACTCCCACCAAAAGTGCCAGGGAAAAATCTTGGATAGATTCTCCGCCAAAAATATAAATTGCCAAAAGCGTCAAAATTACCGTGAGAGACGTGTTGATGGAGCGCACTAATGTCTCATTAAGACTTCGATTAACGATATCCGGAAACTGCTCCTTGCTTCCACTGCGCATCAAATTTTCCCGAGTTCGGTCATAAACAACGATCGTATCATGGACAGAGAAGCCCAGGATTGTGAGAAGAGCCGCGATAAAGGGAATGCCCACTTCGATTCCTTTGAAATGGCCGAGAACAGAGAATACTCCGACCGTTATCAGGATATCGTGAATGAGCGCGATGACCGCGCCGGCCCCGTATTTCCACGATTGAACTGGGCGGGAAACTTTACGGAAGGCCCAAGCAATGTAGGCCATAATGCCGACCACTGCGAAGAAAATCGCCCACAAAGACTTGCTCTTCAACTCACCTGAAACAGAAGAGTTTGTGAAATCCAAGCTCAATTGTTTTGAATCGGGATATTTTTCCGTCAGAGCTTTCAAAACTCCCTGGTTTACTGCGTCCTCTTCTGAAGCATAGCGGATTATCACAGAATTATTTCCGGTCGGCTGGACTATCAGGCCGCTTAAATTTTGGCCTTGGAGAGCGTCCGTCACTTCTTGCGGCGCCGGCGCCGCATTGGCAAACTGAATTTCCATCCGCGTGCCTCCCGTAAAATCAATGCCGTATTTCAAGCCCCACACAAACAAGCTGATGATGCTCAAAATCGTCAGTATCCCGGAGAAAATGTATGCGTATTTTGTTTTACCAATTATGTTAAACATTTTTGTCTTTTTTAACCCCGATGAGCCATAATTTATCCTCTATCCACTCTCCGACTAAAACCTTGAGAAGCGTTCGGGAAATGTTCACCGCCGTGAACATGGAAATCAGAACTCCGATCACCAGCGTTACGGCGAATCCTTTCACAAATCCCGTCCCCATTTCAATCAAAATGACCGCGGTGATTAGGGAAGAAACATTGCCGTCACGAATGGAAGTCCAAGCGCGCTTGAAACCTTCATCTAACGCACCTAAAATATTCCGACCGCGTTTTATTTCTTCTTTGGTTCGTTCAAAAATTAGAATATTAGCATCCACCGCCATGCCTATCGACAAAATAAATCCGGCGATCCCAGGCAAGGTCAAGGTTATCTGCCAGGGAGAAAAGGCGGATAATTTGAAAATTGATATCATCAGTCCGGCATATATTAAAAGAGCCAAGGATGCCACAATACCCAAAAACCTATAGTAGATTATCATAAAAATCACGACGATAATAAACCCGATCATTCCCGCTTTCAAGCTTTTCTCAAGGGAAATTTGGCCGAGAGAAGCTTCAACGCTTTGTTGTCCAACTAAAACTATTGGCACCGGCAATGAGCCCTGCTTAAGATCTCTAACATGTTTTTTTGCTTCCTCTAGCGTAAAATTACCTGTTATTTCAGCCCTGCCATCCGTTATTTCAGTTTGGACATTTGGTGCTTGCAACAACATGCCGTCAAGAAAAATGGCCAGAGGTTTTCCGATATTCCGCTTTGTTATCTCCGCGAAAAGCTTAGTACCCTCCTGGTCAAATTCGATAGCAATTTTTGTTTCAGAAAGCCCTTGATTTCCAAAATCTACCGCAGCATTGCTAAGATTCTTTCCAGTCAAGCCTGTTGAAACCCAATTTGCTTCCGGAGCTGGATTGGCTTTTTTCGCGATCAAAATATGAGCGCTGTGAATTTCCAGATTACTTGCCCCGTTATCGCCATCGGGCGATTTTACGGGGTCGTCTTCTCCTCTTTGCTCGATTCTTTTGATTATATGCCAGCCGAATTGAGTCTCTACTAGCTGAGGATGAATAGTTCCATCTTTAAAGTTTGGGTCAAACAGGACTGTATCGAATTCCGGTACCAAATCGCCTTTTTTAAAAAATCCCAGATCTCCGCCGTTATCCTTGCTGCCCGGATCTTCGCTATTTTCTTTGGCTAATGAGGCAAAGTCCTCTCCCGCCAAAGCTTTTTTCAAAATGCCATCGGCTTTCTGCTTGGCTTGCGCATTAAGTTTGTCCAAAACTTCTTTTGGAATTTTTTTTGACTCATCCACCCCCCCCTCTTCCTTGAATTCCAAAAAGGGAGTTTCTCCAATTTGTTTTTTCGCTTGATTAATATCCTTCACACCTGCCAATTCGACAACTAGCCTGTTTTCTGAGCCCGATTTCGTCGTATAAATTACAGGTTCGGCTACGCCAAAAGCGTTTATCCTTCGCTCAATTACATCCTGTAAGGCTTGCATGGCATCGCTAATTTTCGCGCTGTCTATCTGGCTGGTGTCGGCTTTGTATTCCAAATGAATTCCACCCTGTAAATCTAATCCCAAATTTATTTTTAGGGCGTTCAGGCGCTCATAAACCGGCGGAATAAATCGGACCGCTTGGGGATATGAAATTAGCCCTACTGCTAGAGCTAAGATGATAACTAAAGTAAATCTGAACAAAAGTTTCTGTCTTGAGGTCATCCCCGTAGTAGAACTTCGATTTTTATTTTCTTACTGCCCCTGGCAGTGATCGAAGTTTCACTACGGGGTCATACAATCATTTTACTCCAAATAATATATTTTGTAAACCCCTATGCAAGCGATTTGCCGGCCTCTTTCTCCAGCACATCTTTTGTTTCCGGCCACATCAGTTCCAGATCTTTTTTGATCTGCGTAGTGTCCTCATCGTCATCAAAAAGTCCGTATATCCGCTTTTCCTCAACTATTTCATCAATCAGATCGCGATATTGCGTGAAAGAACTGAGCCGCTCGCGCAGAGCGGTTTCCCTTATTTCGCTGAAAATGTCACGGACGGAATATTCGGCTTCGGTTGTTTCAATGCGTTCCGGCTTCATATGATTAAATTCGCAGAGCTTACAATAATTACTACAACTGGAAACAAAATATTTTTCAAAAAAACTATACTTTTTCCGAGACTTCTAGATCGTGACTTATTATATTTATTTCTTTATCGAAAACAAACTTTCCTTTGAATTTTTTGCCCTCCAAAAGCATGGGCAGCCAGAATTTGTCGTCCGGCCACATAGTGTCATAAGGAATTTTGCCAACTTGAAACCACTCTGGCTTCATTTCTTCCGTTTCCACCGGTTCGCCTTCGAAATTAGCACACTTGAATATATGAACTTCTAAAATTTTGGGGTCGCCTTCAAATTCGAAATCAACTATTCCAGCTTTTGTCATTTCTTGCAGTTTAATTCCCGCCTCTTCCAGCGACTCTCTTCTTAATCCATCCTCGATGGTTTCCCCGTCTTTCAATTTACCACCGAATCCATTCCAGCGTCCGGCGCCGAATCCCCTCTTCTTCATGCCAAGAAGAACTTTTTTATTTTGCTGAATTATGCAAAGTGTTAGAATTTTTTTCATTTTTTATATTCTTTTGTACCACTACAGATTGTGGATATATACTACCTGTTGTATATGAAATCTGCTTCTAAGCCTATTATTTCCCATGACATTTCTTATCCCAGTAGTAGAAGCTTCGCTTCACTACGGGACTGCGTAATGTCACTTTCCGTGACATTTCTTGTATTTTTTCCCTGATCCGCAGGGGCAAGGGTCGTTTCGCCCGACTTTATCTTTATTTATGAACGGCTGCTGATTAGTTTCTGATTTTTCGTCAGCGCCCTTGTCCGCCGAAGCTTTAGCGTAGGAGGAGAATTGTTCCACTTCTGTCGGACCGCTATATTTCAGATTTTTGGGCGCGGCTTCACGCACTCCTGGCTGGACGACATTTATCCGGAAAATTGTATGGACAATTGATGACCGGACATTCTCCATCAGCCCCGAAAACATGCTAAAAGCTTCTCTTTTATATTCAATTAGGGGGTCTCTTTGCCCGTAGCCGCGAAGACCGATACCTTCCCGCAAATAATCTATTTCATCCAAATGATTCATCCAGGCCATATCGATCGTTTGGAGCATAATGGCTTTTTCGATCTGGCGCATCTGCTCCGCCCCGATTTCCTGTTCTTTCTTGTTGTAGGCTTCCTTGGCCAGCCCCAGCAGGTATTCTGTGAGACTGCCGATTTTTTCTACTGAATTTTCCCGCTTATCGTTCCTGATTTTGTCCAGTCTAATCAAAACGCTTTCGTCGACCGGAATAATCCCTTTAAAATTTTCAAAAATTTCCTTCACATTCCATTCGCCTTCTTCGCCGACCGCATGAAAAGAGATCATGCGTTCGATTTCTTCCTTGATGTCCTCAAACAATTCATTCTTCACGTTGTCTTTTTGCAAAAGTTCTTTTCTTTTTTTGTAAATAACTTCTCGCTGCTTATTCATCACGTCGTCGTAATCCAATACATGCTTCCGAATGTCGAAGTTGAAGCCCTCAATTTTTTGCTGGGCGTTTTCAATGGTCCGGGAAATTATTTTATTCTGGATAGGCTGGTCTTCCGGCAAACCTAAGGAGTCCATTATGCTTTTAAGCTTGTCCCCGCCAAAGCGCCGCATCAGTTCGTCTTCCAGCGACACATAAAATTCTGAAGCACCTGGGTCGCCCTGCCGTCCGGCGCGTCCCCGCAACTGATTGTCGATGCGTCGCGCTTCGTGCCGTTCCGTGCCGATTATTAAGAGTCCGCCCGCTTCCCTCACTCCCTCGCCCAATTTTATGTCGGTTCCCCGCCCAGCCATGTTGGTAGCAATAGTTACCGCTCCCTTTTGCCCGGCTTTGGCTACAATTTGCGCCTCTCGCTCATGGTTTTTAGCATTCAAAACTTCATGGGGAACCCCGGACCTCTGCAGAAGCGCGCTAAGATATTCCGATTTTTCAATGGCAATGGTGCCAACTAGGGCTGGCTGGCCAGTTTTGTTTATTTCTTTTATTTTTTCCACAATTGCGTCAAACTTCCCCTTTTCCGTCTTATAAATTACATCAGACAAATCTTTCCGGACCATCGGCTTGTTGGTCGGAATTTCTACGACATCGACTTTATATACTTTGAAAAATTCCTCGGCTGAAGTGAGCGCGGTTCCGGTCATACCGGACAGTTTTTTATACATACGGAAGTAATTTTGGAAAGTGATGGTCGCGAGCGTCCTCGATTCTTTCTGGACCCGCACGCCCTCCTTGGCTTCAATGGCCTGGTGGAGTCCTTCGCTATAACGCCTCCCTGGCATCAAACGTCCAGTGAAATCGTCAACGATGATGACCTCTCCGTCTTTCACGACATAATCCCGGTCCAGCTTGAAAATGACTTCCGCTTTGAGAGCCTGCTCCAAATGATGAACATAATTTATTTTTCCGATTTCGTAAATATTCCCCATTCCGAGCATGCTTTCAATTTTGGAAATTCCTTTGTCGGTGAGCGTCACGGCTTTTTGTTTTTCATCCA
This sequence comes from Patescibacteria group bacterium, assembly GCA_038063775.1. GTDB lineage: Bacteria > Patescibacteriota > Minisyncoccia > Moranbacterales > UBA2206 > UM-FILTER-42-9. Next base: position 54,851 of record JBBTUK010000020.1, read on the forward strand.
CTTCAAAATCTTCCTTTTCCTTGAGGAGAGTGACCAGCTGAGCGAATTGATTATAAAGCTTGGCTGATTCCGTGTCAGGAGCGGAAATGATGAGCGGCGTCCGAGCTTCATCAATGAGGATGGAATCCACTTCGTCCACAATGACAAAGTTCGATTCCCGCTGGACCATCTGTTCCAAGCTTGGTACCATATTGTCGCGAAGATAATCAAATCCGAATTCGTTATTAGTTCCATAAGTGATATCCGCCGCATAAGCCTCTCTTCGACTTATCGGCGCGAGATTTTCCATTTCAACCGTAACTTCGTCCGCATCAATTATTTTTGGTTCGTAAATGTAAGAAGCATCATGGATGATGCAAGCGGTGGAAATTCCTAAAAAATTGAAAATTGAGCCCATCCAGTTGCAGTCCCGGCGCGCCAGATAATCATTGACGGTTACCAGATGCACGCCCTTGCCGGAAAGCGCGTTCAAATAAATCGGCAAAGTAGAAGTCAAGGTTTTGCCTTCCCCGGTTTTCATTTCCGCGATGCGCCCCTGATGCAGCACAATTCCGCCGAGCATCTGCACATCAAAATGGCGCTCACCAATAACCCGATCAGCGGCTTCGCGGACCACAGCAAAAGCCTCCGGAAGCAAATCATCCACGCCTTCTCCTTTAACGAGCCTTTCCCGAAATTCTTTTGTTTTGCTTTTCAGTTCCTCATCAGAGAGCTTTTGGATCTGGGGTTCAAAGGAATTTATCTGATCAACAGTCGGCTGGAATTTGGCGATTTCCCGCTCATTCGAGCCAAAAAGTTTCTTGAAAATAGACATCCCCGTAGTAGAACTTCAAATTATTTATTATACAAATACTCTTTCAATCTTCGCTTCATTAGTCTTTGCCCTTGCGTTGTTTTCAGGTACCCCTCTCTTCGCTTGGCATCTTTTTCGTTTAAGCATGCTTCGTAGTAAATGATTTTCCACGGTGAGTATGGCTTGGTTGATGTGTTTAATCCGCGATTATGTTCTTGTAAACGCTTCTTTAGATCATTTGTATAGCCGGTGTATAAGTTGCCATTTTTAAGGCTTTCTAGGACATAAATGTAGAACATAATCGCCTTTGAAGTTTCACTACGGGGCAT
>JBBTUK010000021.1:0-1651 GCA_038063775.1 Patescibacteria group bacterium
GGACCCATGGACAGCACGCCGTGCCGAGCACCCTTGGACTGGAATTTCTTTGGTGGTTTGACGCGCTTCATCGTCAGGAAAACCCCCTCGAAGCGGCCTATCAGGAAATAGGATACACCAAGATTTCAGGCGCTGTGGGAACTTATGAGGGTAACCTTTCTCCGGAACTTGAAAGGGAGGCTCTGAAAATCTTGGAACTTGAGCCAGCGCCGATATCGATGCAAATCATTTTGCGTGACAGGCATGCTCATGTCATCAACGCACTGGCAGTGCTTGCCGGGGTTATTGAAAACATCGCTTTGAACATTGAGCTCATGGGACAGACGGAAATTCGCGAACTTCAAGAGCCTTTCAGCAAAGATCAAAAGGGCTCGTCAATCATGCCGCACAAGAAAAACACCATCCTCTCGGAAAATCTGCGCGGGCTGGCTCGTCTGCTGAGAAGCTATGTAACAGCGGCTCTGGAAAACATTCCGACCTGGAGCGGGCGGGATATTTCCCACTCCAGCGTGGAAAGGGTCATCTTCCCGGACGCATTCAATCTCGTTCATTTCATGTTACGGAGAACGCGCGGTCTCGTTGAAGGGTTAGTAGTGAATGAAAAACAAATTGAACGTAATCTCAATCTGACCAGAGGCACGATATTTTCCCCGGACGTGAAAAAGATCCTTCTTGACAAGGGATATGATCCCGAAGTCGCATACCGGATCGCCCAGCAGGGAGCATTTACCGCGATTGAAAGCGATCGCAATTATTTCGATGTTCTCTGCGAGCGCGAGGATGTTTCGCGAGATCTCGTTGAACCGTTGCGGGAGCTGTTCAATTTCAAGAAAAAAGTCCGCTACATTGATGATGTTTTTGGTCGCTTTTCAAAATATCCAAGCATGGTTAATGCGAGAAAAAGATTCGCGGCGTGAAGCGGAAAACAAATTGTGAAGGAGGGAACATGCAACAGATATCCGTTGCGATCATCATGGGAAGCATCTCGGACGAGAAGAAGATGAAGGATTGCAAGGATGTCCTGGATGAGTTCGGAGTGCCGTGCGAATACACGGTGGCCTCCGCCCACCGGACGCCTGAAAAGACCAGGAATTTTGTCCGGTCGCGTGAGACGAACGGATGCAAGGTTTTCATCTGCGGCGCGGGAGCGGCAGCGCACCTGGCGGGCGCGGTGGCCGCCATAACTACAAAACCGGTGATCGGCGTCCCTTTGTCCGGTTCTTCATCTACCGGAATCAACGGGCTGGACGCGCTGTTTTCCACGGTGCAGATGCCCTCGGGAATTCCCGTAGCGACCGTCGCTCTGGATGGAGCGAAGAATGCGGCGCATCTCGCCATCGAAATCCTCGCAATCGGCGACGAAGATCTTCATCACAAGCTGGAAAAAGCGCGGGCAATAATGGCTCAAAAGGTCAGTGACGCCGACGCAGAGCTTCATGAAAAGTGGGGAAAAGGGAAATGATGTGTTCCTCAACGCAACCATCAGAAGGAGGAATTAAGCGATGAAAGAAACGGTGGTACTCAAAACGGATCTCAAGGGCCTCAAGCTTCTTGGCCGCGGCAAGGTCCGCGATATCTACAAAGTGGACGACAAGTTGCTCCTCGTCGCTTCCGATCGGCTTTCGGCATTCGATGTCGTCATGCCGGACGG
>JBBTUK010000021.1:1751-29988 GCA_038063775.1 Patescibacteria group bacterium
TGCCGGACGGCCCAGCCATTGCCGGTGGAGTGCGTGGTTCGCGGCTACCTCTCCGGGTCGGGTTGGGCCGAGTACAAGGAGAAGGGCGAGGTCTGTGGCATCCCCCTACCGAAGGGGATGCGCGAGTCGGATCGGCTTCCCGAGCCGATTTTCACGCCGGCAACCAAGGCGGAGCAGGGACTGCATGATGAAAACATCACCTTTGAGCGCATGTGCAAAGTTGTCGGCCGGGAAATAGCGACCGAGGCCCGTGCAACTGCGCTCGCTCTTTATAAACGGGCGGCCAATCAGGCGTTCGAAAAGGGGATCATCATCGCCGACACGAAGTTTGAATTCGGGATCGCCGACTGGGAGACTATTCTCATCGATGAGGCGCTCACTCCCGACTCGTCCCGCTTCTGGCCGGCAGCGGACTACAAGCCCGGCGGACCACAAAAGTCCTTCGACAAGCAGTTCGTCCGCGACCACCTGCTGTCGATTCCATGGGGCAGGGTCAAGACGGCACCCGGACCCAAGTTGCCGGACGACGTCATCGAGAAAACCTCGCGGAAATACCGCGAGGCGCTCCAAATCCTCACCGGCAAGGATCTCGAGTAAATCCGTAGCGGCTTCACTGCTACGGCCAAACCTGCCGCGGCCAATCCAACACTGATTCTAGTGGAGGAAATGGTCGCGGCTTTTTTAATTTCTTAAAACGGATGCTATAATAAAAACATGCCCCGTAGTGATCCGTCCAGTATGAATCATGCGCTACTAGGCATTTAATTCGCAGGATTTTTAAAATTTTCACCTATCCATTTGGTTTAAAGGTGGACTACTACGGGGTATGCAACTAAAGAACTACAATGTCTATTTTTTCTTCGCGCTTCTCATCGGAGTTTCCGTTTTGATTTACTTTGTCGTTAAGCCGTTTTTGATACCGTTCATAATCGCCGCCATCCTGGCCCAGCTTTTTTATCCCGCCTACGGATTTCTGCTGAGAGCCACTCGGCAACGGCGCGGTTTGAGTTCCGGGCTGACCTGCCTGCTGATCGCGGCAATAATCATCGCGCCGCTCTTTTTCGTCGTGTCGCTGGTGGTCGGAGAAATCGGAGGCATCATCAATGATTTTTCCGGAGGCGCTCCCCGCATCGGCCGGATGGTTGAGGTTATAAATGATAAATTGTCTGGCACTCCATACTTAAGCGCGTTCAACATCCAGGCGGCCATCAATCAGGACACAGCACTGTCTTTTGTTAAAAGCATCTCCCAAAATACCTTGGCCATCATCCAGGGCACTTACCGGGGGGTGGGTCATTTCGTTTTTGTTTCTTTTATACTGTTTTTTTCCTTGTTCTATCTTTTAATCGACGGGAAAAAATTCTTGAAAGTAATAATGAAATTTAGCCCGCTGAAAGATAAGTATGAAGAGTTGCTGATTGAAAAGTTCACCTCGATAGCACGCGCGACCATTAAAGGGACATCACTCCTTGCCATCATCCAGGGGCTCATCGGCTCGTTTCTGTTTTTAGCGACCGGAGTCTCTTCGCCGGTCCTTCTGGGGATCCTCATGACGATTTCCTCCGTGATACCCACCGTCGGTTCGGGCCTCATTTGGCTGCCGGTCGGCCTTGTGATGATTCTGCTCGGCCACACTGTCAAAGGAATCGTCATTTTGGCCGTGGGAGCGCTGGTCATCGGTACCGTAGACAACATCCTCCGGCAAAAACTGATCGGCAAAGACGTAGAGATGCATCCTCTGCTCATTCTTTTTTCTACTCTTGGCGGCCTCGCGATTTTTGGCATCGCGGGCTTCGTCGTCGGGCCGATAATTATGGCGCTTTTTTTGGCGCTTTGGGAAATCTACTTTTTCGAATTCAAGGAGCAATTGGAAGAATTCAATAAATGAATGTATTCTTAAATTTTTACCAGCATCTACCGGAAGGGATAATTTCGATGGCTTTTCATATCGGATCATTCGCAGTGGGCTGGTATTCCTTGATGTATATGCTAGCCTTTCTGACCGTTTATCTATTGCTCCGTTGGCGGATCAAAAAAGGCGAAGGTAATTATAAATTAGAGCTTATCGATGAATTTATTTTCTATTCGTTTCTAGGAGTGCTCATCGGTGGCCGGCTGGGCTATGTCATTTTTTATAATCTGCCTTATTATCTGGCCAATCCCTGGACTGTCATCAGCCCTTTTGATGAGGCTGGAAAATTTGCCGGGATTTACGGCATGAGCTATCATGGCGGACTCATTGGCGTAATTATAGCGACTTGGTATTTTGCGCAAAAAAATAAAGTAGATTTCCTAAAATGGGCTGACTTTGTCGTACCAGCTATTCCAGCCGGATTTTTTTTCGGCCGTATCGGGAATTTTTTGAACGGCGAACTTTATGGACGAATCACGGCCGGATCCTGGGGCATGTATTTTTCCGCCGATCCGCTAAATCTCCGCCATCCATCCCAGCTCTACGAAGCTTTTTTTGAGGGACTGGTTTTGTTCCTGATCCTTTGGCTTTTGCGCCCTTGCCCTCACCCCCAGCCCCTCTCCCTTACACAGGGAGAGGGTGATCCCGCCTCGGCGGGACCAGGTGAGGGTAAAAGGGGACAGCTTTTTCTGCTCTACCTTTTCCTTTACGGTCTTTTCCGATTTTTCATTGAATTTTTTCGAGAACCCGACTCGCAAATAGGCTTTGTTTTCGGTTTTTTTACCCTTGGCCAAATCCTTTCCGCCATAATGGTGATTATGGCCTTTTCAGCGATAATTTACCATTGGAGAGAAAAGAGGTATAATAGTGCATAAAGCTTGAAAATATAAAATTATGCTACCCAACAAAAAACTCTACAGCATACTGGTCGTCGTGATATTTTTTATAGTCGGTGTAATTGTGTGGGGAATAAATCAGGAGAAAGCCAATGCGCCAACGGTCAGCCAGGAAACAGCCAGTCAGCAAAATCAAACGGCTGACATCATATATTTTTACGGCGAAACCTGTTCGCACTGCATAGAACTCAACAAATTTTTGGAGGATAACAAAATTGCCGAAAAGGTTAATTTCAGCAAAAAGGAAGTCTGGAGCAACAAAGACAATACCGCCGAAATGGAAAAACGGGCCGCCGAATGCAATATTCAAAAAAGCGACATGGGCGTGCCGTTCGTTTATGCCCGGGGCAAGTGTTATGTCGGGACTCCCCAAGCGGAAGCGTTTTTCAAGCAAGAAGCAGGCATCCAATAAATTATTCTAAAGTCTAATTAACCTAATTACTCTAATCGAATCCCAATAGGCTCAATGTCTAATTTTTTGGGGATTAGAAATTAGGCATTATTTAGATCAATTAGAATAATTAGAGCAATTAGGGTAATTTAAGCTTAAATCGTGGGTGAACAAAAAACGAAACAAAAATTTTTTCTAGACAGTCTGGGTAAAAAGAAAGGCCAGGAGAAATTTTTTGATCTCCCTTTAGCCAGATTCGTTTTGAAATACAGGAAAGCATCAGTTCTGTTTTCCCGAAAGGGGAGAACAGAATCTTTTTTCACCTCCGATTCAAAATTATATTACACGCCGGAAGAACTGCGCGCCCTGGAGCGCGGGGAAAAGATCATTTGGCTGACTAACCGCCTGGACAGTCTGGCCGAGCGAGCCTTCGGAGAAACCAAAGCTTATCCGACCGTCCGGGAAAGCTTTGGTTTGGTTAGTCTGAGGCGAAAATACTTGAATCTGCGGGAACACTTGGAAAACCTGACAGAGGATTCGGCCCGGGGAATATCCATGGCGCGGATGTGGAACGCGTCCATTGTCGCCTCCGTCATCTTCGGGATGCTTTTAATGACTATGGTCTACAAATATCTCGGCCAAGGCGTATCCGCCCAAATCGAAGAAACCAAAGTGGCACAGCTCGCCGAGGAAGCCAAGGTGTTGGGAGTGGAAGCGGAAAAAGACCCGAGTTATGAAATTGACGACGCGACCATCACCCGGCTTTTCCGGGAATATGACAGCGCGGACGACCAGGAATTTCAAAGACAGAAATTTGAAAAAGAGATCCGGGAAATAGTGAAAGGCTACCCGATTGAAAAAATGGTTCCGGAAATCGCCAAACAAGACCGGATTGTGGCAGCTTTCATCGTTGCCATTGCCAAGAAAGAATCCGGCTGGGGAGTGCACGTGCCGGTATATCAGGACCAGGATTGCTACAATCTATGGGGCTGGCGGGGGAAAAATCCGGTGGGGAGCGGCGGACACACTTGTTTTGACAGCCCAAAAGACGCGGTTGAAACCGTGGCCAAGAGGATTAAATTTTTAGTTTCCAATAAAAAGCTGGACACGCCCAAAAAAATGATCGTATGGAAATGCGGAGATTGCGGTTGGGACACGCCCCAGGCGATGCAAAGCTGGATCAATGATGTGGACCTTTACTTCAGGAAATTGAATAAAGCATAAAGCAAAAAACTTGCCAAGACTCATTTGGTGTGCTATAATAGCTATACAATTTTCAAAAAGCGGGAGGAAAGCCACTTTTTTTTATCTAATTAATTAAATAATCACGCCCAACTTAAAATAGGGGGAAACAAAAACAAAAAAAATGGACAAAATAAAAAAGAATCCAAAATTAATTGTCATTCTGGCCATCCTGCTGGTGAGCGGCGTGGCCCTGGCGCAGAAATTCAATTCTGTGGTAAAACCGACGGTCGGCGATAGGGTTTTGGCGGATGAAAGAGAGGACAGCAACAAAGTTAGCGAAGCCGATGACGAAAAGGACGAGAATCAAGACGAGGACAAGGATGAAAATAAGGATGAAAATAAGAATGACGATGAGGACAAAGACGAAGATAAGAATTCAGGGCGTTCCAAGCTGAAAACTCAAAAGGTTGAAGATGATGAAGACGAAGCAGATGATCAAGACGAAAATGACGATTTGGATGATGAAAATGACAACGAAGACGAAACCGGCGAAGAGATAAAAGACATCAGCGAACTGATCGCCAAGGTTGAGCGCAAGATAAGCCTGGTCGCTTCCAGCGGCGGGAGCGTGAATGGATTCAAGGCTACTCTCGCGGAAGTCAGGGATCTGGTTGCCCAAACGCAAGCCAAACTGGCCGAAGGGGACAAGTCCGGAGCGGAAAATCTCATAGAAACGGCCGATGACAAGCTGGAGAATTTGGAGGAATCCGTGAAGTTGGTGCTCGGGGAAAGGGAAGATGATGACGAAGATGAAGCGAATGATGACGATGAAGATAAATCCAAAATAGCCAAAGAATATAAGAATTCAGTAGCCCAATTCGTTCATGACTTGAAAGCTACGGCAGAACTCGATGGGGTAAAAGAGGGGCTTGGCCGCCAAGTCAGCATAGTAGCTCAAATACAAAATGCTTCCCAGGAAAGAGTGGCTGAACTTTTAGGAAAGATAGACGACCGGAGCGAGTTTAAGAAATTTTTTGTCGGACCCAATCTTAACGACCTTAATGGAATAAAGGAAGAAATTGCAAAAAATCAAGGTACTATTCAAGTTTTGACGCAAATACTGGGGCAGACGGATAACGCCAATGTGAAAATCGTTCTCCAAAGGCAGATCCAGGTGCTCGAGCAGGAAAACCTGAAATTGCAGAACTATATTGCTACCGCGGAGAATGTACCGAGCTTGTTCGGCTGGTTAGCCAGATTGTTCAGCTAAAAAATTCTCACCAGTGTTTTAAAAAGATAGCCCCGAGTCTTCGGGGCTGTTTTTATTTGACCCTGTAGTGAATTTTCGGCAGTTCGGCACAGCCGAACAAATTTTTTTAACAAGCCTAAAATCTACTACGGGGTTGACTTTTGGCTTAAAATAGAGTATAATTAGAGGTGTAAATAAGGAAATAGGGTGTTTCGCGGGTGAAGCACTTTTTTTGTTTAATCCAAGCCAAAAACGTGAATAAAAATACAAAAAACTGCAAAAAAATAGCTTTCATTGCCGTATTTATCGGTATTTTTGCCTTTTTATCGCTTGGTTACGCCATTGCCAGCTCCATCACTGCCAAAACTATCATAAAACTTGCCAATGAATCTCGGTCCAAAGAAGGACTGAAGGCTCTACAAGAAAACCCCAAACTTTCCGCGGCTGCTTCAGCCAAAGCCGAGGATATGCTGAAAAATGATTATTTTGCCCACAATTCTCCTTCCGGCAAGACCCCGTGGTACTGGATGGATAAGATCGGCTACAACTACAAATACGCGGGAGAAAACCTGGCTATGAATTTTTTTTCCGCCGAAGAGGAGCAAATTGCCTGGATGAAAAGCGAAAGCCACCGGAAAAATATTTTGAACGCCAATTATCAAGAGATTGGCGTAGGGATCGCTGAAGGAAAGATTGATGGCAAGACCACAACGGTCGCGGTGCAGATGTTCGGGTCAAGTCCAAATTTTGTTCCGGTTTCCCAAAAAGTTCCGGAAAAAAGTTATCAAGAAAATAAAACTGCTGTTTTGGGAGATGAAAACAAGAGCCTTTTTCCGATTGAAACTCAAGAAGCTTCGGAAGAAGACATACTGGTCAATGATTTTGTTCCGGAGGAAGTAGCCAAGCAAGGAGTGGCTCCGGCCGCCGCTGGTTCCCCACGGGCTTTCCTCAAAGAAAAGCTTAGTCCAGAAAACCGGCCGGCCTGGATGGTTCCATTGGCGCTCAATGCCCTGTGGATAATACTGATCGGCAACCTGCTTTTTCTGGCTTATTCTTTCAGCCGCAAAGTCAAAACGGCCGCGAAAGCGGAAGAAGAAAATTCCGGCGAACAAAAAATTCCGGTGGAGAATCTGGAAGACGGGGAGGCAGAAGTTTCCGTCGCGGTCAAAATTCATATACTGCATACTGCTAAATGAACTAGAAATGAGATTTTAAAACTCTCCTGCCAAGGCGGGATAGTTTTTTTGTTGGCAAAGTCCAATTTCTTTTTCAGCAAAGAAAGGGGAAAACAAATTTTTGGCGAAGAAAAGTTAGAAGTGTAAGTTTGTCTGTATTATACACATGTATGCATAGGTTTGCATATATCTGCATAGTATGCTATAATTAAACCAAGCTAAAATCAGCTTTATTATGAACACAAACCTAATATCAATCGGAGAGACCGCCAAAAAGATGGATGTTTCTATGGATACCTTGAGGCGCTGGGACAAGGCGGGGCGCTTCCCAGCCATAAAAAGGAGTGGCAAACGCTTCTACCGCTTGAGCGACATCGATAAATATTTGGCCGGACTGGCGCTGGAAGAAGCTGATCTTTTTCTGTTGGCCAAAAAATGGGCTGCTAGTGTTTCGCCTAGCGAGCCGGACAGTCTGTTCCATTGCCAAAATAGTGCTGTTTTTCAGTCCAGACTTATCAAATTGGAAAAAAATCTCGGCGCCGTTCCGGGGCTCGAGAATACATTTCCTCTCATTGTCGCTCTCACGGGTGAAATCGGCAATAATTCTTTTGATCACAATCTGGGCAGTTGGCCGGACATCACCGGAATATTTTTCGGATACGACACTAAGCGGAGAGAAATCGCGCTGGCTGACCGCGGACAAGGGATCCTAAAAACCCTAAAAAGGGTGAGAAAAGAATTGGCATCGGATGCGGATGCTTTGCAAGTTGCTTTTACGGAAGTCTTGAGCGGCCGCGCTCCGGAAGCCAGGGGCAACGGCTTGAAATTCGTCAAAAATATTGTTACTCAAAATGACATCAGCCTAGTGTTCCAAACCGGCCAGGCAGAACTCCATTTGAAAAAAGGAGACGCATTTTTGAATATCCAGCCAGCGGATGGCAGCCTTCAAGGGTGCATGGCTTTGATAAAATTTTAAGCGAAAACATATGTTGATTGAATTGAAAAAATTCGGCACGACGCTCGTGTCCCGGCAGTCAGGCAAGGAAGCCTGGGCGGCTTTTCAGCCTGTTTTGGGGCCAGTGTCCGATGCGGAGGATATAATTCTTGATTTTGCCGGCGTAATCACTTTTGCTCCTTCCTGGGGAGATGAATTCATAACTCCGCTCCAGAAAAGATACAAGGACCGATTGATTTTGAAAAACACCGCCAATCCTTCCGTTCAGGCGACACTTAAGCTGTTGGAAAATATAGGTAAAATAAAATTCAAGCTAGTTGAATAAAGGTTCCCTTCCAAAAGGAGTTTTTTGTTTCCTAGCACGCCACGAAATTATGGCTTTGTCAAGGCAAAAGTGGGGATAACTATTTTTGGTCATGGCTGACCGGATGTTTTATAATTGAAGTATGAGTATCTCTCGGGGGCGCGCGCGCGATAAAGGAATATTATATTTGGGAAAGCCGACTAGCGCTTTCTACTTTAGGTAGAAACTACTAGCCGGTTTTTTGTTTTCTAAAAAATTGAAAAATTAAAATGAAGGGAGGTGTGAAAAAATGAAAAAATTATTAGTCGGAGCGAGTCTGGCGGTTTTCGCCTTCGCGCTAAGCGTCAGTTTCGCTTTCGCGGCAAAACCTACAGCATGCGCTACAATCAAGGACGGAACCATAACTGATAGCGCAGGCAATCCTATTTCTTCCGGATATGATCAGTTTGGTTATAATTACCAAGCGCATATGTTTAATGGAACCTACGATAGTTCAGACAGAACGCTAGACGGAACTTACTGGGGAGACACCGGTGACTATGTGGATGACAAGCTAATGATGAAATGGAGTGATCCTTGGTTGGCTAACGTCGATTGTGATAATAACGGCAAACTAGACCGAGGATTAGTTGACGGTGTTATAGGCGGAACTAGCGTAGGGTGGCTAACAAACCAAATCAACGGTGACTACGACTCGGATGGAAACGGGACACAGGATGCACACTACACTTGGTTTGACAAGATCATATGGGTTGGCCCAGGCGGTTCCCTTTGGGGCGAGTACGAGATCATCCAGGAAGTCGTCAACGATCCGGCGGATGGCCTCCATGGCCTTCAGTTTAAGATCGGGGCGCCAGGTTTTGGTCTGAATGACCAATGGACAACAAATTAGAGAATTAGAAAAGTCTCCAGTAAACACTAGAAACTCAAAGCAATCCGCCTCTCCGGCGGGTTGTTTTTTTGTCCGGAAATTATTTGGAACGCTTGCCTTTTTTCCTGACGTTTTGGATGCCTTTATTTTTAACTTTTCCCTCCAGGCGGGTGGCTCGGCGCGGAGCATCTTTCCCGATTATTTGAAACCCCTTTTGACGGACTGTTTTTTCACGCATATTTTTAGGGTAAATTATTTAAGTTTTTTGCCCGGAAACCGGGCTTGCAATATAAAAAGGATTTTCTTATAATAAGTCCACTAATCATTAATACTATATTATGTTAAAAAAATTCTTAAGCTTCTTGATGTTTGCCAGCCTCTTTGCCTGGTTTAGCCCGGTCTTGGCGGCCAAGCCTAATTACGCGCCGGAATTTCCGGAAAACAGCGGAATTTATGATATGCCTGGGTATCCCAATTTAAAGGTGCGAATTTTTGTACACAAAGCAAAGCCAGCCAAGCCAGGATCAGGCCCGACTCCGATATCAGGAACTTGCTCTTTGGACGGAAACATAAATGATTATATAGGTTCTGCCGGTTGGCATCTGCCCTCAAAATTTACCTACAATCTCAATCCGACGAGTGTCCCTGGTTATGTCTCAGGTTTGTCCACTATTGCTCAAAATGCTTTTGGAGTGTGGACAAGCGCTATTTCTGGCAAAGTTAGCCTAACAGCAGGCCCAATAACTGATGTTACGCGGGCTTCTTATGATGGACAAAATATAATTGCCTGGGGAAGAACTAGCGGATCGGCTTTGGCTGTCACCTATACCTGGTATGACAGATATACCAAAGAGGCTTTACAGGTAGATACGATTATGAATAAGAAGTTCTTTTGGACTTCCGGAGGCTGTTTTGCGAATTCCTATGACGCACAAGATATTCTGACTCACGAATTGGGTCATTGGTTCGGGTTGAATGACTATTATGAAAGTAATTATATAGACAATACGATGTATGGCTACGGCTCCAAGAGCGAAACCAAGAAAAGTACGTTAACTGACGGGGACATCGCCGGGATCAATGCCATTTATTAATAAACGTTAGAAATTCAAAGCAATCCGCCACCCTGGCGGGTTGTTTTTTTGTCCGGAAACAAAAAAATTTGTTTTGTCACAACACGAAATTATCCCTACGTCAAGCCAAAAAAGTGGGGATAACTCCGTTGACAGATAAGGTATAAAAAGGTATAAATAAGAACAATATAAGAAAGCAGAGGCGGAGGAAAAATCAAAAATAAAAACAACAAAAATAAAAAATCAAGGAGAAAAAACTCACCTTGTTTTTTTATTTTACCAATGAAAACGCCAAATAACCGTCGAAGCCTTTCTTGGGATTTTTTGTCTGTTCTCGTGGAGTTACGACTCCGATTATAATTTTTTTGACATGGACAATCTCTCTATTGACAAACTTCCTTCTTTTTGTTATGGTTGACGGTCATCTAAAAAATAAACAACAGCTTGGCTGTTTTTTTGTCTGATCCATATATTTGCCTCTCCGGAAGGATGGCAGCATAGCCTATGAATACAAGAAAAATTTCCATAGTGGTTCCTGTTCTCAATGAAGAGGCAAATGTCGCCGAATTAGTACGGCGTTTTGATGTGGCGCTTAAAGCAGCCGAAATTGAATATGAAATTATTTTTGTAGATGATCATTCAACTGATAAAACAAGGGACTGCATCGAAGGACTTTCTAAAAAATACCCACTATCGTTATATATTAAAAAGGGTGAGCGGGGAAAAGCCCGTTCTCTTTTGCAGGGTTTTTCCTACGCGCGCTATCCTTACGTGGCAATGATTGATGCCGATTTGCAATATCCTCCGGAGGAAGTTGCAGCCATGTTTGAAAAGTTGCATCAAGGCCGCGACATTATGGTGGCCAAGCGCATAAATCACGAGACCAGCTTGTCGCGCAAGGTCATTGGCCGTGTTTTCACTTTTCTTTTTTCCAAAGTACTGCATGATCTGCATTGCGACGTTCAATCCGGACTCAAGGTTTTTAAAAGAAGGATTCTGGACGAGGTTAAAATAGATCCATCGCCATGGACATTCGATTTGGAATTTTTGCTGAAGGCGAGAAATTATGGCTATGTTATCGGAAACCACGATATTGTTTTTTCCGAGCGGAAAAAAAGGGGGGGGGAATCAAAGGTTGTTCTATGGAAAGCCATTGGGGAGATAGGCATCAACGCAATAAAACTAAAACTCAAAGGACGCCAACCGTTACTTCTGCATCCGGAAAGTGCTGGCAATATGCTGGGCGCCGGAATGGCCCACGCCAGACAGCGTTTTGTCACGCATACTACACTCCACCATCATTTTTCCGCTATCACAACTTTTTCTTTCTGGCAGAGGGCTGGATCGTATCTTTTCGCCATCTTACTGGCGATTGGACTCGCGGTTAATCCCTTAAATGCCATCATAGCTCTGGTGGCTGTTTTAAGTTTTGTCTATTTTATTGATGTATTTTTCAATCTGTTTCTGGTTTTGCGCAGCTTGAAAAAACCTCCGGAAATAAAAAGTTCCTTGGAAGAATTGAGAAGCTTGGATGAAACAAATTTGCCAACCTATTCCATTTTATGCCCAATGTATCGCGAGGCGCATATGCTACCCGGCTTCATTGAAGCCATCAGCAATTTGGAATGGCCCAAAATCAAATTGGATGTGCTGTTGCTTTTGGAAGAAAACGATCCGGAAACGGTCGCCGCCGCCCGAGCGATGAATTTACCCGAGTTTGTCCGCATCATTGTCGTGCCGCATTCGATGCCGAAAACAAAACCGAAAGCTTGCAATTATGGTTTATCTTACGCGCGCGGAGAATACGTAGTGATTTATGACGCGGAAGATATCCCGGACCCGCTACAGCTCAAAAAAGCGTATTTGGGTTTCATAAAATCTCCCGAAAAAGTCCGCTGTCTCCAAGCCAAACTCAATTATTTTAATCCACACCATAATTTTTTAACCCGGCTGTTTACGGCCGAATATTCACTGTGGTTTGACATCTCACTGCCCGGCCTGCAATCAGTCAATACATCCATTCCATTGGGTGGAACAAGCAATCATTTTCGCACCAAAGACCTTCTGGAATTGGAAGGCTGGGATCCTTTTAATGTCACAGAGGACTGTGATTTGGGGGTGCGCATTTTCAAGCGCGGATACAGAACGGCGATTATTGATTCTGTAACGCTGGAAGAAGCTAATAGCCAGGTTGGCAACTGGATGCGCCAAAGATCAAGGTGGATCAAGGGATATATGCAGACCTATTTGGTCCATATGCGCAATCCAATAAAATTCTTCCGCGAAAACGGCATCCATGCATTTTTGTTTCAAATGGTAGTTGGCGGAAAATTGGCTTTTATTTTCATCAATCCTTTTTTGTGGCTCGCTACCATCGCTTACTTTACTTTGAATCAGTATGTCGGAGCGACGATTGAATCTTTGTATCCGAATGTGGTTTTTTACATGGCGGTTATCTCGCTAGTGTTTGGCAATTTTCTGGCGATGTATTATTACATGCTGGGTTGCGCGAAACGAGGACACTGGCCGGTGATCAAATATGTTTTTTTCGTGCCGGTGTATTGGTTTATGGTCAGCGTGGCCGGTTTCGTCGCGCTTTATCAGTTGTTCGTGAAGCCGCATTATTGGGAAAAAACTAATCACGGACTACATCTGAAAAAACGCAAGAGCTTCATCTCGCTTGTTGATGGCGTCTTTCGCGGTTTTCGCAAACAAGAGCAAATTTTTCCAGTCAGGGCAGTGGCAACAGTTGATGCTAAACCAGCAAAGGCTGACATAAAAGTTGAAAAAGCAGCCAGTATTTTTGCGAGCAAAAAGTTTTTCAAAAAATGGCGCAAGATGTTATTTTCTCCCGAGGGCATTTTTTTGCAAGCCCTTCTCTTTTCTAATTTTCTTAATTTCTTATTCAATGCTTTCTTGGGACGATATTTGGATTTGAGCCAATTCGCGCTGGTGGCTTTCGTCAATACGATGTGGTATATGACATTGATTTTTTTGGGCGCTTTTTCAACTTCAATCAATCACGAAACGGCTTATGGCATAGGGAAACAAAATGAACGCCCGCTTCATTTGAATTGGATGACGTTTGCCCTGCGCCACAGTCTTAGCGCGATGCTTGCTTTTCTAGCTTTATGGGTAGTGATTACTCCTTGGCTGGCACAGTATTTCAAGGTTGACCTCTTGGTACTCTATCTTTTTACGCCAGCTTTTGTTTTTGGGATTATCCTAACTGCTAGTCGCGGGTATATTCAAGGGACATCGCGTTTTATTTTGGCTGGCGTGTTGGTGCTTGTCGAATCACTGCTCAAGCTCGTGCTTGCGGTGTTGTTTGTCAAAAGCGGGCAATCTGACTTTGCCTATCTTTCAATACCTCTGTCTGTGGCCTTTGCCGGTTGTATCGTGTTGTTTGTTATGCGTAAAGAATTTACGTGGAGAGTATCTTTGCGCGAATTGAGAAAAGATTTTTCCTTTCCTACTCGTTTTTATTTCGCCGCCCTCGTAGGGAGCTTCGGAACATTGGTGTTTCTTAATTTAGACATATTACTCGTAAAACATTATCTTGATTCTCAATCTGCAGGTGAGTATGCGTTGCTTGCGCTTGTTGGTAAGATGATTTTCTTTTTTGGGACACTCCCGGCATCGCTTATGATAACGCTTGTCAGTCGATCGAGCGGAGAAAAAAGCGATACAGAAACAGTTTTCTGGAATATCTATTCTTTGACGCTCGCGAGTGTTGCGGGATCAATTGCGGGATTGTTATTGTTTGGTAATCACATAATTCCTTGGCTTTTTGGAAATAAGGCACTGGTTATCCTGCCTTACCTGAATGTATATATCTTTGGATTCGGATTTTTTACACTCGCAAGCGTGATTGCATCGTATCATCTGGCGCGAAAGCAATTTTTATTTTCTACTATTGCCCCTTTTTCCGCATTGATTATGGGTGTTTCCATTATCTTGAATCACAACACTGTTCAAGGTATTGTTTTTGATGTTGCTTTTTCCGGAATTTTTGCCTGGGTGTTATTGCAAGCGATGCATTTAGCGGAACCGCATTTTGCATTCATTCGGCGCGGTTTGCGCGATTTGTGGGGCATCTTTGTCAATGGCTTGCCGAAAGCCCAGCCGAGCGTCAGTACCGGCAAACGGATTTTGATCTTCAACTGGCGCGACACGACCCATGCCTACGCCGGAGGCGCGGAAGTATATGTGCATCAGATTGCTAAAATTTGGGTCAAGCAGGGAAATCATGTTACGATATTTTGCGGTAATGACGGAAAACAAGCCCGTTACGAAAATATCGATAGCATTGATATAGTCCGGAGAGGCGGATTCTATTTGGTATATCTCTGGGCCTTCCTTTATTATATGTTCCGCTTTCGGGGGAAATACGATATTATTATTGATTGCCAAAACGGTGTGCCTTTTTTCACACCGCTCTACGCGAAAGAACCCGTGTATTGCCTGATGCATCATGTTCATCAGGAAGTATTCTTCCGCCATTTAGCAAAGCCGCTGGCAATTTTTGCAAGCTTTTTGGAAAAAGACCTGATGCCCCTGGTTTATAGAAAAATTAAATTTATAACAGTTTCCGAGTCCAGCAAAAATGAAATGTTGAAAATCGGGCTTGGGGAGGCTGGCATTCAAGTTGTTCATAATGGAGTACATTTGGATGAATTTATCGCGGGAGAAAGAGATATCCGTCCCACCGTGCTTTATCTCGGAAGGCTAAAAGCATATAAATCCGTGGATATTTTGCTTCGCGCTTTTTGTCAAGTGCTGGAAAAACAGCCGGACGCGCAATTGATCATTGCCGGGACGGGTGACGCGGAAAAATATCTCAGGGATCTGGCGCTAAGTCTGGGGCTAACTGATCAGCAGATAAATTTCAAGGGAAGGGTAGCGGAGAAAGAAAAAATTAATCTTTTGCAAAAAGCTTGGGCGCTAGTCAATCCTTCGATGATGGAAGGCTGGGGGATTGTGGTTATTGAAGCCAATGCCTGCGGGACTCCGGTGATCGCGTCCGATGTGCCGGGGCTTCGAGATTCTGTGAGAGCTTCGGAGTCCGGGTACCTCGTGCCTTATGGCGATGTCAGTGGTTTTGCGAGAGAAATTTTGAATATCTTTCAAAACAATCAATTGCGCGAAAAAATGGGCAAAAATGCCCGCGCTTGGGCGGAAAATTTCGCTTGGGAAAAAAGCAGTGAGAAATTTTTGGAAATTTTAGAAAGTTAAATATATTATTTTTTAAATCATTCATTGTTCCAATAAGCAAGTTTGGAATTAATGGATAAAAAAATTATGGATAGTAAAAAATATCGCATTGGAATTGTGGGAACGGGCTTTATAGCTAGAGGGCTTATGCTGGCGCTGAAATATCATCCGGAGCTTCAATTAAGTCGTGTTTTAACACGTCGAAATATATCCAAAAAACTGGAGAAATTTCCGCTTGATCAAAAAGTATTGACCAATGATATCACAGACCTCATCAAAGAGAGCGATCTGGTTGTTGAGTGCAGCGGAGATGTGTTACATGGGACGGAAGCGGTTGAGCAAGTGCTGGATGCCAGATTGCCGGTTGTGACGATGAACTCTGAATTGCAAATAGTTTCCGGAACGATGCTGGCCCGCAAAGGAACGCTTATTGAAGCCGAGGGCGATCAGCCGGGAAGCCTGGCTTCTCTTGATTTGGAGGTGCGTGATATGGGATTTGAACCGGTGGTGTATGGAAATATAAAAAGATTTCTCAATCTTAATCCCACAAGTGAAGAAATGGAATATTGGTCTAAACGGCAGGGGATATCAATGGATCAGGTGACGGCTTTTACCGATGGGACAAAAGTGCAGATTGAACAAGCATTAGTAGCCAATGGACTGGGCGCAACCATTCTTTGCCGCAACCTTTCAGGCATACCCTGTAAAGCGCTTGAAGATGGAGCCTATCGCCTGGGAGAAATGGCCGATGGCTTTGGCAAGGCCGTGAGTGATTATGTGCTTTCAGCTACTGCTCCGGCCGGGGTTTTCATTGTCGCGAAGCATGTGGATGAACAAAAGCCGTATCTTGAATACTTGAAACTCGGTAGCGGACCGTATTATGTTATTTTACGCCCGTATCATTTATGCCACCTGGAGATTCCGCGGACTATCATAAATGTTCTGCAAGAAAAAAATTCGCGTTATTGTTTCAATAACGGCCAAAATCCCGTAGCACAGACATTCGCGGTCGCAAAACATCAGATTCAAAAGGGTGAGAGCATAAAAAGAGGCTTGGGGAGTTTTGATGTCCGTGGCGAAACCGCCAAAATCGTTAATCATCCCGAGGGTATTCCAATTGGACTGCTTCAGGAAGCGATTTTTATTCGGCCGGTGGCCGAAGGGCAGATGGTGACTTTTCCCGATGTGGAA
Organism: Patescibacteria group bacterium; assembly: GCA_038063775.1. Classification (GTDB taxonomy): domain Bacteria; phylum Patescibacteriota; class Minisyncoccia; order Moranbacterales; family UBA2206; genus UM-FILTER-42-9. The sequence goes on from JBBTUK010000021.1 coordinate 18,168, forward strand.
TTGCCCAAAAGCCGCGCTTTGGAATTATGGAAGCAAACACTTGCGGAAGTGATGACAAAAAAGCATAATCAAAAAATATGAAAAAATATACTGTTACCATCGGTATTCCGGCGCATAACGAGGAAGCGAATATTGCGTATCTGCTTGAATCAGTGCTTTGCCAAAAAGGCGATTTTACGATTGAGAAAATACTTGTTTTTGCCGATGGCTGTACCGACGCGACGGAAGAAAAAGTTAAAGCAATATCTGCGAGACATCCCGTTGTTCATTTAATTGCGGACGGAGAAAGGAAGGGTAAGGCAAGTCGATTAAATCAGTTACATCGAGAAAACAGAAGCGATATTGTTATCAATTTCGACGCGGATATTATTTTGGAAGAAGCGAATGTTATTCAAAAAATGCTAAAATATTTCAATAACAAAGATGTTGTCGCTGTGTCAGCTAATAATCAGCCATTTACGGGAGAAACATTTATTGAAAAGGTGACGAATGCGAGTGATAATATGTGGTATGAAATCCGCAAGGACTTCGAAGGAGGGGATAATATCTATAATTGCTCTGGCTGCGCGATCGCTATCAAGCGTGAATTTTCGAGCAAGCTTGTTTTAAATGAAAAAACGATTGCTGATCAGCAGACAGTATACATCTCTCTTTGGCGCATAGGCAAAAAAATGGTTTATGCTAGAAATGCTATTGTCCGATATAGGACTCCGGCAACACTGCGGGATTTTTTCAATCAAGCCGGAAGATCTTTGGTTGAAAAATACTATCTTCCGGAATATGAAGATAAATCTGTGAGAAACTTATATCATTTGCCTCTGCAAAATAAAGTTCTAGGAGTCATGCGAAGCCTCATAGCTAATCCTTTTTACACGATTTGCGCGATAATCTTGCAAATTTTATTGAGGTTTCAGCTTGTAAGGAGGTATGCTTTGAAGCAGGAAGCAAAGTGGAGTATGGTAAAATCAACAAAGGCTGTAATAAGATCATAACCTTTTTCATCTATGAAGCTTTTTACGATTGCAAAGGACATTATTTCTCCAATGATTGTGAGGTTGGAGAAGTTTGCAGGCATTAATCTGCCGCTGGTTAGTGTTTTATGCTATCATTCCATATCCAGCGATAATTCATTGGTTGATGTTACAAGAGAACAATTTATTTCACACCTTGAATATTTAGAAAAAAAATTTGAATTCATAACTCTTGAAGATGTTACCGGTTATATTAAAGGCGATAAAATTATATCCCGGCCCTCTGTCGCAATAACCTTTGATGACGGATATAAAGACTTGGTTGATATTGTTTTGCCCATACTGGAGACTCGAAACATTCCGGCGGCGGTGTTTGTCCTGGCTGAACCAGAAAAAGCAAACAGGAATATTCTGGGCAACATAAAACCGCTTATGAACTCTGAAGAAATGATTTATTTGCAAAACAAAGGCTGGACAATCGGTTGTCATGCGGCTACGCATAAAGAACTGACGAATATTGATAATGAAGCGTTGGAACATGAAATAGTAAAGGCGAAAAAAATAATTGAAGAAAAGCTAGGAAGACCAGTAAAATTTTTGGCATACCCTCAAGGCTTATATGACCAAAAAACAGTCGAAGCATCTCAAAGAGCCGGGTATTTGGGAGCATTAACAACTGATGCGGGGTTTATTTCTACGAAGACACTCATGCTTCAAATTCCACGAGTCTGTGTTGATCGAACACATACTCTTACCCAATTTCGGGCGCTGCTGACCAAGTCGAGTGTGCGTTATTTTCAAATTAAGAAAAAAATTGGAATTAAAAATTAATTTTTTCAGAGTGAGTACTAACAAAAATAAACTTACAGTGACCGTCGGAATTCCGGCGCATAATGAAGAGCAGAATATTGCCAATATACTCCAATCTGTCTTAGGGCAAAAGGGCGATAATTTTATTCTAGAGCGTGTTATTGTCGTCTGTGACGGTTGCTCGGATAAAACAGCGGAGATTGCCTCTGCTATCTCACAAAAAAACAGCCGAGTCGAAGTAATCACTGATCGAGAGCGTAGGGGGTACTTGGCAAGGCTCAATCAGCTCTATGAAATGAATCAAAGTGAGATTTATATCAGCTTTGATGCCGACATTGTTTTGAACGGACCAAGTGTCATTGAAAAGATGGTGAAGGTTTTCCAGGAAGATCCAAGGGTGTGCCTAGCGGCGGCGCATCAAATTCCTCTTAAGCCAGATACATTTATAGGTAAAATAATTTATTTTCATCACATCCTTTGGGATGAAATTCGTCTCGCATTTAATGGCGGCGACAACATTCATGGAATCCATGGCGCAGCCTCCGGACTAAGGAAAAGTTTTACTGACACTGTTCGCTATCCAAATTCACTAACTTCGGGGCCAGGCTTTCTTTATATTATGGCAAAAAAATACGGAAAGTTCCGCTATATAAATAAAGCCTCTATTTTTTATCGGCCGGTAAGTACGCTTAAAGATTTGCGGATACAAGGAACACGTGCTGTTTTCAATAACCAAAAAAAATTAGCGGAATATTTTGGCAAATGGATATATGGCCTCTATACTATTCCTGTGCGTTACAAAATCACTGGCATTCTGAAAATGATTTGGCGGCACCCCGTTTATACCTCATTGACCATGGCACTAGGGCTATGGCTCCGATTTTTCCCTAAACAGGATAAATTGTATAATAAGGGAATGTGGGAAATCGTGCCTTCAACAAAAAAAGCCATTAATCATTTTCCAAATAAATAATCATGAGAAATATAACAATGACTGTCGGCATTCCGACATATTATGGAGGACAAGGGTTGGCAGAGGCTGCCAAAAGTATTTTGGCGTCAAAAGGAATAGAAAAATTCCGTTTTATCGTCACGGTAGATGGAAATCCCTTAAAGGATGATATTCGACAGCAGTTCATTGATCTTGGAGTGGAAGTGATTGAAAATGAAGAAAGAGGCGGACAGGTAGCCCGAATTAAGCAATTGATTGCATTGTGTGATACGGATATTTTGGTGTTAACTCAAGACGATATCAGATTTCAGTCTGACACGCTGGCTAAAATTTTGCGTGGTTTTGAAAATCATCCGGAAACAACCATGATCGGAGCGCGAATGCTTCCAGTCCCCGCGAAAACTTTTCTTGAGAAGGTTGTGGAGCGGGGCGCGCAGCTTACCCATCGAATCGGAGATCTCTGGCAGCAAGGCGATAATTATCTTTTGGCGAGTGGCCGTTGTTTGGCCTTCCGCTCATTTATGGCGAAAAAACTGGTTATTCCCGAAGAGGTAATCAATTCTGACGCCTATCTTTATTTTGAAAATAAGAAGAATGACGGAGCTTTTCTGGCACTACGCGACGCGATTGTTTTCAATAAAAGCCCGCAAAAAATTCAAGAGCATATCAAACAGAATAAGAAGTTTGAGTATTCGCAAGCGGAATTGGAAAAGTATCTTGATGGCATAAACTTGAAAAGTGAGTACATGATTCCACGGCTGATTGTAATACGCGCATTACTCTCTGAATTTATAGCGCACCCAGTATTGACTGTGTCATATATTGTGTTGCAAATATATGTAAAATTTCACAAAAACCCATTTGTGAATGTGAAGCGATTTTGGGACACGGATGTTTCAACGAAGAGGGTATAACCAATAATAGGATAATATGTCAGCTCATCCACTTTCTAAAATTACAATAGGTATTCCGGCGTATAATGAGGCCGCTAATATCAAGCATCTTCTTTTGGCGCTGCTCAAACAAAATACCACTGGTTTTATATTGCATGAAATTATTGTGATCTCTGATGGAAGCACGGATGATACGGTAAAAATTGCACGTTCAATAACTAACTCGCGTATTCATGTTTTTGAATTTACTCAACGAGAAGGACAACAAAAACGCCAGAACCAAATACTCGCGCAATATACGGGAGATATTATTGTATTTATTGAAGCTGATACATTGCCAGCATCGGTTGATACCTTAAAGCATCTCGTCGAACCGCTCCTAATATTGCATAGTGATGATAAACTTATGATGACCATTGGAAATCCTTATTATCTTACACCTCGAAATTTTTTTTAAAAAATGGAAGAATAGTGAAAATATATACATGTGTGTTGGACATGCAGCTAAAGCATTCAAGCGTCCATTTGCGCAGAGGTTTAGTTGGCCCATTGATGCTCCGGAGGATGCATATACATATCCTCGTCTAAAAGAATTTGGTTATAGTATGTTTTTTTGCAAAAGAGCTATCTTTAAAGCGAGGCATGTGACAAATATGCAAGAGCGTATGCGACGCGTCATCAAGTTTATTCATGGAAAACAAATACTTTTAAAATATTTTCGAAAAGACTTCTTAAAACAAGAATACAATATACCATCATTAGTTGTAGTGAAAGTTATTCTTAAATTTCTCCGCAAGAAGCCGGTCTGGGTCATTCTATATAGTATGGAGATTTGCATAAATAGATTATTTGTTATTTTTTATAATTATTCTTATTTGCGATATACCCCAACTATTTCATCAAAGAATCTTCATTCGGAATCCTCGTAAAAAGTTTATTTACTAAATTATGATGTGTATGAAATATAATATTTTAAAAAAAGAATGGGTGCTCTTGGCAATTTTTGGAATAAGCATTATGGCAGTGCTTTTTTCAAGCACGCGCGGATTTCCGGGAAATCCAACAGTTGAAGATCTAAATACTATTCAGTGGAGAGCTGATGGTCCGCTCGAACTTTCTCCGGAACGAGGACGGTTCGCGCTGATGTATTCTGTGGTTGAGGATAAGTCTCTACAATTTTCTCTTCCACTAGCTCGTTTTGTCACGCCAGACTTGGGTATCAACCCAAAAGGGGAGTATGTTTCTCTCTTTGCTCCTGGTGTTTCGTTTTTGGCTATTCCCGGCTATGTTATTGGTCGGTATCTTGGAGCATCTCAAGTGGGTGCTTTTGCGACAAGCGCCTTGTTTGCTTTGATGAATCTTTTTTTGATTTATGCGATTGTGAAACGGCTTGGCGGTAACGCTGTTACGGGACTACTTGGCGGAATGGTTTTTGTGTTTGCGACACCTGCCTTTGCATATGCTACAACTTTGTATCAGCATCATATTTCAACATTTATTTTGTTGCTGAGTATTTATACTTTGATTCGCTGGAATAATTTTTGGTCGCTTGCGTTGATATGGTTTTTGTTTGCTTTGTCCGTAGTAGTTGATAATCCAAATCTTTTCTTTATGTTGCCTGTTAGCATAGTGGCGCTTGGGCGCATTGTGTGGATAGAATCGGATGTGAAAAATGTAGCTGTGCGGATACGCCTTCTCAGAATACTTACTTTTTTTGGAATGGTTTTGCCAATACTTTTTTTCTTGTGGTTTAATCAAACTTCACACGGGAATCCATTAAAATTATCTGGAACTCTTCCGAAAGTCGCTGCTATTGATGTCAATGGAAATCCGACTCAATCTGAATTAGCACAGTCATTGAATCTTGGAGAGCAAAAACCTGAGCGTGAAAAAACAGCAGTCAATTTTTTCCGTACACGCAATCTCCTCTCCGGATTTTTTATTCATTTTATGAGTCCTGATCGTGGAATAATCTCTTTTACACCCGTAATATTGTTGGGCATATGGGGCTTAGTGCTTGTGTGTCGTCAGTATGCAAAATGGGGAGCGCTTTTGATTGCTATTATTTTGACCAATGTTTTGCTCTATTCAATGTGGGGGGATCCCTGGGGTGGTTGGGCATTTGGTTCACGCTATTTGATTCCTGCTTATGCGTTGCTTTCTATCGGTATTGGTGTATTGCTGCATCAGTGGCGAAAATCCATACTTGTTTCTTTGGTTTTCTTTGTGTTGTTTTTCGGAAGTGTTGCGATAAACACGCTTGGCGCATTGACATCCAATGCCAACCCTCCCCAAGTAGAAGTTCTTGGAATTGAGAGGCTATCTGGACACGAGGAAAAATATACCTTTATGCGTAACTGGCAATATTTGCAAACAAGCGGATCGAAATCATTTATGTATCAAGCATGGGCGCATCGTTATGTTTCACCTGTTGAATATTATAGTATCCTTGTGGGTATCATTGTGATTGCGGGAGAAATTTTGTTACTCTATGCTACGAAAAAGAGTACATCCAAGATAAATCCTCGCGCTAATGATCAAAAAATATGAGATTGCATATTTCACAAGATTGGTTTGTAAAAACAAGATTGTTTTTTGAGCGATGGAGCGTGTTAATGCTTACAATTATTCTTTCTGCTATCTCAATTGCCACCTTTATTTATTACCTGCATAACGGTCTTGGTATTGCCTACAATGATGCCCGTTCGCATTTGGATATCGGTCGGCGCGTAGTGGAGGGATTGAACACGGGCGTGGCGCAGCTGGGCAGCGTGTGGCTGCCGCTTACGCACTTATTGATGGCTGCTACTATTTGGAATGATTTTATGTGGCACTCCGGTTTGGCGGGGGCGATTCAGTCAATGATCGCTTTCGTATCAATCGGAGTGTTGATCTATTTGTTTTTGCGGGAAGTGGGGGTCGGCTTGCTGGCGCGCTTTGTGGGGGTGGCGGTTTTTGTCGCCAATATAAACATTCTCTATTTACAATCCACCGCTATGACTGAGCTGATGCTCATCGGAACTATGACAGCGGGAGCGTATTATTTATTGCGTTGGTATAAAACGGAAGAATTATTTTATTTTGTTGCCAGCGCGTTCTGGATCATGCTTTCCACTCTTGTGCGCTATGATGGCTGGTTTCTGTTCTTTTTTGCAACGCTTTTGGTGTTGGTTCATACCTGGCGCAAATATGGCTGGAAAGTAACCGAGGGCCGGGTCATTTTATTTTGCACTTTGGGTGGATTTGGAATCGCTGGTTGGTTCATGTGGAACCTTTTGATTTTTGGGGATCCGCTTTATTTTGCTTTTGGTCCGTATGCTGCTTACACGCAACAAGATCAGCTTTCTGGCGCGGGGGTATTACCGACTAAATTCAATTGGTATCAGTCCGCGCGTATCTATTGGTATGCTTTGGCTTATGACTCCGGGGCGTTTACGCTTATACTTGGTATGCTTGGTGCGGTGGCGCTGTGGACAAACCGCAAAGTGAACTCCGTTGTCCGTGTGGCTTCAGTGGTGCTCGTTGCTCCGTGGCTTTTCAATATTTTAGCGCTGTATCTCGGGCATTCCGTGCTCTTCATCCAAGGATTGTCCGGCGACACCTGGTTCAATGTGCGTTATGGTGTTATGATGATGCCGTCACTGGCCATTTTTGTGGGTTATCTGGTACATCGCGCCAGGGGATTGAGAGTGGTCATCATCGGGCTTTTGCTGTTTGTCACTTTCTTCCAGTTTTCCAGCTCGGACGCGGCCACCATTGATGACGCCCGGGTTGGTTCCAGCCAAAAGAATGTGACGGAAGTCTCCGGCTGGCTGAATGAGAATGCAAAAAATGTTCCGGGGTTTATCCTGATTTCAGCGGCTTCGCATGATTCAGTCATTTTTTCTTCCGGACTGCCGATGAAAAAATTCATCAATGAAGGATCAGGGACATATTATAACGCGGCGATTGACGCTCCCGATCGCTGGGCGCGCTGGATTGTTGTCAGGAGCTATTCGGATGATGATTCCACCTGGAGGCTTTTGAAGGACAATCCGGGATTCACCGAGCGGTTTGATTTGGTGAATCATTATCCTTTCGCGGATATTTACCGCTTGCAAGATAAATATCTGCCGGAGCTGAATACGAAACCGTCTCTCAATCCCAAGGTCAGGAAAAAATAGTATGAAAAAAACAGTCTTTTTTTTATTCGTTATAGGAGCAATTTTTGTCCCACTCTATTTTTGGCTGGTTCCAAAGATTCCGAAAAACAGGCCAATCATCATTTATTCTCAGCCCGCAAGAAATTCTTGGGAAGTTCAATCGGTGGATACGATGAAATATTCGCGTGATGTGGCGGCGGAAAAACTATACAACACCAGCTTTGACGCGGAAATCGAACGCCAGGTCAGGGCGATTGCCAAAACGGGAGCGACGCACGTGGCAATCGGCACGCCATATGATGAAAAATTCTTCCCATATCTCCAAAGATGGGTGGATATGGCCCGTCAATATAATTTGAATGTCTGGTTTCGCGGCAATTGGTCTGGCTGGGAAGGCTGGTTTGACTTTCAAAAGAATATAACTCGGGCCGAGCATATTCAAAAAACGCAGGATTTTATTCTCAAACATCCGAATATTTTTTCTGATGGAGACATCTTTTCTGCTTGCCCGGAGTGCGAAAATGGCGGTCCAGGAGACCCGCGTTTAAACGGCGATGTTTCCGGGCACAGAAAATTTCTGCTGGATGAATATGTAACTGCCAAAAACGCGTTCAAAACCATAGGGAAAAATGTAAAAGCGAATTATTTTTCGATGAATGGCGATGTCGCGCGACTGGTAATGAACAAAGAAACAACGCAAGCGCTGGACGGCATTGTGGTGGTTGACCACTATGTGGCTACGCCGGAAAAATTGGCAAAGGACATTCAGAACATAGCCAACACAAGCGGCGGTCGAGTGGTGTTGGGCGAGTGGGGGGTAGCTATTCCCGATATTCATGGGGCGATGAGCGAAGAAGCGCGGGCGCAATGGGTGGAAAAGGCTCTCGCGGCCATGCGGCCGCTTGGCAAAGAACTGGCCGGCATGAATTATTGGCTGGCGGTGGGAGGTAGCACGGAACTTTGGCATCAAGGAAATGAAACATCCAAAGTTTCGGAAGTTCTGCAAAAATATTATAAGACGCAAGTGATTTATGGCAACGTAGCTGATGAACTGAATCAACCTATTAAGGGAGCAAAGGTTTCATTGGGCAGCGAGAGCGCTCTTTCTGATGAGGAGGGTTATTTTGAATGGCGCGGCTTAGAAAAAGTACAGCCAATCCATATTATGGCGGACGGATATATCGCAAAAGACATACCAGTCACAGATTCTTTCCAAAATGTAGTTTTGGTTAAAGAAAATCCAGATTTTGCTTTTAAAATATTTCTCTGGCTAAAAAAAATCAGATAAAAAAGTAAAATATTATGTCATTAAATTATGGCGGCGTCATCGCGGAGCAGGTGAAATAGGGCGCTTATCCCTCAACTATTTAAATAATAATAGGCATGTTGTCACCCAAGCAAAAATTCATCAAAAGAATAGCTTTGCCGCTGGCATTGTTTATTTTCTTTTTGCTTTTCGTAACGGATCTTTTTTTCGTTCCATTGGCCAACTCCAGCACGATCAAATTTTTCGGTCCGAAAGACACAAGTATCTCCAGGGACTTGAGTCCCAGGATCGATTCGGAAGCGGCCATGGTGGTGAAGGAGAATAACCAAACCTTACCGCTTTGCACCACCCTTCCTGGGGAGCTGTGGATCTTTCTTCTGGCGGCTTATCTTTTTCTCTTACTTTTCAATTTATTTTATGATTTTGAAAAATCTAACAATATCCACTGGTTTTGGGAAAGCTTATACACCTTGCTGGCCCTTTGGGGCTGGTATATTTGGGACAGCTGCCACCTGAATCTTTGGTTCCCGCTTTATATCCTGAAGCTCGGAATCATTGTATATTTAGTTTATCTCTATTTGTATTACAAAAAAAAGGAAATTCAGCCGCTTTCGGATGAAGACTTGGAAAATTTTGAAGCCTAGAAAGGAGGCAGCGCATGGGAAGAATCGTAATCGTGATGGAGGAAGTATGTGGAGATTGCCGGGTTCCGATGGGAGAAGATGGATACGAAACGGATGACCTTTTTTCGGACTCAAGCTTGGAAGGCAGCGCGGTGAAGCGGAGAACGAAAATAAAACGCTGCAAAAAATGCCAACCTGCCTTTGAGGAAAAAATTGAGAAGCTGAAGAAAGCAGGGCTGGTGAAGGTAATCCCTTTCGGCGTCAGCGGCCGGGTTACGAAAGACCGGCTAAGTACCATGAGGGATTTTCCCGGCCGAGAAAAAAACAGAGCAAAAAAGGAGGAGGTGGCGCATGGTAACAGTCACTAAGTATTGTCCGATTCACGAAAAAAGGCCGGAAAGACCGATGAACCAAAATCCGATGAACCTAAGAGTTTCCATCCCGGAGATCTGCCTTTCCTGCCAAGCTTTGAATAGTACGCTGATCGCGGAAATCAGGGCAGTCGGAAAAGTGAGGGTGTGTGCTCCCGGAAAGAGCGGTCTGGACGGGAAAGACCAGCAAAAATCTTTGTTCAATCCGCACCGCATAAAAAAAGCGAAGGCCAATCGCTCCAAGAGCCAGCCGCCCTAGACACTAGGACGGCTTTTTATTTATTCAAACTTTTCTTTCCACTTTCTTTGGCGGCGAGGATTTTTATGTTAGGATGGAGATATAAAAATTGAATATACTAATATGAAACCAAAAGAATATTTTCCAAGACCGCCCGTAGAGGAACCATTTCTACCTCCATTTACCAACGCCGTAAAACCCGAAAAGAAAATGGCCAAGCGGATTTGCGCCAAGTGTAAAAAGGTAATGGGGGAAATAGAAGCCGTGGGCGGAGATGAATCACACGGTCTTTGTCCGGAATGCGCCCAAGAATATTTTTGGAAGCCGGATACCGATTAAACATGGCGAATAAGGGAATTTTTGGTAAAAAATGGCTTAAACAAGCTCTTTTTTTATTATGGATTGATCCCGCACTAACTTTACACCGGCGGTGAGCCATATGCGACACAAAGTGTCGGTGCAAAGTTAGTGCGGGGTTGACAACCTTTACCATATCTGATAAGCTTAGAAAACGTTTGAAAAACCGAATATCCGAGGAGGGGACGTAATTCTAAGCAAATCTAATCCTTTATGGGTGACCATTTTCGGCCATATCTGCAAAATCTGAGAGAGAGACTGAAAGAACTATCGAAGAAGGAAAAAAAGAATATAGTTTTAGCAACTGGTGTCTCCATATTCATTATGGGCGTATTTTTTTTGCCTACGCCAAAGGAAATATCAGGGGCGAAAAATAAGCCTGCTAAAATGCCGATTTCTTTGGACGAACTTATACCGGAGAAAAAAATCGGCACTTTTTTTTATAAGGATCCTAAAGAGAGAAAGAAGTCGGAGAATAAAACCGATAAATCCTACGCGTCGGCCAAATCCGCCAAAGAAGAAACGTTAAACACAAAGCTCGGCGAAAAAGAAGTGGTGACGATGGTAGCGGGCCATCCGATAGCGGAAATGGCGCCTTACATAACTAAAAGAAATAAGCCGGTCGCTTCGTTTTTGCTGGCCATCGCCAAAAAAGAAAGCAACTGGGGCAAGCGTTCGCCGGTAAAATCCGGACGAGACTGCTACAATTATTGGGGTTACCGAGGCGGATACAACATGACCGATTCCGGCTATTCTTGTTTTGACTCGCCGGAACAGGCCGTAAAAGAGGTCGGGGACCGGATAGAAAAACTCTTAGGCCAGCAAATCAACACTCCAAGCCGGATGATCGTCTGGAAATGCGGGCGAACTTGCGCCGGGCACGATCCGGCGGGAGTCGCCAAGTGGATTTCTGACGTGGCGCTGTATTATGGAAAGTTAAATTCATAACTTTTTTTGACAGCAAAAAAAGTTACAAAAAAACTGCCGCGCCGGCTTGTGCTGGCCGAATTCCTAGTCTTGTTCGCTAAAATTTTAAGGGCCGAGGCGGCCCCAGCAAAATTTTTTAACGCTCGCAAGCCTGGAATTCGGAAACGCACTGCGCTATGCGCGGATATTACTTTTTGAGAAGTTTATTTTAAAAATAAAAAATATCCTCACTTTTAAAATTAGGGCGGCTTGAGGCCGCTTTTTTTGTTG
>JBBTUK010000022.1:0-22673 GCA_038063775.1 Patescibacteria group bacterium
AATAATACCACTTGTTGACAAAAAATGAAAGTTATGCTACTATACCCAGTCATCTTGAAAATCTCATATATACAGAGCTTTTCGATGACTAGCAGTAAACTGTAGGCAATTTGGGGGCTTCTATCTTTTGTCCTCAAAATCGGGAACTTTTTGTCCAGATATGGGTAAGGCGGTATGCCCCCACACCAATTCTTAATAAGCAAGCCCCGTATTGTTTATAGGGCCTGAAAAATTAAGAATTGAGAATTGGTGTGGGGGTGAAGCTGCCTTACGCCTCGACATTGTTCCTTCCTCAAAGCCCTAGGTTGCGAGACTTGCCTGCAGATTAGTAAAAAAAACCGCCCTAAGGGCGGTTTTTTTTATGGCAGAGCTTAAATATCTGTCACTCTTTCTATTTCTTCCAAGGTTGTTTCACCTTCTAAGACTTTCAAAATACCGTCCTGCTCCATGGTGATCATTCCGTTTTCAACCGCCTTGTCATTAATTTCTGAAGTAATAGCGGCGCGATTGATCATTTCTTGGATAGCGCGGTCTATGACAAACACCTCGCTGATAGTTGTCCGTCCTTTATAGCCGATGTGGTTGCACTTTTCGCAGCCTTGAGCCTTATAGATGACTGATGTTTTTGGGACAACTACGCCAGCTTTGGTAGAAATAGTCTTCAGAATATTGTCAATTTTCACTTTTTCTTCCGGAGTCGGGCTGGCTTTTACCTTGCAATCACAAAGCTTTCTAACCAACCGTTGGGCCAAAAAAGCATTCACGGCCGAAGCAATGTCGGAAGGCGACACGCCCATGTTCATCATTCTTTGCACCGAACCGGCCGCATTATTGGTGTGGATGGTGGAAAGGACCAAGTGTCCGGTAAGAGCCGCTTGGACGGCGATCTGGGCTGTTTCGTCGTCTCTGATTTCACCGATCATCAAGATGTCCGGATTTTGGCGGAGAAGCGAGCGTAACGCCGAGGCAAAAGTATATCCCTCTTTCTCATTAACCGGGGTTTGTAATATCCCCTCTATCTGGTACTCGATCGGGTCTTCCACGGTAATAACTTTCACCTCAGGTTTGTTGAGAACATTGATAATGCTGTATAGAGTGGTCGTCTTTCCCGATCCGGTCGGCCCGGTGGTCAGGATAACACCATTCGATTTGGCGACTTCTTTATAAATTTTTTCTAAATTTTGTTTTCTGATTCCCAGTTTTTCCAAGCTCAATTCCTGTGAAGCCTTGCTTAAAAGACGCAGAACGGCAGTTTCTCCGTAGCCGCCCAAAATTATAGAAACGCGGACATCCACCGAGCTTTCCTTAACATTCTTAATCTCCGGATCAAACTTAATGGAAAAACGGCTGTCAACCACACCCTCCCGGACTTCGGTTTTAACGCCGCTTAAAAGTTTGATTTCTCCCAGCAAGTTCGGATATTCGCTTAAGGGATAGCTGGCTACCGTCTGAAGAATTCCATCGATGCGGAAGCGTATCTTGACATCCTTGGCTCCGGGCTCCAAATGAATATCCCCTACTCCCAAAATGGCAGCAGCGGCAAAAATAATTTTGTTGATGTCGGCAGTTTTGGAAGAAGACAATATTTCTTGAAAAATTTTAAAATCAGTTGTTCCTTTGGTGGCTTTTTTAAAATGCTCCGGGCTAATTAGAATTCCAAAGCCTAATGTTTGAGACATCAGTTTTTCATAAATGCTTTCCAGAAAATCGCCTTCACCGGTAACCCGCTTCACTTCATCTACGGAAGTTATCCCTTCCACCGCTTTCAAAAGACCGTCTTGGAGCAATGTAACCATGCCGGCTTCCAGCGCGGCGAAAGTCAATTCTGATTCGCCAGCCAGGCTAAGCACCAGTTTTTCAATTTCTTCATTGATGGTGAAAACTTCAAATATTCCGATACGTCCTTTGTAGCCGATATTGTTGCATTTCAGACAGCCCTTCGGGCGGTAGAGTTTGTTTATCTCCTTGGGAACCTCCAGGTTGGCTTTGGGTGAAATAATGGAAAGAATTTTTTTGATGGATTCAACTGCTTCGGCGGCGGGCACATATTCTTCTTTGCATTCGCACAGTTTTCTGACCAATCTCTGGCCAATCAGCGCGTTGACTGAAGGCGCAATCAAGGAAGGCTTGATGCCCATTTCAAGCAATCGTGGAATGGTGGCCACCGCGCTGTTGGTGTGAATGGTCGAAAGAACCAGGTGTCCGGTGAGAGCTGAATTAACCGCGATGTCGGCAGTCTCTTCGTCTCTGATTTCCCCCACTAAAATAATATCCGGATCCTGCCTGACAATAGAACGCAGTCCAGTGGCAAACGTATATCCGCGAGAAGGCTCGACTTGCGTTTGCGTCAGCCCTTTTATTTCATATTCAATCGGATCTTCAATGGTGATTATTTTAGTTTCCGGATCGTTCAGCTTATTGACGATCGCGTAAAGGGTAGTCGTCTTTCCCGATCCAGTCGGCCCGGTGGTCAAAAGCATTCCATTGGGAGTAGTTATCAGTTTCTGCACTTTTTCGTAAGCCAAACCACGCAATCCCAAACTTTCAACACTCACCTGGGTCAGAGAAGAATCAAGCAAGCGCATCACGATGCTTTCTCCGTAATTTTCAGGAATAATGGAAACTCGCACGGAAACCCTTTTTTCATCGATATTGATTTCAAACGCGCCATCTTGAGCGATGTCGTGAAGATTCAGCTTCATACCCGCCATCATTTTTATCCGGGAAACGATATTTTTGAAAACAGACAAAGGCAAAAGAACAACATCATGCAAGACACCGTCAACGCGATAACGGACCCGGATATCGTTTTTCTGCGGTTCAATGTGCACATCACTGGCGCTCAACGTGTAAGCCCCGCCCATAACCACGCTCAGCACCTGGGTAATAGGCAGTTCGGTGATTCTTTCTTTGAGAGTTATTAAGTCTTTGAGATATTCGTCAAATTTCTTTAAATCTTCCCCGGTTAAATTGACGCTCATCTGGGACAGAATGTCCACAAAAACAGCTTTTTTGTATTTTCCCCAAATTCTATTCAAGTTATACAGGGAAACTACAAAAAGAGTTATGTCCCAGTCATTTTCCTTTTGCAGTTTTTCTATAAAGTCCTTGGTTTTTTGGGCGCTGGGATCAGTGGAAACAAGGGTAACCTTTTTTTCCGCTTTTTGAATCAGCGCCACATTAAATTTTCGGGCGTCCGCCTCCGGTATAAGGCTGACGACCTCATCGCTGATCGGAATCAGGTTGGTGTCAATATAGGAAAAATTTAATTCAGCTGCCAAAGCGGCGGCTTGTTCTTCTTCTGATTTGTGGCGAAGAAAAGAAAGGGCTTTTTCAGCTTCTTTCTCTTTTTGCGCCGCGACTTTTTTGCCGACGAGCGAACGTTTATGTAATATTTTTATCATAAGTTATAAATTTTAACGGCACTCTTTTATTTTAATTTATTTTACGATAATTAACAAATCGCGTATTTTCTCCAAAAATAAAAACCTCGCTAAAGCGAGAATGATTCTCATTTTTTTAAACTCCCATCTCCTTTATTCTCTTTGACAAAAGCTCTCCAGCCTCGGTCAAATTACCGGTGGCCAGAGATATTTTCAAAGTACCCTGATTCATTTGGCCATCCAAAAGCGTGTGAATTTTTTCAAGGATTTCCGGGGATACGCTTTTAAGGAGAGCGACAGAGGATTCCGGAGTGGCATTATATAAAGACAGAAAAATTTTTCCATCACTGTAGTTTTCCCGAAGCTTTTCCAGGATAAAAGGCACATCCTTGTGGCTGGCCCGGCTTTGGACAAAATCTTCCACTGAGAGCTCCGTCCAGACCAGCTTGGATTTTTCATCCCAATTTAATTTGGACATCGCCCGGCCCCAGAGCTTTAAAATATGAAGCGGCTGGGTTTTGTAGAGCCAGCGCACGATTAATTGCTGATCCGCTCCTTTTTCCATAAGGTAAGCCGCTTTGGCCAGCGATTTAGGCGTAGTGTTTTTCTTCTGGAAACTGTCAGTGGCGCTAATGATTCCGGTCAAGAGGCATTCGGCGATGGGTTTGTCCATAATTTCCGGACTGGTTTGTTCCAAAAGGTTGCTTAAAATTTCACTGCAAGAAGACGCGGTAACATCAACTAGATTGATCTGCCCGAAATTTTCATTATTGCTGTGGTAATCAATGTTAACAACCGGCACTTCAAAAAATAAATCAGGGTTGGATTCATAAATTTTTCCGAGTTTTTCCAAATCCGGGCTATCTATAACAACAATCAGATCATATTGGAACTTTGCCAAAATAAAAGAAAAGTCCCGCGGGTCAAGCGCGCCTCTTTCCGAAGTCAGATAAATATTGTATTTATTTTCACTCTCCTCGGTTTTCAAATCAACTATTTTGTTGCGAGTGGTGTCAAAAGACAAGACAAATGTCCTGGCACCCGAAATCTCGGCCAGTATTTTTTCCGGCTTGGGCAGGAAAGAGTATTTTGGCGAAAGGCTGTCGGGGAAAGCGATAGTCGGTTCCAGATTTTTCTTTTTTAGAAAAAAATACAGGGCCCAAGCGGACCCGATGGCGTCGCCAGTCGGATTTTCCGGGATAAGAATCAAAACTTCTCGGGATTTTTCCAAAAAATTTCTAAATTGTGCGTCGGGAGCCAGGCTCATAAAATGCGCGCGAAAAAAATTTTACGGATAAATTTTCTGCAGCTACGGGCTAGCAAAAGAAACAGTATTACAGGTTAGCAGGGTTTGCTATTCATGTCAATTTTGTCCCGCAGTCAGCTGGCCGAGGAAGAATAAACAAGGGCTAAAGGCGCGGCTGGTTTTCGGGAAAAATATGTTACCACAATTTTGACGGCTTTTTCGTTTATGTTATACTTTAAATGATGGAAAACAAGCAAAAAATCCTAAAGATTGTCCAAAACAGTCAGCTTTCACCAGAGGACAAAAAAGAGTGGGAAACTCTGGCCGGTTCAGCACCCGCGGAGTTTCTTGAATCCGCGGCGGTTATTCTGGAAAGTTTTCCGGAAGAAACCCAGTGGTTTACGGATATTTTTAAAAAGAAAAAAGCGGCCTTTGCTGCCTTGAAAGAAGACAAAGCCAAAGGAGAAAAGCTGTTGCAAGAAATTTTTCAATTAGAGAAAGAAAAATTGGAAGAGATGGCCAATAAACAAGTTTAAAGCTAAGCATATGAGTTTTGGAGAACAGCCAAGGAAAGAAGGTCCTTCATCGGAAAGGCCAAAAGGAATGATAATTGAAGAAGGAGAGGACCATCCTGAATCTGAAATAAGGCAGGCGGAGCTAGATCCAGAGATCCAGGAAATTTTAAGGAATCAGGTTAAAACAGAAAAAGGTATTATAGAAAAAGGCTTCCTGACAAAGAGTAAAGAGTGGCTTTCCAGCAGGATCGGGAAAGCAGCGCAAGTCGTTGTATTTGGATCGACGCTTATTTTGGGAGCAGGTAAGGCGGAAGCTGGATTTTTACAAGAGTTGGCGACAACGGTTGGAGTCGGAACATTACAGGGAGTCGTCGGAGATTTTGATAGGGAGCAACAGCGCAAAAACGCGGAACAGTGGCAAAGGCAACAATTAGAAGGGCAGGCGAACCAAATGGCTCTCAATAATGCCTGGGCGCGAGAACAAAGGCAGGAGCAAATGAGCGATCAGGGAGTGCAGGAAAAGGCCAGAGCTATTCAGGAGGAAGTCAGAAGATTCGCGCAAGCGATTGCGCAGAAAGGGGCTGACCTTGATCACGAAGAAAAAATCCATATTAGAATAATGGATGAAATCAAAAAAAATTACTAAAAACCAAGCATAAAAAGCAGGCGAAAGTCAACCTGTTTTTTATTTAGAAAAATTTTATATAATTATCTCAGTGAATGACTTCTATGCAAAAAGTTTTTGTTACTAAAAATTTTAGAGAAACTCGAAGATTTGGGAGAATCTTGGCTTTGGAAATAAAAAAAGACGCGATTATTTGCCTTTCCGGCGATCTCGGTTCAGGCAAAACGACTTTTACGCAAGGCTTTCTAAGAGGCTTGAAAGTTAAGGGTCCATACACTAGTTCTACTTTTGTAATTATGAAACAATACAAGCCTCTCCCCATCCCTCCCCTTATTAAGGGGAGGGGGCCAGGGGGATGGGTAAAAACCATTTACCATATAGATGCTTATCGAGTTGATGCGAAAGACATTTTAAACTTAGGCTGGAAAGAAATGCTTGCCGAAAAAAATAATATTATTATAATTGAATGGGCGGACCGGATCAGAAAAATAATTCCGCGCGGCGCCCTTTGGATAAAATTTGAGTGGGTTGATGAGAATAAAAGAAAAATAAGAATAATGTCATTCCCGCCCCCGCTTTCGCGAGGATAAACTCCAGCGGGAATCTAGGCAAAAAGACTAACTTTCAGCTCGGAGTCCGGAATGACAAATAATAAAATAAAAATATGAATAGGATAAAAATCACAGTACTGATAATGGGGGCTTTGTTCCTCGCCGGATGTTCCACGGCGAACAAACCGGAACAAAAAACTCCTGAACAAAAGCAAAACCAGGAGCAAGTCCAAGATTCCGGATATTTACGCGGAATGGTCGGAATAAAAGAGCAAGCCGAAAAAAATATCCAAAACGCTACGGACGCGGAAAACAAAAAGCTGGAAGAAGCTTTAAACGAGGATAATAAAACTAATACTAACAATGTGGACTATGTAAAAAAATACAGCGGCGCGGCGCTCAACACCAACTTCGGAAAAATAAAAGTCAAATTCTACAATGAGGATTCGCCCGTGACAGTCAATAATTTCCTGAAGCTGGCGACGGAAAAATTTTATGATGGCACGAAATTCCATCGAGTGATCAAGGATTTTATGATCCAGGGCGGCGATCCCAATTCCAAGGATGATGATTGGACCAATGACGGGCAAGGCGGACCGGGCTATAAATTTAATGATGAACTTAAGGGAACGGAAAAGTATCCGCAAGGAATATTGGCGATGGCTAATTCCGGTCCCAATACCAATGGCAGCCAGTTTTTCATTGTGACGGCCAGTCCTGAAGCGCCCCTGCCTCCAAGCTACACAGTCTTCGGGAAAGTAGTAACGGGCCTGGATGTCGCGCTTAAGATTGAAAACGTCAAAACCAACGCGCAGGATCATCCGCTGGAAGATGTGGTGATTAATGGTATTGATCTTATAGTCAAGTAAAATACTCAATTAATGAAAAGCAAAAAGAGCAAAAAAAAGCTCTTTTTCGTTTGTTTTTGGAGTGTTTTTGGTGCAAAAGGATAAATTCAATAGTTAACCATTGTTAACCGGTGCTAACTATTGACAATACTATTAACACATGTTAACCTATGACTATGAAAGAAAGCAAATTTTTATCTACCTCGGAATTGGCCAAGATACTCGGAATTAGTCGAATTGCCGTATTCAAAAAGATAAAAGAGGGGAAAATCAAGGCTTTCAAAGTCGGCCGGACTTTTGTCGTGGATAGGAAAGATTTGGGCGAGATCACCGGCACGGTGCTCAAGAATTCCGAAAAAAAGGAAATAGAAGCGAGTGTCCAAAAGCTTTTGGAGGAATACGAAGAAACCTTTAGACTGCTCGGTAAAGAATAATATTTTTTTATGAAGCTAAGGGGGATTACGATAACTGAAGTAAAATATTTAGCTCACGCTCTAGCCAAGGAAATGCTGGCCTGGGACGAGCCAATTCCTGATTTCGGAACACGCCTTCCTAATGTCCTTGAGAGTTGTCTAGCCACCCCTTTTCAGACATTTGACAAAAAAGTATTATATCAGGGTTTGATGGCAAAGGCGTCAGCGCTTTTTTATTTAATGGTAAAAAACCATCCGTTCGAAAATGGAAACAAGAGGATCGCTATGACAACTCTGTTTGTCCTTCTGCACAAAAACGGAAAATGGATGAGAGTTGACAATCAGGAGCTTTATAATTTCGCCGTCTGGGTAGCACAAAGCAATCCGAAATTAAAAGACGAAACTATGGCGGCCATTGAAAAATTTATCAAAACATACATAGTGGATCTATAAATCATATGGAGAAAGACAAGAAAAAATTAGTTTTAATTGATGGTAATGCCATCATTCACCGAGCTTTTCATGCTCTGCCGCCGCTGACCAACAAAAAAGGCGAGCTTTTGAACGCGGTTTATGGTTTTACCAGCATGCTTTTGAAGGTGATAAGCGAACTCCAGCCGGATTATATTATCGCTTCGTTCGATCTCTCCGGTCCGACTTTTCGGCACGATGAATATAAAGAATATAAAGCGACCCGAGTCAAGGCCCCGGATGAGCTTTACGCGCAAATCGAGCGTGTCAAAGAAGTTGTGAGGACGATGAACATTCCGATCTATGAAAAACAGGGATTTGAAGCGGATGATATTATCGGAACGATTGTGGCACAATCGGAAAACACCAATGAAGACATTGAAAATATTGTCGTGACCGGAGATTTGGACACTTTGCAGCTCATCAGCCCCAAAACTAAAGTTTACGCGTTGCGTCGCGGGATGAGCGATACGGTCATTTATAATTCGGATGCGGTGCGTGAACGCTACGGAATTGATCCGGAGCAGATGGTTGATTACAAGGGTCTCCGCGGGGATCCATCCGACAACATTCCGGGCGTCAAAGGCGTTGGCGAGAAAACGGCTATGGAACTCATCCAGAAATATAAATCCATCGAAGGCGTCTACGCTTCAATCGGAGAGATCAAGGGCGCGCTGAAAGTTAAATTGGAACGGGACAAGATGCAGGCCTTCATGTCGAAAAAACTTTCCGAGATCGTCAAGAGTGTTCCGGTTAATCTGTCGCTCACTGACGCCGTCACGCGCGATTTTGACCGCCAAAAACTGGTGGCCTTGTTCCAAGATTTGAATTTTTTCAGCTTGATAAAGCGCATTCCCGGGCAAACTGGGGTTCACCCCGTTAAATCCGCCGAAGGCGGTCCCGCTTCGCGGGAACTTAACGGGGTAAAAGATTTCAAATATGAATTAGTAGCCAAAGATAAAACAGATGAATTCATAAAACTTCTAGAGGAGCAGAAAGAAATTTCAATTTATCTCCGTACCACTGGTAGCAAATATTATGACAGCGAACTTTTAGGCATAGGGTTTAGCTGGAAAGCCGGAAGAGCTGGCTATATTGCCTTCAGCGAAATCGGAAATAAAAGTTCCCAACCCAAGGCTGGTCGGCCTGGAGCCGAAAAGTTAAAAGTTGTCCTAGAGAATGAATCGATAAAAAAAATTGGTTACGATTTGAAATATGTCATCGAGGTGCTGCAAAAATACGGCATTGAGCTTAAAGGAGGGTTGTATGACACGATGCTGGCAGCCTATGTGCTCAACCCCGGCGGGAAAATAGAATTCAAAAATCTGGTTCTGGAAGAGCTCAAGGAAGAAATAACCGGCAAGGACAAATCCGGGCAATTGGGATTGGAAATTGAATCAGAGGAGTCCGTCGCCCAAAAGATCTGCAGAGCGGCCGACTACATCTTAAAGCTGAAACAGATCTACGAAAAGAAGATCGGAGAAATAGCGGCCGAGCAAAAAAACAAAGATAGTCGCAAGCTAGACAAGAACGCCGAAACTGTTTTTAGAAACATCGAAATGCCTTTAGTCGACGTACTGGCGGACATGGAAATGTCCGGGATAAAACTGAATCCCATAATTTTCAAGGGCATTTCCCAAAAGATAGATAAGAAAGTAGAAAATTTGGAAAAAAACATCTATGGTCTGGCCGACTCCCAATTTAACATCAATTCTCCCAAACAGGTCGGGGAAATCCTTTTCGAAAAACTGAAACTGCCGACGGAGAATATCAAAAAGAGTAAAACCGGATTTTCCACCGCCTCCGGAGAGCTGTCTAAATTGATGAAAGAGCATAAAATCATTGAAAAAATAGAAGAATACCGGGAACTATTCAAACTTAAAACAACTTATCTTGATACTTTGCCAGAGTATATGGACAAAAATCACCGGATCCATACGAATTTCAACCAGGCCGTCACGGCCACCGGCCGGCTTTCATCTTCCGACCCCAATCTGCAAAACATACCCATCAAAACCGAGTTGGGACAGCTCATTCGGACGGCTTTTGTGGCAGAAGAAGGTTGGCGCCTGGTGAGCGCCGATTATTCCCAAATTGATCTCAGGGTCGTGGCGCACATGAGCGAAGACAAAAAAATGATCGAGACTTTCTATAAAGATGATGACATCCATCGCATGACGGCGGCGGAAATAAACAAGGTGCCACTCTCCCAAGTGACGGAAGCAATGAGAAAAAAAGCCAAAGCGCTGAATTTTGGAGTGCTTTACGGAATGAGTGTTTTCGGTTTTTCCGAATCTGCCGGAATTGAAAGGGAAGAGGCCAAAAAATTCATCGATGAATATATGGAAAAATTTTCCGGAGTGGCTCGCTATATCCGAGAGACCAAAGAATTTGCCAAAAATAATTTATACGTGGAAACGGAACTGGGGCGCCGTCGCTATATTCCGGAAATAAATTCACCCAATTTTCAAGTGGCTAACGCGGCCGAACGGATGGCCATCAATATGCCCATCCAGGGCATGACGGCCGACATTATGAAGGTAGCTATGATAAAAATCAACGAGGAATATAAAGATAACCCGGATGTCAGAATGATTCTCCAGATCCATGACGAGATTGTTTTTGAAGTGAAAGAACCTGCCCGCGATGCTGCGCATAGCACTGCAGGCGGGGAAACTGCGGAAGAGGTCGGAGAAAAAGTAAAAGAAATTATGGAAAATGTTTATAAACTTAGAGTGCCGCTTGTGGTCAAAATAAAAATCGGAGATAGTTGGGGAGAGATATAATAAAGATAAAAATTCCCAGCCTAAGGCTGGTCCGCCTAGGGCGGAAAAATTCAAAATGCAAAGTTACAGTTTAAAATTAAAAAATATTTTTTTAAATCTAGTTCCGATTTTAGTAATGATTGGACTAATTCCGTTAATAAAAAACGATTATTGGCTAGCTTTTATCTATGCGGTTGTTATAATTATTTCCCTTGCAATTAAATACGAAAAAAAAGAATACATTTTCCTGCTATTCGGATTTTTTGGAATGATAATCTCGGAATATTTTTTCATAAGCACAGGAGTGGAGACTTTCGAAAGAAATAGTTTGTTGGGCGCAATGCCTTTGTGGCTGCCATTTTTATGGGCATATGTATTTGTGGTGATAAAAAGAGCGATCAAATTTTTAGAAAATTAATTTATGCCTGAACTGCCGGAAGTGGAAACGGTTGTTAGCGACCTGAATAAAAAAATCGTCGGTGATACCATCATCAATTTTTGGAGCGACTGGCCGAAAGCCATCAAGGGTAAGTCTTTGGCGGTTTTTAAAAAAGAAATAAATGGGCAGAAAATTTTAGGAGCTCGCCGGATTGGAAAAAATATCTTCATCGATCTCTCAGGAGAGAAAACGCTATATATTCATCTGAAAATGACCGGTCATTTACTCGTAAAGCTCCACCTCGCCTCGGCCCTCTCCTTAGCAAGGAGAGGGAGTAAGGGTGAGGTCGGAAAGGATTATTTTACGGATAAAGTAAATCAATATATCCATCACATTTGGACGCTAAAAAATTCCGCCAAAGGCGGATCCGCCTCTGGCGGAAAAACCATGGAATTTTCAGATCTGCGTAAATTTGGGAAAATTGTTTTGGACAATACAAAAAAAATTTCAGAGCTGAAAGAAGTGAAAGCGCTGGGCGTGGATGCAATGAGCCTGGAATTTACTCTCAAAAAATTTGAAGAAATTTTAAATCGCAAAAACAACAAGCCACTTGGGCTAGTATTGATGGAACAAGAGCTTATCGCCGGAATCGGCAATATTTACCGGAGCGAAATTTTGTTCGAAGCTGGAATCTTGCCCACAAGGTTAGTTAAAAATATAAAAAGCCCAGAAATTAAAAAATTATACTTAGCTATCCAAAAAGTCCTCAGAAAAGCCATAAAATTGAGAGGAACTTCGGACAGTGATTATCGCGATACTGCCGGCGCCCCGGGCAGTTTTCAAAAAGCGCTCAAAGTTTATAAACGGAGTGGAAAAAAATGCCTAAAATGTGGTAAGATTATATTGCGCGGAAAGATGGGACAGCGCAGTGTCTTCCATTGTTCGCGTTGCCAAAAATAAGCATAATAATAAATAATAAAAAATATTAAAAGATGGACAATAGAAAAAAAATTATTATCGCGGTTATTGCAATTGTTATTGCCGCCGCCGGCAGCTATCTTATCTATAAGCTAGCCGGGAAAAAATCAGTCAAGCAAATAAACATAAATAGCGAATCGGCTTCTTTGCCTATCGCTAATGAAGGTCCAGTGAGCCCGATTTCCGGACTGTCTTGCGAAAACTGGAATCGCCGGCCATTCGCGGTGATGCAGCCGGCTGATTTGACCGCTCGTCCGGCCGCCGGATTTTCCGACGCGGATATGGTCATTGAAATGCCGGTAATTACAGCCTCTATCACCAGGCTGATGTCGATTTATGTGTGTGGAAATCCGGATGATGTCGGATCAATGAGAAGTTCGCGTCACGACTACATCGCTTTGGCCAAGGGGCTGGATGCCATTTTCGTGCATTGGGGCGGCTCGCACTACGCCAAAGAAAAATTGAACGAGGGCGTGATTGACAATTTGAATTGCAACAATGACGGCGGCAAATCGGCCGGGCAATATTGTTACCGCAAAGAGGAAACCGGAGAAATGCGCGGAGTGGATACGGGCTATGCCAAATTCGCGCGCCTCTTGGAAGGCGCCAAAGATTTTGGCTATCGGCTGGAAAATAAATTTTCCGGCTATCCGCATCAGGCCGAAACGCCGCTGGACCAGCGGCCGAACGGCGGGCATTTGCGCGTAGCTTTTGCCGGACTATTCGCGGTCGAATATGATTATGACAAGGAAAGCAATTCATATTTGCGGACCTGGGGAAAAAAAGAGGATACCGATCGCAACAACGGCAAAAGAATCGCGCCGAAAAATATTGTTGTTGCCATAGCAGCCTCCGAGCAGATAGAAGGCCAGTATAATAACGTTCAAATCGGAGATCCTTGGTATGACACATCTGATTCCGGCGAAGCGCATTATTATCTGAATGGTCAGGAAAGCAATGGAACCTGGAAAAAAGACAAAGCGAAACTGGACAGTAAGTTATTCTTTTATGATTCCAGCGGACAAGAAGTGAAGTTTGTTCCGGGTCAGGTGTGGGTGGAATTTTTGGAGCCCGGGCAAGGTCTCAAGTGGACGCCAGCCGCCTAAGTTTATGATTTTTGCAAAAGCCTTCGAAGGGGATTTTCTTTTTTGTTTTTCTAAAATACTATATACTAGGAACAAAAGAGCTTATTTAAATTATAATGTCATTCCCGACCTGATCGGGAATCCAGTAAAAAAGCTAAAATTATCGGACTAGATTCCCGTTGGAGTTTATCCTCGCGAAAGCGGGGGCGGGAATGACAAGTGTAAAAAACTAGCTTATGGTTATTTTTCTTTACGGCGAAGACTCATTCCGGTCCGGCCAAAAAATGCTTCAAATAAAAGAAAAATTCCTGGCAACCAACCTTGCCGGAGCCGGCTTATCGGTGTTTGATTACGAGGATGCAAATTTAAAATCCCAACCCTTGGATATTTTAGGAATGCAGAACTTATTGAATCCAAAAAGGCTAGTGATCATTAAAAATGCAATTTCAGCTGCTGAAGAATCAGAGCGGGAAGGAATTTTAGATTATTTTAAAAAAAATTCCACGGTGGCTGAGGACAATGATCTAGTGGTTGTGTTTTTTGAAAACAGTCTGCCGAAAAAAAACAGCACTCTGTTCAAGTTTTTGAACAAAGGCGCGAAAAGCCAGAACTTTGAAAGATTGTCTGGAATGAAAATAAACCAGTGGGTCCTAAAAAGATTAAAGGAGTTGGATCCGAGGGCCAGCATCGCCAATTCCGCCTTGGAAAAACTAGTAGCCTTTTCGGGAGGCGATACGCATACCCTGAATTCAGAAATTCAAAAACTGATAAATTTTGCTGATGGTAAAATCATCAAAGACGAAGATATTGAAAAATTAGTCACCGCGAATATTAGTATAAAAATTTTTGATACCATCGATGCTCTGGGAGCTAATAAAAAGAAAGAAGCTGCGAAACTCTTTCATGAGCATCTGAAGAGAGGGGAAGACCCTTTTTATCTTTTTTCCATGTTCGTCTATCAATTCCGAAATCTTTTGAAGGCGGCTGATCTAAAGGAAAATAGTGGAAGTGACGAATATGAAATAGCCCGCGTCACGGGACTTCACCCGTTCGTGGTCAAAAAAAGCTTGTCCCAAATTAGAAATTTTTCTCTGGCTGGTCAGGCTTTGGATAGGCTGAAAAATATTTATCAGCAATTGGCGGAATTGGACACTAAAATAAAAACCGGGAAAATTGACATTCGGCTGGCATTGGATAAGTTTATAGTGGAGCTCTGATCAAACTTTCTTAACGCTCAAAAGCTTAAGTTTGTTTACGCGCTACGCTATACGCGGAAATCTTTATATATAAAGCGTTACTAAAATTTCGCAAGGCGGAAAAACAGAAAAGAAAAAGCCGCCAGTAAAACTGGCGGCGACTGACATCTTATTTTTTTACCGCTAAGGAATTTTTTACAAATTTATTTAACCTTGATTTTTTTCTGGCGGCGGTGTTTTTGCTGATAACCTTTTTCTGAGCAGCCTTGTCCAGCGATTGGGCTGCTTTTTTAAGCCAAGTCTTGGCATCTTCGGCTGATCCTTTGACAACAGCCTCCAGTGTTTTTTTAATGGCGCTTCTAAAAAGGCCCTTAATCTTCATATTCTTGGCGGTCTTGCTGACCGTGACCCGCATGTATTTTTTGGCTGATTTTTTGATGGGCATAACAATAAGTTAAAAGTCGCTGATTACTCTAGTATTTTTAGCACAACCTTGCTTTTTTGGCAACAGATGGGGAAAATTGTATAATAAGACAGACCTATGATAGCAAAAATTAAAGGAAAATTAGCATACATAAGAAATGGCCACGCGGTAGTGGATGTTGGGGGCGTAGGTTATAGGATATATTCCACCGTCTATACTTTAGGAAAAATAAGCGGAAAAGAGGAGGTGGAATTTTTCATCCATACGCATGTTCGGGAAGACGCCATAAATCTTTACGGTTTTTTATCGCTTGAAGAATTGGAAATGTTTGAACTTTTAATTTCTATTTCGGGAGTGGGTCCCAAAGCCGGGATGGGAATCCTAACGGTCGCTCCTCCCAGAACTATCAAAACCGCTATCCTCAATGAAGACCCGTCAATCTTAACCAAGGTTTCCGGGGTCGGCAAAAAAACAGCCGAACGGGTGATACTAGAGCTCAAAAACAAAATTGCTGATATACCCGAGTCTGAAAAAGAAGGGGCGGTCAGTGGTTCGGATGCCATTGAGGCTCTTATTTCCATGGGCTATTCATCTAGCGAAGCGAGAGAAGCTTTGAAGTCGGTGCCCAAAGACATAAAAGATATCGGCGAAATGGTGAAAAGAGCACTAAAGAACTTGGGAAAGAAGTAGTATTGATTAGCACCCTGATCTTTATTCAGGACTTAATTACTTGCCAGTCGGCCGGCGGACGTTCCGGTTTCCTTCTGAGACGGGCAGGCAAGTCCGGAATGGCATTTATGAGTAAAGAGTTGAAAAATTTTATGGAGCAGAGTTCGCCTGATGGCGGGTTTTTGCAATCGGAAGAGTGGCGTAAATTTCAGGAAGCGGTTGGCCGAAAAACCTATGAGGTTTCTTCATTTTCTTCCTCGCCCCTTGGGAGAGGATGTCGCGAAACGACAGGAGAGGGTTTTTACGCAAGCATTATTGAGCACGAACTTCCGGTAGTCGGAAAATATTTTTATATTCCCCGTGGCCCAGTAATTGGAATTTTCAATGACCAAACTGAAAAACACTTTTCTGAAATCATTAGTTTAGCAAAGAACGAAAATGCTGGCTGGATAAGGCTTGATGCGAATAACGAAGAAATACTTAAAATAATTTCTAAAGCCGAGCTTTTCCAAAACCAGAGCTCGGCTTTGAAGATAAAAAATGCGCCGCATGATATGCAGCCGAAAGAAATTATCGTATTAGACATAAAAAAACCAGAGGAACAATTGCTGGCGGAGATGAAATCAAAAACCCGCTATAATATAAAAGTCGCACAAAAACATAATGTGCGTGTCATTCTTGTCCCCGCTTTCGCGAGGATAAACTCCGGCGGCCTGCCTGCTGGCAGGCAGGGAATCCAGTCAGCAAAATTAGACTCCGGCTCGGAGACCGGAATGACAAATAAATACATAGAAGAATTTTTAAGGCTGGTAAAAATTACTACCAAGCGGGACAAAATAACTCCGCATCCGGATGGATATTATAGAAAAATGTTTGAAATAATTCCAGTGGAGAATTTGAAACTGTATGTCGCGGAATTTGAAGGAAAAATAATCGCGGCCAACATAGTTGTTTTTTACGGAAAAGTAGCAACCTATCTACACGGAGCATCAGATAACGATTACAGGAATGTCATGGCGCCCTATCTTTTGCAATGGCAGGCGATGCTGGACGCCAAGAAAGCAGGATATGAAAAATACGATATGGGGGGAGTACAAACCCCTCACCCCCCAACCCCCTCTCCCGCCGGGAGATGGTGGCTCAAGGAGCCGGGTGATGGAAAAAACAACTGGTCCGGCATTACCCGCTTCAAAACCGGCTTTTCAATCGCAACTATACCTCTTGAATTTTCCGGCTCATATGATATAGTCATAAACTCTTTTAAATACAATCTTTACAGAACCCTTCAGCGAATCAAAGCTTTATTATAAGAAATATGACAGACCAAGGAGAGCTTATGTTAGACAGAACTCTCGCCTTCATAAAAAAATTCATACCCAAAAGTCTTTTCAGGGTGCTGCAGCCGGCGTATCATTTTACGCTGGGCTATATTTCGGCGCTGTGGTATGGCCGGCCGAGCGAAAAGATGATCGTCGTGGGCGTGACCGGCACGACTGGCAAAACAACCGTCATATATCTATTAGCCGCTATTCTAAGGGCGGCCGGATTGAAAGCCGGCTATATTTCCACTGCTATGTTTTCTGACGGAGAAAAAGAGTGGCTCAATGACAAAAAAATGACGCTACCGGGAAGATTTTTCACCCAGCATCTGCTTGGACGTATGAAAAAAAATGGCTGCGGCGTGGCCGTTGTAGAAACCACCTCCCAAAGCGTTGTTCAGTTCCGCCACCGCTTCATCAATTATGATGTTCTACTTTTCACCGGTCTTTATCCGGAGCATGTTGAAGCGCACGGTGGCTTTGAAAATTACAAAAAAGCCAAAGGTGAACTATTCTCGCATTTAAAAAATTGCCGGAAGAAAAATATAAATGGAAAAGATATAGCTAAAACTATCATCGTCAACGCAGACGACAAACATGCCGGATATTTTCTGGATTTTTGGGCGGATAAAAAAATAACTTTTTCAACCAAAGGAAAGAATGCTGATATGGCCGGCTCAAATATAAAATCCGGTGCGGGCGGGATATCTTTCTTGTTGAATAATATGGAAGTAAAAATGAAAGTATTAGGAGGATTTAATGCGAAAAACGCTTTAGCTGCCGGAGCTGTGGGCAAGTCCCTGACTGTACCCTTGGAAAAAATCAAGGAAGGATTAGAAAAAATAACCAGCATCCCGGGCAGGCTAGAAAAAATAAATTCTGGAAAGAATTTTATCATTATCGTGGACTACGCGTATGAACCGAACGCGGTAGCCAAGTTATATGAAACGGCGAAAGCCATTCCGCACGGTAAAATAATCCATGTCCTGGGTTCCGCCGGCGGCGGGCGCGACAAAGCACGCCAGCCGAAACTCGGAAAGCTGGCCGGAGATAACGCGGACTATGTAATCGTAACGAACGAAGACCCATATGATGAAGACCCGATGCAAATAATAAATGAAGTATTTTCCGGAATTACCCCTCACCCCCCGACCCCCTCTCCCGGCGGGAGAGGGTGGGGAGAGGGCGTAAATATTTTTCGAATCTTAGACCGGCGCGAAGCTATAAAAAAAGCCCTGACTCTCGCACGAGAGAAGGACATCGTTTTAGTGACTGGTAAGGGAAGCGAACAAGCGATATGCGTGGCGAACGGGAAAAAAATTCCCTGGGACGACCGAAAAGTTATCCGAGAAGTTTTGCGAGAAATATAGTCAGGACAAAACCCAAAATTCCGCCGACAATCACTTCGCTTACTCGATGACCGACTCTTTCCTGAAGACGCGGAAATTGCTCTTCGCTGACATTCAGTTGCCGGATAAGCATATTCAAGTATCTTCCTTGGTCGCCCATATACATTCGAAGGCGGGCCGCGTCGTCAATCACGATGATGGCTAAAGCCACTGCTACGGCGAAAGCGCCGGAAGTCAAGCTGTCATAATATCCGATGGATGTGACCAGTGATACGATAAAACCAGTGTGAGCTGAAGGCATATGGCCGTGCGTCATGGCATAATGCCAATCCCAGCCGTGTTTCAACGAAAAAACAATGAACTTCATAATTTGGACGATCACGCCTACTGCTATGGGTATTAAAAATATGTAGTAAGGCTTGAAAAATAGCATAGATTCCTAAGTTAATTGTAATTAAATTATAGCACAAATTTAGCGCAAGGCGTAATTTATTGATATTTGTTTTTATCCTAATTCGAGGTATAATTAAAATATAATAATTAATTTAAACTATCTTAAAGATAGCCAAAAACATGAGCATAAGTTTAATTTTATTGGCAGTCGTAGTAGTGATCGCGGCCGGAATGATTGCGATGTATAACGGCTTGATCCGCTTGAAAAACCGCGTCGACGAAGCTTGGAGCGACATCAGTGTCCAGCTCAAAAGAAGGTATGATTTAATTCCTAATCTAGTTAGCACCGTCAAAGGCTATGCCGCTCATGAAAAAGAAGTTTTTGAAAAAGTGACCGAAGCCCGGACGCGGGCGATGGGAGCCGGAACGGCCGGGGACAAAGCCCAGGCGGAAAACATGCTTTCTGGGGCTCTCAAGAGTTTGTTCGCCGTGGCGGAAGCTTACCCTGACCTCAAAGCCAACCAGAACTTTCTGGAATTGCAAAGAGAATTGACTGACACAGAAGACAAGATCCAAGCGGCCAGAAGATTTTACAACGGCAATGTGCGGGATTTTAACATCAAGATAGAAGTTTTCCCGAACAATGTTTTTGCGGGAATGCTTCGTTTCACCAAAAGGGATTTTTTTGGGATAGAAGAAGGAGAGAAGGAACCGGTGAAGGTTGAGTTCTAAATCTAAAAAATTATGACTTTGTATAATCAGGCGGACAAAAATACCCGCTTGACCTGGGTTTACATCACAGGTTTTTTAATTTTTGTCATCGGGGCCGGATATGTTTTTGCGGGCGCTATGAATAATAGCGGTATTTTGTATTTTGCCGTGACCTTTTCCGTTCTTATGAGTTTTGCATCTTACTGGTGGAGCGACAAAATCGTTCTGGCCATAAGTGGCGCCAAAGTTGTGACGCATGATAACGCACGAGAAATCTATCACATCGTGGAAAACCTTTGCATTACGGCCGGACTGCCGGTGCCAAAAATATATATTATTGAAGACACGGCACCCAACGCTTTTGCGACTGGGCGCGATCCGGAGCACGGAGTCATCTGTTTCACGACCGGCATAATTCAGAAACTGAAAAAAACAGAATTGGAAGGAGTGATCGCGCACGAGCTATCACATATCGGGAATAAGGATATTTTACTTTCGACAGTTGTGGTGGTTATGGTGGGGTTTATCACATTGCTTGCCGATTGGTTCCGCCACTGGGCTTTTTGGGGCGGAAAATCGCGGGATAATAACGAAGGCGGAGGCCAGCTAAGAGCCATTTTAATGGTAGTTGCCCTAGTTTTATCCATACTGGCTCCTTTTGCCGCGATGTTAATGCAGCTGGCTATTTCCCGAAAAAGAGAATTTCTAGCCGACGCCGACGGCGCGCTCCTCACCCGCTATCCGGAAGGGCTGGCACGGGCTTTGGAAAAAATATCAACTGATACTGAACCGCTGGAAGCGGCCAATCGGGCAACTGCCCATTTATATATCGTCAATCCCTTTAAAGGCAAGAAGCTAACCAAGTTATTTATGACTCATCCGCCGATTGAAGACAGAATTAAGGCCTTACGAGGGATGGAGGTCAAATAAGATGCAACTTAAACCTCCGAAAAACACGGAAAAATATTTTTGGACCCAGCACGCGGCTTTTAAATTGCGCCAATACGGACTTTCGGCCCAAAGAGTAATTCGGGTAATAAATAATCCGCAAAGGAAAGAAGAAGGAATAGTGGAAAAAACCGTGGCGGTGATGCAACCCGCCTCCGTTCGCGCGGCGCGAACTTCGGCGGGCAAGCCCGCCGGAAAAACCTGGAGTCAGGAAATCTGGGCGATGTACCAGACCCGCGGAGCGGGAAATCCTAAATCCAAAATCCTAAATCACAAGGTCCCTCACCCGGCGCTTTGCGCCACCCTCTCCCAAATTGGGAGAGGGGGATTAGGAAAACAAATAAAGATTATCAGCGCGTGGCGGTATCCGGGCGTGAGCCCGAAAAAAGACCCAATTCCAGAAGATATTTTGCGCGAAATCAGCGAATTGTCAGATTAATAAAATTTTGCTAGAATAGAATCAGTAAACAATAAACCGCTTTTCGGCGGAAAAAGAATTGGAGGTGTAATATGGAAGAACAAACAAACCAAACAAACCAAACAAACCAGCCCGGCGGAGCTCAGCCTCAAACTGGACAATCTCAAGACAAGGATATACAGGAGAACAAGATTATTGCCGCGCTAGCCTATCTTTGGGTTATCAGCATTGTAGTGCTGCTTGTAAAAAAAGACAGCAAGTTCGCTCAATTTCATGCTAAGCAAGGGCTAGTTCTCTTTCTCGCTTCAATTGTGTCCGGCTTCATACCTTTTATTGGTTGGTTTATCTTGAGTCCAATTATCGGAATAGTGGCCCTAATCGGTCTTATCCAAGCATTGATGGGTAAGTATTGGAAAATTCCTGTCGTGGCTGATTTAGCGGAAAAAATAAATTTGTAATTTTTTTAGTTTAGCACGAAAACAGGCCCGCTTTTCAGGCGCCTGTTTTAGTTTATCCGGTGCCATGTTATAATTCAAAAATAATCAGGCATTATTTATTCAATATGCAGAATAAGCAAACTAAAATAGTCGCGACTCTCGGTCCAGCTTCCGAATCCAGGGAAATTCTCAAAAAACTTATAGAATCGGGCGTGAACGTGGTCCGGCTTAATTTTTCCCACGGAGAGCATAACTGGCACGGTAAAATAATCGATACGGTTCGCGAACTGTCGGCAGAGCTGGGCATTCCAGTCGGAATTATGGCCGATCTGCAAGGACCCCGCATAAGAACTCTGGTTGATAAAGACGTGGAGCTTGAAAAAGGCGAGTTTATTAGAATTTCTGACCCAACATCGTTTCCAAATTTCCAATTAAATCCCAATGATCCAATTTCCAAAATTATATTTTTGGATTATCCAAAAATCATAAATGATATCGAAGTAGGTAATGAAATTTTGATCGAAGACGGATTAAAAAAGTTGAAAGTGACGAAAAAAGAAAAAGAATTTCTGGAAGCGGAAGTCATAAACGGCGGTGTGATCAAAAATCACAAAGGAATAAACATTCCGGACGCGAATTTTCATTTCGGCGCGGTGACGGAAAAAGATGAGCGCGACCTGGAGTTCGTGTTAAGCAAGGAAGTCGATTTTGTCGCTCTGTCATTTGTGAGTAACATCCAGGAGCTGGAGGAAACGAGAGAAAAGATGAAGAAAATTTTGAAGCGAGAAAAAAACATCCCTCAGATAATTCCTAAAATAGAAAGAAAAGAAGCTATTAAGAATATAGATGAAATCGTGGCCGCCTCGGATGTCGTTATGGTCGCCCGGGGGGATCTGGGCATTGAACTGCCCGAAACCGAAGTGGCCATCCATCAGAAAGAAATAATCGGCAAATGTTTGGCAGCTGGCAAACCGGTCATTGTCGCTACCCAAATGCTTGATTCCATGATCGAAAATCCTATTCCGACGCGGGCGGAAGTATCAGATGTTTCCAACGCGGTGATTGATCACGCCGACGCGGTGATGCTCTCCGGCGAATCCGCCAATGGAAAATATCCGGTAGAAACGGTCGCGACCATGAGTGAAATAATCAGAAATACCGAGAAGTCGCCATATGACGATGTTACACCCGATTATTTGGATAAAAATATTCTCTCTGACTACGCTTCCGCCATCAACAGCGCGCATGAACTGGCCAAAAGCTCTGGCGCCAAAGCCATCGTGATGTTCAGTGAATCGGGGCTGACCGCCCGGATGATGGCGCATCACCGGCCAGAGCAGATGCTGCTAGTCGCGACCAATAATCCGAAAACTTATCATCAATTGACCATCGTATGGGGGATAGAAACTTATTTATTTCAAATCATTGACGGCCGGGGCCGCGCCATTGATCTGGCTCTGGAAAAAGCCAAAAAAGAAAAGCGCTTGGCGACCGGAGACAAAGTTGTGGTCATTTTAGGTAAAGTTCCGGACGGCAAAGAGCTGGCGCTG
>JBBTUK010000023.1:0-7691 GCA_038063775.1 Patescibacteria group bacterium
AGCCTAAGCGGTAATCTATTTTTTGTCGCTGGAACATGCCCACTTTTATGCCTTTCCATTCGTTCCTTTAAATCTGAAGTGCAACCAGTGTACGGCGAGTCATCAGTACATAACAAAATATAAACACAATACATAAATATTCTCTCCTTCGCGATCTACATGCGGACAATATCCGCCGTAGCTCGCTTCGGCGAGCGAAGGCGGAAGAGGTGGGATTTGAACCCACGGACCCCTTACGAAGTCAACACCTTAGCACGGTGCCGCTTTAGACCACTCAGCCACTCTTCCTTCATTATCCATTTTTAAATTTAAACTTTTTTTATTAATCTCTTTTTTAAATCTTTTTTCCATCGCAACTTTTCAAAAATTTTTCTTATTATCTACTTTTCAGCAAATCCCGAATTTCCGTCAAAAGTTTTTCTTCGCTTGGCACTTTGACGGGCTCGGCCGGTTCTTCCTTTTTTTTCGCCAAAGCATTTATTCCCTTAATCATCATAAAGACCGAAAAAGCGATGATAAGAAAACTGACTGCGGTTTGCAAAAATGTTCCATAATTCCAGGTGACTGCCGCCGCGCCGCCGGATCCCGGCTTTAGGATGATTTTTAGGTCGGAAAAATTTACTCCACCGAGAATAACCCCGATAGGCGGCATAATTATATCTTCCACCAGCGAAGAAATTATCTTGCCGAACGCACCGCCGATGATCACGCCGACTGCCAGATCGACGACATTTCCCCTCATGGCAAATTGCTTGAATTCACTGATGATTTTCACAAACGTTTTTTCTCAAATTTACAATGATTAGCTTATCAGATAATCCACCAAGTATCAACCCCGTAGTGAATTTTCGGCCAGCCTCGCCGAGTCTCGGCGGGCCGTCCCGCTGTAGCGGGACTTAAAAATTTAAAAGCCGAAAATCTACTACGGGGTCAAGAATCGTGGGGTTTTGTTTTTTTGAAAATGTGTTAAACTATAGGCAACAAAAGCAAAACTATGCAAAAACAAAAAAGGATTAGAATCAGAAGAAACAGAACTTTTTTTTCTTGGCTTTTTACCCCGACACCAAAATATCATGAAAAAAAGCTTTTGGCGTGGGGGTTTATTTTTTTCGTAATCGTCGCTTCTGCGATTTTTATTTTTGCCGCAATAACTGGCAAGTCGCTGGCAACTGCCCTGCCAGTCCAAGAGACGACTGACGTCTGCACGAAGAAATATGGATATTGGAGCGCTTGCGACACATCCGGGAAGCAAACGAGGTCAATAACCGTCGTCTGCGGCGATCTAAAAAAAGTCCAGTCCGAACAGCAATCTTGTAGTTACGTTCCGCCGCCCTGTACCGGATATGGCTACGGCAGTTGGAGTGATTGCCAAAACGGATATCGGTTTAGAGACATTGTCTCCCGCAACCCATCCGGCTGCAATGCGACTGATTCTAATTCGGCCCGCCCGCTGACTAAACAAGCTTGCGTGTCCTCATCTTCTTCAAGCGAACAAACCGCGGATAAGATCCAAAATGTCAGACCCGAATTTACCTTTTCGGAATTACCCGGCGCCACCACTTTGAAAGGAAACTTCACAATCAAGGGAAGGGTTGATTCGGCCAGAAAAGTTGAATTTTATTCAATCGCGGCGGGTTCGAACACACTGTCCTTCCTCGGTTCGGCCAGAAATTCCAAGGATGATTATTGGGAGTTTCCTTTGGACACAACTCAAAAACCCAACGGGGCTTTCTATCTCGTGGCAAAAATTAAAAATGATTATGGCTCCGAATCCTATGAGAGCAAAAGGGTGCAGATCTATATAAATAATTTAACGGATGCCGAAGAAAATCAAATCGAAGAAACCGACAGCCAGAGTCCGAACAGCCGAGCAGATTCCCAGCCAGCAAACCCGTCCTTACCCCAAAATTTTAATGACGCAACTTCAAAAGAGTGGCAGGAAAAATATTTTGAAAATCAGCTTTGTCTTGACAAAAATTATTGTTCCGGTGAAGCCGATCCTGACAAAGATGGTCTGAGCAACAATGATGAATTCCGATATCGGACCAACCCCTTGAAACCCGATGCTGACGGAGACGGGTTTCTTGACGGAGACGAGATAAAAAACGGCTTCAATCCTTTGCAGTTTTCTCCCGGCGACAAAAGCGATAGAATCATTTTTGAAAGTCCCAAGGAAAACGGCGAGATTAAAAAAGAAATTTACCAGATCAGCGCCGCAGAACTGGTTTCTTCGGCTGAAAATAAAAAGGAATTGCGTTTAAGCGGCAAAGGCCTGCCCAATAGTTTTATAACTATTTACATTTACAGCGATTTGCCGATCATTCTGACTATCAAAACCGACTCCAATGGAAACTGGTCTTATGTTTTGGATAAGCAGCTCGCTGACGGTCAACATGAAGTCTATGTCGTGGTAACTGACAATACGGGCAAAATAACCGCCAAGAGCGAACCGCTGTTTTTCGTCAAAACCGCTGAAGCTATCACCGTGATCCCATCCGCGGAAGCCAGTCTGCAACAAAAAACGGCTTCTCCAGTTGAAAAAAGGCAAGGCCAGAATTTGGCAGTTATTTCCGCTCTGATCGTCCTGGGCCTCATCGCGTCTTTAACTGCCATCAAACCGTCTGCATAAAAAAACCATTCGAGGCGTCGAGACATGCTTCAAAAAAATTCAATTTTTTAATTGCCGTAATGCTCGTTGAAAATTACATGTCAGAAATTAAACTTTTTTTGAAAAATATGGTAAACTATCTGCAGATAAGTAAAAACAAAACACATAAATAAGTTACCCGTACAGATCGAAAAAATAGAATAAAATCTTCGTGTGCAATAAAAAAAACAAAACTAAATATCTTTTAACCATTGCATCATCCGTCGTTCTGACAATACCGCTCCTAGCCATGGCGCAATTTAATCCGCTTCCGGCCGGCGCCAATGTGCCCTCCGCTTCGGCAATGAGCATAACCGCGAACACGATGAGCTGGATCCTCGGTTTAGTTGGCTTTATCGCTATAATCGCCTTTGCCATTGCTGGTATTCTTTATCTGGTTGCGGCGGGAGACGAAGGCATGCTGCGGCAGGCAAAAAGAGCGATGAAGTTTTCCATCATCGGAGTTATCGTCGCCATTTCCGGGTTGGTGTTTCTGGAAGTCGGAAAAATAAAAGATTGGGCAGCTAATCGCAATTATTATGAAAGTGCGACTTCCGCAACCGGCGGAAAAAATCGGAACGTTTCCAGTGATATGGCCGCGCCGGAGAGAAATTTTCCGGTAGCAATAAACCTGCCCTCCGACGATAAACCGGAAAACGAAACCACTATCGTGCAGACTGACCCCGCCGAAGAAAAAAACAAATTTCCGATCGGCAACCCCAGGGAAAACGGCGAGGTCAGAAAAGAAGAGTTGTCCGTCAGCAATGTGGAACTGGTGTCGCTCAACGACACAAAGAATGTGCTACTCACCGGCAAAGGATTGTCCAGCACGCCTGTTTACATTTATATTTACAGCGATTTGCCGATGATTTTGAGCACCGTAACCGACTCCAACGGAAACTGGTCTTATGTTTTGGATAAGCAGCTCGCTGACGGTCAACATGAAGTCTATGTCGTGGTAACTGACAATACGGGCAAAATAACCGCCAAGAGCGAACCGCTGTTTTTCGTCAAAACCGCTGAAGCTATCACCGTG
This sequence comes from Patescibacteria group bacterium, assembly GCA_038063775.1. GTDB lineage: Bacteria > Patescibacteriota > Minisyncoccia > Moranbacterales > UBA2206 > UM-FILTER-42-9. Next base: position 3,684 of record JBBTUK010000023.1, read on the forward strand.
ATCCCATCCGCGGAAGCCAGCGCGCTGAACAAGGCCGCTTCTCCCGTAGAAAAGAGAAAGGCTGTGGATATTCTCATGCTTTTCATTATAATATTTTCCGGCTTTGTCGGCGCCTTGGCTATCATCGGATTTTTCATTGCCCGCAAAAATCAAAAAAATAAGGACTTGGCCAATCAATGAAGGAAATTTTTATAAAATCAATTGGCTTTATCAAAGAAAATCCGAGGATAATTTTTTCTCTGATTCTTGTGGTTTTTATTCCTGTCGCCATTTTTTTGAATACTTTTTATACCGTAGGAAAATTCCAAAAAAATATAGACACCATAACTCACACTAAGGCGATTATCGCGGAAAATATAATCAACTTGACCGCCAAAGATCTCATCGCCAGCCCCGACCGCCTCCAAACTCTCGTGGAAAAGATCGTCCGGGAAAACGAAGAAATAAAAAAATTTGACATTCTGATCCGCAATGAAAATAAAGAAGGGTTCCGCGTGATTGCTTCCAATAACTCGGGCTCCATCGGCGCTGATTCAATGGAACTGCAAAATATTTTGGCTTGGAACCAAAAAGAGGGCATCGCTAACTTGGGAGGCGACGATAATGAACGCTTTTGGAATATAACCAAAACGGTCAATGACGACGCTGGAGAAAAAAAGGCTCTGGTTTCTTTGGCTTTTTCTTTGGCGCCCTCCGACAAGCTGATCAATTCAACCATCAATCTTTCCTATCTGATGGTGCTTTTGACAATAATCGTTGTTCTGTTTTTGGTTTCCAACCAGGCCCGTCTTTTCGGCTACGCCTTGACTTTGTCCAAGCTCAAAGAGATTGACCGGATGAAAGATAACTTTATTTCCATGGCCAGCCATGAATTGCGCTCGCCGCTTACTGCCATAAAAGGATACCTGGAATTTTTTATGGAAAAAAATGAAAAAAAAGTAGACGCGGACAGCCGGCGTTATCTGGAAAACATCTCCCTTTCTATCAATCGCCTGGGATCGCTCGTCAACGACATTCTGGAAGTCTCCCGTCTGGAAGATAATCAGATACCTATGAATATAATTATGACCGAGCCTATTCCCATAATCATCGAATCTGCCCAGGAGATGAAACCAACCGCCGATCAAAAGGGATTGGTTTTAAGTTTTTTGCCAATAAGTCTCCCGAAGATTGAAGCTGACCCGGAAAGATTGAAGCAAATTTTAATCAATCTTATCAGCAACGCCATAAAATACACTCCGACCGGAAAAATAGATATTTTTGCCAAGGCTAAGGGCCGGGAGCTGCTGATAACCGTAGCCGACACCGGTATTGGCATATCCTCGGAAGATCAGGCCGATCTTTTTAAAAAGTTTTCCCGGATTCAAAACGAAAAAACCAAAGACATTGTCAGTACCGGCTTGGGATTGTGGATAGCCGCCGATCTGGCTAAAAAAATGAATGGAGACATTACCGTGGAAAGCATCGAAGGAGTCGGCTCGCATTTTACTATTCATATGCCTTTGGCTTAGGACTTTTGGTTGGCTTGATCCCGTAGTGAATTTTCGGCCATCCCGCTTTAGCGGGACTAAGATACATCTTAAAAAAATTAAATTCATATTTTTGTTCATTTAGTGGCGCCAATTAACCACTTTTAATGACGGAAGTCGAAAATCTACTACGGGGTTGACTTTTCCATTTGGCTATGCTATTATCTCCACCAGGTGAATGTATCGTATTAGTAATTCCCCCACACCAATTGAATTGAACGCATAGGATCCGCAAGAACAGTCGAAGCAATTGGTGTGGGGGTGAACTTAGTTTTACACAAATTAAGGTAAGCTATATAAGAGTAAGTCACCAAGATCCCGATTTAATATCGGGGCTAGAAAGAGAGGTGACTACGCTTAAATGGCTTATCAAGACAATAATCGTCCGCAAAGACAAATGTTTGACATTACTTCTTTGGGGATAACTTGCACCGAATGCGGCACTGCGATAACGCAACTTCCGTTCGAACCGACTAAAAAGGAAGACGGAACTTTCGGAAATCTGTATTGCTACGAGTGCAACAAAAAAAGAATGAAAGACCGAGGACCAAGAAAGGACTTCGGAGGATCAAGAAATCGTTACTAATCTTCGGATTTACGATAACAAAAACCGTCGCTCGCGAGCGACGGTTTTTGTTTTTTTATAAAGTATTCTTATAATGCAGAACTTATTTCTATCGCCCATCTCTTGGCTTTCTCCGCGCATTCTTCCGGATTGTTTTTCAACGGCTCTTTGAAATCGATTTTTCCGATGATTTTGTTTCCGGGAAGCTCCGCTTCCATATTTTCCAAGGTTTTGTTCTTAGCTCCCCCGCAGCTGCAAAACAAGGCGATTTTTTTACCGGTCAATTTTACTTGTGAAAAAAACGTGCCGAGTGGAGGAGTAAAATTCCAGGCCCAAACCGGCGAACCGATGAACAACAAGTCATAATCCTCAGGATTAAGATCGAAGGGCAAAAGCTCAGGCTTTTCTTTCATCATGACCTGTTTTCCTCCCCAGAAATATTTGCTCAGGCTGTGCGGCTTCACGGTTTCTTTTTTCGGCCGGAGTTCCAAAACATCGGCGCCCGTGGCTTCGGCGATCTTTTGAGCGATAAATCTTGTATTGCCCTCGAGGGTATAGTATACGACTAATGTTTTCATATTTATTATTTATTAAAATGCGAGCTCGACAGTTTTTCTCGACCCCGTAAGAAAGCGGTGGGTGTAGGATTTGAACCTACGATACCCTTTCAGGTATTCCGGTTTTCAAGACCGGCGCATTCAACCGCTCTGCCAACCCACCGCTTTTCTACGGAGCAAGCTGTCTCCTTAAACCACTCGGACACCCCACCGCTTTAAGCGGGATTGTCATCCCTACGGGAGATCTGCCGCAGGCACGACGATTTATAGCAAAAAATTTTTCAAATTTTTTGACAAATCGGGAACAAGACCGTCCTCTTAGATTACCCACCGCCGTTGGCGGGGCCCCGCTGGAAGCGGTGGTCGGCCACCCTTCCGTTATCGCACTAAAATGATACCAACTAGGCGACAGTCTGTAAACCCCGTTAGAAGCATTTTGACCAAGCATTATCACAAACACCATGAGCTGATGTTTTTTTATGGAACTTCTAATCGGGGTAAACTCCATTAGAGACATTTTTAGCTTCAGCCAAAAATACTGCCTTTAAATTACTTTGCTTCCAACGAGATAATTATGATACCATAGATACAATTATAATAAATAGCCGAAAAAAAGCTTATGGATATTTTGCGGAACAAGCCCCAGAGCGAAAAGGAAAGCCAGTTTGAGGATTTTCTTTTAAAAAAAGACAGGAATCCTGAAACAGAACAGCCGCGCGAAGAAGATTTTCTAAAAGCCTATCCGGGTAAAATTCTTACCCGCTGGCGGTCTCTGGAGTTTGAGCCGCGCGAACATGACCGAAAATGGTTAGCTTACGCGGCTCTCGTTATTATCGCCATAGTCGGTTATGCAGTTTATACCAACAGCCCGGTTGTGTCCATACTTTTTATTTTGATTGGCGCTATCGGCTATATCTATCTAAATAAGAAACCCCGAGTTTTGGATTTTGCCATCACTGACACCGGAGTGATTGCCGATAAAGAAATTTACCAATTTGAAAACATCCACTCTTTTTGGATTTTCTATGCTCCGCCCCAAGAAAAAGTATTGAGTCTCCATACCAAAAGCTACCTGATGCCTTTTGTCCACATTCCTATCGGCGATGAAAGTCCGGTGAAAATTCGGGAAATGCTGCTTAAATATATTCCGGAAATCAAACAAAACCCCAGTTTCGCCGATATGCTTGAAAGATTATTGGGAATATAGTAATCTTCTTTAGTATAAAAGGAGGAGTAAGGCTCCGACGCGCTTGTAGCTCAGTGGACCCCAGCACCAAAATTTGCTCTCGTAGCTCAGTTGGATAGAGCGTGAGCTTGCGGAGCTCAAGGCCACAGGTTCGAATCCTGTCGAGGGCAC
>JBBTUK010000024.1:0-18558 GCA_038063775.1 Patescibacteria group bacterium
ATGTATAAAAATTAGGGTTTTGGTCTGATGGGCTCTGATGTTTAATTGCTCTTAAACTAAAACCAAAAAGAAAGGCTACCACCATTAGTAAACTAATCATTGCCATATCGCAAAGTTTATTAGGAAGTGTAAATTTAAGGAATCTGGTCAGCCGGATTCACAACACGCAAAACAACATTGTCAATTTCGTCAAAGAGCGCCGGACAGTCAAAATGCTGCACATCTTCAGGAATTACTCGGCTCTCATCGTAGTCATTAGCAGCGCAATCCTTGTCGCCGCTACTAATTTTGCCGCCGGAAAGGAATCCAGTGGTTTTTTATTTGGCTATTTTGGAGCAGAGGATAATTATAATAATCCCCTTGAGAATAAAATGTCGATCCAGGCCAACCAGCAGAAAAGCAACCTAGCCCTGGTCAAGTTGACTGAAGCCAGTATGTCTCCCGATCCTACTTTACCAGACAATGCGGACGCGGAAACGGTCATAAATATTCAGGGACAAGCTTTAGTGGCTGGCATGAGTCCGGTCAAACAGGAGCCGGCTGAAGAAGGGGGAGTTACGGTATACAAAGTTCAGCCAGGAGATACCGTCGGATCCATTGCAGCAAAAAATAACATAAAGATAAACACGATTCTTTGGGCAAATGAAATTGACAATATAGATTCCATTATGCAGGGCGATGAACTTTTCATCCTTCCTACGGACGGATTAACATATACCGTTAAAGAAGGCGATAAGCTTGATGACATCGCCCGAAAATACAAAGCTGATGAAGATAAGATCATTGCGTTCAACAGTTTGCCGGCCAATGGCGAAATAAAAAAAGATCAGGATATTATTATTCCGGACGGGCAACTGGAAATTGTTCAGCCGCCTGCTCCAGTTATTCCCATACCTACGGCGGTTAACCCCCGGATTTTGGCCCGGCCCTATGAACCTTTTGGGACGGCAAATGGGAAACGTTTGGCGTCAGCCAACGGCAACAGCCATAAGTTTCCTTACGGATATTGCACCTGGTATGTGGCCCGGGTAAAAAATATTCCCTGGTCCGGTAATGCCGGTACGTGGCTCTATAAAGCCAAAACTTATGGCTACGCGACCGGAAGGACTCCTCAGCCGGGAGCGGTGATGGTTACCCTGGAATCTTCTTATGGCCATGTGGCGGTAGTGGAGAAAGTAAGCAGCGGGAGCATTACCGTTTCGGAAATGAACTTCAAAGGCTTTGGCCTCAAGTCATATCGTACTTTGGCGGCCAATAGCAGGGTGATTAAAGGATTCATTTACTAAAGATTTCTTATTTTATTTTTTTAAGAGGGGCGATGGAGGCGGACAATTTTTTAAGTCCTGTTTTAGAAAAGGCAATAGTCAATTCGTCGCCTTTTGAAGATACCACGCGGCCTGGACCGAAAATATCGTGATGGACGCGGTCGCCGTCATGAAAAGAGTTTCCCTCACCCCCAGCCCCTCTCCCAAAATTGGGAGAGGGTGGCCGAAGGCCGGGAGAGGGCGATGGATAAAGATTTTTTTCGTAATTATGAACTAAGTGCGCCGGTATATCATCCAAAAATCGCGATGGAGCATTGACTTGAGATGACCCAAAAATATTTCGCTCACGGGTAAAAAGCAGATAGACTTTTTCTTTGGCGCGCGTCAAGCCGACATACATCAAGCGCCGCTCCTCCTCCATTTCATGTTCGCTCAACATACTTCGCGAATGCGGTAAAATTCCCTCTTCCAGACCCACAATGAAAACTGTGCGGAATTCCAAGCCCTTGGCGCTGTGGAGCGTCATCAAATGCACTGCTTCTTGGGCCTGATCGATATTGTCGGTATCGGAAGCCAGCGCCACTTCTTCCAAAAACAATCGTAAGCCAGACTCCGGATCACCGGCATATTTTTGTGCCACGGTCAAAAGTTCTCTGGCATTTTCTTGGCGAGCCTGGCCTTCTTCCGTTCCGTCCAGCAAAAATTTTTCATAGCCGGATTCGCGAAAAACTTTTTCAATGAACTGGGGCAGTTCCATTTTATTTTTTTGCTCTGCCATCTTCACGATAAATTCGCAGAATTTGGCTATAAGATCCAGTTTATTTTTTTGAATTTTTTCCCGCCTCAGCGGGATTGAATTTGTTTCAGATTTAGGATTTATAATTTCGGATTTTAAGCCAGCTTCAATCAGGTCCACCTCATTCAGCTTAGCGATTTTTATCCAATTATTTACCGTAACCTCTCCGATATTCCGCTTCGGTTCATTGATGATCCTTTCCAGCGAAATTTCGTCTTGGAAATTATTGATCAGCCGAAGATAAGCGACGATGTCTTTGATTTCTTTCCTCTGGTAAAATTTTACGCTGCCGATAATCCGATACGGCACGGAAGATCTAAGCATGACTTCTTCCAATGCCCGTGACTGAGCGTTGGTGCGGTAGAGGACCACAAATTCGCTGAGTCTATGTTCGGATTTATTGCTCTGCTCCAAAATTTCCCGGATGACGAAGTCGGCCTCAGCCGTTTCGTTCTCGGCCTCGAAAGAAGTTATCAGATGCCCGCCCTTATTTTCCGTCCAGATCTTTTTATCTTTACGGTAGATATTTTTTGAAATTACTCCAAAGGCGGCGTCCAAAATATTCTGTGTGGAACGATAATTCTGCTCCAGTTTTATCACCTTGGCTTCGGGATAATCTTTTTCAAAATCAAGAATATTCTGGATATTCGCTCCCCGCCAAGAATAAATCCCCTGCCAGTCATCACCAACGACGCAGAGATTCCGGTATTTTTTAGCCAAGGCACTCACCAGCATATATTGAGCATGATTGGTGTCCTGGTATTCATCCACCATAATATAGCGGAAAAGGTTCTGGTATTTTTCCAGGACCGCCGGAAAGAGCGCAAAAAGCTGGACTACTAGCATGATGAGATCGTCAAAATCCAGCGCCGATTGAATCTTTAATTTTTGCTGGTAAATGGAATAAACCTTAGAGACCAGTTCTTCGTAATAGCCGCTGATGCCGGCCGCGAACGCGGCGGGTCCGATCAGCTCATTTTTGGCTTTAGAGATGGCGTTGAGGATTGAAGTCGGTTTCAGCTGGTCAGTGCTCATTTCCAGCTCTTTCATAATTTTTTTGATCTGCGATAACTGGTCGTCGGAATCAAGGATGGTGAAATCCTTTTTGTAGTCCAGGGGTTCTATTTCACGCCGCAGGATTCTGGCGCAAATGGAATGAAAAGTCCCAAGAATAGGCAGGTCTTTTTTCGCGCTGTTTTCCAAAAGCCCAGTGATCCTCGCCTTCATTTCCTGGGCGGCTTTATTGGTGAAAGTTACGGCCAGAATGTTCCGGGGGTTCACGGCTTTTTCCAAAATCAAATAAGCCACGCGGTGGGTAAGCGCCTTGGTCTTTCCCGATCCGGCGCCGGCGATAATGAGCACCGGTCCGGCGACTGTTTCCACCGCTTCGCGTTGTGGCGGGTTGAGGCTGGTTAAAATATTTTTTGGCATAACTTACTCATTGTAACATATTTGCGGAGGGATCACGGAACAAAAGCGCGGAGAATTTCATAACGCGAGATTCTTTTGGCGCTGTGCATAACATTTATGTTGCCGAACGCCTTTTTTTATTTTATAATAAAAGCAGAATAATTTAAAAATACAAAATAATGACAAATAATTCAGAAGAGAACAACGACTCTTCAAGCGAGACGGCCGATCTTAAAGTAAAGTTTATCGATCCATTAGACGTGATAGCCCAAATGGAGCTGAAAGAAGGAATATCCATAGCGGATTTCGGCTGCGGAACAGGCTATTTTTCCATTCCGCTTGCGAAAAAAATCGGAAAGGAAGGAAAAGTTTATTCATTAGACGTTGTGCCTGAAAAACTGGAAGCTGTGGAGTCCCAGGCGAAAACGCTGGGACTGACCAACTTGATCATTAAAAGGGTTAATTTGGAAAATAAAGAAGGTTCGAAATTGAGGGCGGAAAGCGTTGATTGGGTCATAATGAAAGACGTCCTTTTCCAGAATAAGGAAAAGAGCAATATGCTGGAAGAAGCCAAAAGAATTTTAAAACCGGGAGGAAAAATTTTACTGGTGGAATGGAAAACCGAAGATACCGCGATCGGTCCGGACAAAACACTCAGAATTTCCAAAGAAAAAGCGATGGAGTTGGTAAACAAAAGCGAGCTGGGAATCGCGAAAGAAATAACGGCAGGCGATTTTCATTACGGCTATATACTTATAAAATAAATGGGCAAAAAAACAAAAAAAATACTGGCGACTTTGCTGGCGATAGCGGGCGTGCTGACGCTTTATGGTTGCAGTACGACTAAAAAGGTTGGGTATAAAGTCAATCTAGAAGTGTGGGGCTTGTTTGACGACCGGGATGCGTATGGAGAAATATTTTCCAATTATTCCAAGACACAACAGTCTATCCAGCAAATAGAATATAAAAAACTAACGGTTGACACGTATAAAAAAGAACTTCTGGAAGCTCTGGCCTCGGGGCAAGGGCCGGACATTTTTCTGATCCACAATACCTGGCTGCCGATGTTCAAAGACAAGATTGTTCCGGCGCCACCGGAAATTTTGAGCCAACAAAAAGCCAAGGTAAATTTTGTTGATGGCGTAGCAGATGATTTTATGGCGGATAATCTCGTGTATGCGGTTCCGCTGAGCGTTGATTCGCTGAACCTTTACTATAATAAAGATTTGCTTAATGAAGCCGGGATAACCGCTCCGCCCGGCAATTGGAACGAATTTGTGCAAGATACCCGCAAGCTGACCAAAATTGACAATCTGGGGCAGGTTACCCAAGCAGGAGCCGCTCTGGGGACGGCTTATAATATAAACCGTTCTACGGACATCCTGGGAGTTTTGATGCTCCAGCGCGGCACGGAAATGACCGACTCCGGAAATTTAAGAGCTACTTTTGACAATACTTTCAGCGTTGATGTGCCGGTGGGTGGAGCCAATCAAGAATCCGGTTTGCCGCCAGTCAATTCGCCCGGCGAGAACGCGCTGGAATTTTACACGCAGTTTGCCAAAACTGGTTCATCTGTTTATGCCTGGAATCCCAATCTGCATTATTCAATTGATGCTTTTAGCGAAGGCAAGCTGGCCATGATGCTGAATTATTCTTGGACGTGGGACACGGTTGCCAGCAAAGCGCCAAAACTTAATTTTGATGTAGCGCCTCTGCCACAACTGCCAGGCGACCACCCGGTCAGCTATTCCAATTATTGGGGTTTCGCGGTAGCTAAAAACAAGAATCTGAACGCTTCCGCTTCGGCTAATCCGCAGCAAGCAGCTGTAACCAACGATATCCGCATAAAAGAAGCCTGGAATTTTTTAACCTTTCTGACAACCAAACCGGAACAGAATATTAGTGCCGCTACCAACACTGCCGGAGCGCCAAATGGGTCCGGCTTGGATTTTGATCCGGCCAAAACCTATTTGGAAAAAACCAAAAAACCGGCGGCCAGAAGAGACCTGATTGAAGCGCAAAAAAACGATTCCAAGTTGGGGGTTTTTGCCGAGCAAAACTTGATTGCTAAAAGTTGGTATCAATCTGATGCTGAAGCAATTGAGGCGGTGCTGGCCGAAATGATAGATCAGGTCAATCGCGGGCAATTCACCTCTGGGGAAGCCATCAAGTCAGCCGCGGCCAAAGTTAGCCAGCTGATGGGAAATAAATTTTAGGAAAAAAATGAAAGGAATATCAGGAAAATTATTACTTTTAGCATTTTTTTTAACTATAGGACTGCTTGTTTTTGGTTCCGGACAGGCGTTCGCTATGTTCCCAACTTCCGTGCCGGATGGAGTTGTTCCCTGCGCCACAGACGCTAATCCAGCTCCCTGCACGCTTTGCCACTTCATAGTTGGATTTTACAATTTGTTTAAATACGGCCTGTATATAGTCATTACGGCGGCTTTTATAGCGGTTTTTTTTGCCGGAACGATGTATGTCATTTCCACCGGCGATGAGGGAATGATGACTGCCGCCAAAAGTTTTTTGAAAGCGGCGCTCATCGGATTCACGGTTGTCGCCGGAGCGTGGTTGATTGTCAATATTACGCTGTGGCTGATTTCCGCCCAACCAAATCTGGGAGTTGGCCGGACCAATTGGTATACCTTTACGTGCAATACGGCGTCTTCCGCGCTGACTCCTATTCCGCCAAGTCCTTAGCAGTACGAGTGGTACCCCAGGATTTAGTGGAGGCGGAGAGAGCTTTGGCGGAGGCAGAACTAGCGGAAGTTATTAAGTTTATTTAAATAAAAAAGCCATCCTGCAGGCGAACAGCTTCAGGCTAAAAAATAAAATATTATGAAAAATAAGAAAATAAAATTAATTCTTGCCGGCGCTATTTTTGTCTCGCTTTTATTTTCCTTTGCCGCGACAACTGCGGCACTCGGCGCCACCTTTGAAAACCCGCTCGGTCCGAACCTGGATAATCTGAAAGCCGTTTTAAATTCACTGCTCAATCATCTGCAAGGCGTCATCGTTTTAATTTCCATTATTTTTATCGTAATCGGCGGACTGATGTATATGGTGTCGGCAGGAGATGAGAAAGCTATAACGCGTGCTAAAAACACCATTACGGCAGCGGTCGTCGGTTTTGCCATCGCGCTGGCGGCGCCGACCTTTCTCAAGGAAATAATGACTATCTTAGGTGGACCCGGAACCGGCAGTGCCGATGCCATGGTTTCTAGCGCCCTTACCATTAAACAGATCGCCCTAGGCGTCCTGAAATTTTTGTTGTCAGTAGTCGGCATTATTGCTATAATAAGTTTGGTGGTTGGCGGGAGCACGTATCTGACCGCCTATGGCGACGAAAAAAGGCTGGACAAGGGAAAATCCATCGTGACTTATTCCATCATCGGTATCGTCATTATTCTGGCGGCCTTGGTCATAGTGAACCAGGTATCAAAATTTATTTCAGGAACGGCCTAATTTGATTTGCTAAAAATAAATATAAAAAAATAGACAGGAGGTGTTATATGAGAAAAAAAATTAGATATGTTTCAGCTCTGGCTTCAACCGCTGTTTTGACCATTCCATTACTGGTCGCGGCGCAATTTACTCCGACTCCGGCTGGCGCTAATTTACCGGGCGGTTCCATTATGAACATTATCGCCAATATTATGACTTGGATTTTGGGTTTGGTCGGGTTTATCGGAGTCATCGGTTTTGCAATTGCCGGTATCCTGTATCTGACGGCGGCCGGAGACGAGGACAGGATTAGCCAAGCGAAAAGAGCTATGAGCTATTCCATTATCGGAGTTATCGTAGCCATTGTCGGGGTAGTTATCCTGAAAGCGGCTCAGTCCATGCTCGGCGCTCAAGGACAATTCTAAAGTTTTGAAAATAAATTGCGAAAACGACCAGGGTTGTCAAAGTTATCCACAGGTCGTTTTTGTTTTCCCCGTAGTGAATTTTCGGCCGTCACGCCTTGGCGGGACTAGAATATAATTAAAAACAAAGAGAATAAACTTGTTTTTATTTTGTAGCTTAGAACGCCAGTCAGTATTTTGTAAAAGCCGACAATCTACTACGGGGTTTTGCGTCTAATGTTTTTGTGGTATAATAAAAATACGAAAAAGAAACTTAAAAAATTTAATTTTTAATCCACAAAAAAATGGAGAAAAAACAAAAAATCGCGGGATATCTGATAGCCGCCTTGCTGGCTTTTGCTCCGTTGGCGGTTTATGGGCAGTGGACATTGCCTGCTGGTTCAGGCCTTCCGGGTGGAACGGTATATGGCATAATTAGTGCCATAATGAGGTGGATATTAATAATTTTCGGTTTTGTGGGCGTAATCGGGTTTGCTATTTCGGGCATTTTATATTTAACCGCGGCTGGAGATGAGGGGCAGATTGAGAAGGCTAAAAAAGCGATGTCCTATTCAATCATTGGAGTCATTGTGGGCATTTCAGGGTATGTCATTCTGCAGGCGGCAACGTCGATGTTAACTGGTTTTAGTGTTACGTTCTAGCTAAAATAAAAAATGAAATTTAAAAAAATCTTTCCACTACTATTCGCTGTTGTTATTCTATTTTTTGCTTTTTTCAGTTTTTCTTTGAGCGCCATGGCGCAAATTTATTTTCCCACTTCGGCGGAAATCGGCCTGCCTGATCCGGCTGGCGGAGTCAAAGGAATTTTATTGAATTTTATGAACTGGCTTCTGGCGCTATTCGGCCTTATCGCCATCATTGCTTTTGTCATTTCGGGAACTCAGTATCTGACGGCGGCGGGAAGTGAAAAAGTCCTGGAAACGGCCAAGAGAAATATGACCTATTCCATCATCGGGGTAATCGTGGCCTTAGCCGCCTTTGTGATTATTAAGGCCATTGACACGGCATTAAGGATGGGGGCCTTGTTCTAGTTTTCCGAGTTAACTCCTTGCTTCTAACGGGGTTGACATAAAACCGTTAGTCTGATAGTATTAATACATAGGCAATACTGATTCACTAGTTCGCGGCTACGCGGACTTTTTTAATAATAAAAGAGCAAAACATGAAACATGAAACAAGCATGGGTCATGCGATAATTTAAAAACATGGCACGAAGAAAAAAAGTTAGCGAAGATTCGCGACCAGCCGGGGGACTGGGTGATTTTGGCAGCGCCATCGCCCAAATTTGCGAGGAAAAAGGAATTTCTAAAGAGCGGGTGATTGAAACCATCGAGGCCGCGTTAGCCGCCGCGTATAAAAAAGATTATGGAAAAAAAGGACAGAATATCCGGGCCATATTCAACGAAAAAACCGGCGATACCAGATTTTTCTTGGTGAAAGAAGTGGTGGATGAAACTACCCGTGAATTTGTCCAAGACAAAGAGGAAGACGGAAAAGAGGAAACTAAAAAAGAAATTTCACAGAGCGCGGAAGCGATTGAAAGCGAAGAAAGGCTGGCGCGCTATAATCCGGAGCGTGATTTTACGCTGGAGGAATCTCAAAAAATAAAAGAGGATGCGCAAGTTGGTGATATTATTGAAATAGAATTGGAAACAAAAAAAGATTATGGTCGGGTAGCAGCGCAAACTGCCAAACAGGTCATAATTCAGAGAATCCGGGAAGCCGAAAGGGATTCCATGTATGATGAATATAAGGATAAAGAAGGAGAAGTGGTCAGCGGAGTGGTGCAAAGGATCGAAGGGCGGAACATCTTCATTGATTTAGGAAAATCAATTGGCGTGCTCTTTCCTTCCGAGCAGGTGGAAAAGGAAAGTTACCGGGTCGGACAAAGGCTGAAGGTTTATATTTACAAAGTAGAAGCTGGCTCCAAAGGGCCCGGGATAACGCTCAGCCGAGTGCATCCGCTGATGGTCCAGAAAATTTTTGAATTGGAGGTGCCGGAAATTTTTTCCGGAACAGTGGAGATAAAATCTATCGCCCGGGAAGCCGGAGAAAGGACGAAAATAGCGGTGGCTTCGGCGGAAGAAGGCATTGATCCGATCGGATCGTGTGTCGGGCAAAAGGGCACTCGCGTCCAGGCCGTGATTGAAGAATTAGGCGGGGAAAAAATTGACATCATTCTCTGGAACGACGATGTCGCGAAATTCATCGCTGCGGCGCTAAGTCCGGCCAAAGTTCTGCGGGTCAATGTCAGGGAAGCAAAAAAGGAAGCGGAAGTAATGGTGCCGGAGGACCAGTTGTCCTTGGCCATCGGAAAGAAGGGACAGAATGTCCGTTTAGCGGCCAAACTGACCGGGTGGAAAATAGATATAATCGGAACTAAGACTGCGGAAGAAAAAGCGGAAGACCAGCTTGCCGCAGACGCGTCTGCTAGCAATGCAAGCGGGGCGCTTCCGGCAGGCGAAGAAGTTAAGACGAAAAAGGAAGAAGCGGTTCTGGAAGAAAAATCGGAAAAAAATGAAGGATCAGTTGCGGAAACGCCGGAAGCTTCAGATGAAAAAAAGCCTAAGACCAAAAAGAAAGTTGCGAAAAAGAAAGAAAAAGAATAATTTGCAATAATTAATTTTCAAAATATATGCCCGGTAGTGAAATTTCGGCTAAGTCCTTCAGACTTTTTGGATAGATGCCGGCATAGTTAAAAATAATAATTCATTAATTTAAAGAGTTTCCAGTTTACAAAATCATGCTAAACTGCCGAAATTCTACTACCGGGTATGTCCGTAGAAATGTATGCCATCGGAGCGTCGCTTGTCTCAATAATTTTCGCGCTTTATCTCAGCTGGAAAGTAAATAATATGCCCGAAGGAGAAGGCAAGATGGTGGAAATTGCCCAGGCTATCCGTGAAGGAGCGAAAGCTTTTCTTAACCGTCAGTATCGAACGGTTGGATATGTGGCGGCTTTTGTTTTTGTTATTCTTTATTTCGCCTTGGGTCTCAGCACAAGTGTGGGATTTTTGGTCGGAGCTGGGGCTTCGGCGCTGGCGGGGTATATCGGGATGAATGTGTCGGTGCGCGCCAATGTCCGGACAGCCGAAGCGGCCAAAGGCGGTTTGGAAAAGGCGCTGGACGTGGCTTTCAAAGGCGGAGCGGTGACCGGTCTTCTGGTGGTGGGGCTCGGGCTTCTGGTGGTGGCCGGATTTTACGCGATTACCGGGGACATCAAAGCGCTCATCGGGGTAGGATTCGGTGGAAGTTTGATTAGCATGTTTGCCCGGGTCGGTGGCGGAATTTTTACCAAAGCGGCGGACGTAGGAGCGGATTTGGTTGGAAAAGTTGAGGCGGGAATTCCGGAAGACGATCCACGGAACCCGGCGGTCATCGCGGACAATGTCGGAGATAATGTAGGAGATTGCGCCGGAATGGCGGCCGATCTTTTTGAAACTTACGCCGTCACGGCGATTGCGGCGATGATTTTGGGTTCACTTACCTTCGCTAAGTTTCCGGCAGCCGTTGTTTACCCTCTGGCGATCGGAGCGGTTTCGATCGTTGCTTCGATAATCGGAATTTATTTCGTGCGGTTGGGGAAAAATAAAAATATTATGGGAGCGCTTTATAAAGGACTGATCACTTCTTCGATCATTGCGTTGGCGGCTTTTTATCCCGTCACAAAAAGTTTGATGGGCGCCAATAAACTGTATAGCTTTGGAAGCATCTACGCGGTGGCAGTCATCGGAATTTTGATTACGGCCGGCATGGTCCTGACTACGGAATATTACACTTCCAAAAAATACCGGCCGGTTCAGGCGATTGCTAAGGCGTCCGAGACGGGACACGGAACAAATGTGATTATGGGGTTGGCGATGGGCATGGAAGCGACGGCTCTGCCGATAATCCTGATAGTAGTCGGTATCCTAGTTTCTTACTGGTTAGTCGGACTTTATGGTGTGGCAGTAGCGGCTATGAGCATGCTTTCTATGGCCGGAATCATAGTGGCGATCGACGCTTTCGGGCCAATTACCGACAATGCCGGGGGGATTGCCGAAATGTCCGCTCTGGGAAAAAACATCCGTGAAGTTACAGATGCTCTGGATGCCGTTGGCAACACGACTAAAGCCGTTACTAAGGGCTATGCCATAGCTTCGGCAGGGCTGGCGGCCATCGTTCTTTTCGCGTCCTATGTTCAGGAGCTGGCGGAAAAAGGCGGTCAAGTAATTACTTTCAACCTGGATAATGTTTATGTTATTGTCGGTCTTCTGATTGGAGGCATGCTGCCATATCTTTTTGCTTCCATCTGCATGCGGGCGGTTTCCAAAGCGGCCGGAGCGGTCGTGGAAGAAGTCAGAAGGCAATTCAGGGAAATCAAAGGCATTATGGAAGGGACTGCCAAGCCGGATTACGCAACGAGCGTAGATATCGTGACCAGGGCAGCAATAAAAGAGATGATTATTCCGGCCGCTATTCCGGTATTAGCTCCTATTTTAGTCGGATTCATACTCGGGCCGCAAGCCCTAGGCGGACTTCTGGTTGGAACTATTATTACTGGTATATTCATTGCTATTTCTATGACTTCCGGCGGAGGCGCGTGGGACAACGCTAAAAAATATATTGAAGAAGGCAATTACGGCGGCAAAGGATCTTTTGCCCATCAGGCAGCGGTCACCGGAGACACGGTGGGCGATCCGTATAAAGACACAGCCGGACCGGCCATCAATCCGATGATTAAGATCATCAATATTGTGGCGTTGCTAATTGCCGGGTTTATTATATGAGTTTTCAGTCGAATCACTAAAAAATTAAAAATTTTCGGAATTAAACTCGAACAATGATAAAAAAATTACCAAAATCAAGAATAGAATTTGAAGTCAGTGTTCCCTGGGCCGATTGGGAAAAATATCTTGATGTTGCCGCGGCGGAAGCTTCCGCGGAAATAAAAATTCCCGGTTTCCGTCCAGGCAAGGCTCCCCGAAAAATGGTGGAGCAAAAAGTGGGCAAAGGGGTTATACTCAACAACGCGTCCGAGAAAGCTGTGCAAAAAAGCTATGTCGATTTTATTCGGAAAGAAAAACTTGAAGTAATCGGAAGTCCTGAGATTGAATTGAAAACTGTTTCTGCAGGGAAAGATTTGGAATATGTAGCCAGGGCCGCGGTTATATCGGAAATTAAGGTCAATGGTAAATATAAGAAGGAAATTGAAAAAATCAATAAAGAATATAGAAATAAGAAGAATGAAATAAGTGAAGAAGAATTGCAACTGGAAATGAAAAAAATGGCCAACAGTCGGGCCAAGCTGGTCACTGTTCTCCGTGAAGCCGCTAAAAATGATAGGGTTGAAATTGATTTTAACGTTTTGCTGGGCGGATTTCCCATTGAAAATGGAAAAAGCATAAATCATCCTTTGATAATCGGGCAGGAAGTGTTTGTTCCAGGATTCGAAAATGAATTAATCGGAATGAAGGCGGGAGCGAATAAAGAATTTGAACTGGAATTTCCCAAGGATTACCACAGTCAGAGCCTTGGCGGCAAAAAAGCCACTTTTCAAGTGACAATGAAGCTGGTTCAGGAAAGGCAAATTCCGGAAATTAGCGATGAATTTGCCAAATCTCTGGGCAACTTTGAAAATTTAGAGATTCTGAAAAAAAATCTTCAAAAAAACCTGGAACACGAACAAAAGCACAAAATCAAGGAGCAGAAAAGGAGCGAGTATCTAGAAAAAATAACTGAAAATACCGAAGCCGAAATGCCGGAAATTCTCATTCGCGAAGAAACGCAAAAAATGCTCCATGAGCTTGAACATCAAGTTCAAGCGATAGGGATCAATTTGGATCAATATCTTCAACAAATCAAAAAAAACAGAGCAGAACTGGAAAAAGATTGGGAGCCAAATGCCATAAAAAGGGTGAAATCGTCTATGGCACTCAATAAAATCGTTGAAGAGGAAGAAATAAAGCTTGCCGCGAAAGAAATTGAGGAAGAAATGAACAAAACTTTGCAGTATTACAAGGATACCCAAAATCTTGCCAAGAATATTGATATGGAAAGATTGTATAGTTATACGAAAGGAGTTTTGGAGAACGAAAAGGTCTTTGAGATACTGGAGAAGTTGTAGCCTTTGCGTATTACTAATCATTTAACTCATTCAAGTTTGCTCCTTTGAGTGTCATTCCCGACTTGATCGGGAATCCAGTGAATAAGCCAAGAATATCAAACTAGATTCCCGCTTTCGCGGGAATGACAAGAGCTAAAAGTTTTATCAAAATAAATGTTTGCTATATTAATAAGAAAAAAACTATGACAAACGGCGACAAAATTACCAACCAGTATCTTATTCCTACTGTCATCGAAAAGACCAGCTATGGCGAGCGGGCCTATGATATCTACTCGCGGCTTCTGAAAGACCGCATCATTTTTTTAGGCGGTCCGATTGATGATGGCGTGGCTAATAGCATAATTGCCCAGCTTCTTTTTTTGGATTCGCAAAGCAGTAAGGAAGACATCAAGCTTTATATCAACTCTCCTGGTGGGCAAGTTACTTCCGCCTTGGCAATTTATGACACGATGCAATACGTGAAAGCCGATGTGTCGACCATCTGTATCGGTATGGCCGCATCGGGTGCCGCTTTGCTTCTGGCCGCCGGAGCCAAAAATAAAAGGATGGTTCTGCCTAACAGCGAAGTTCTGATCCATCAGGTTATGGGAGGCGCTCAAGGCCAGGCCACGGACATTGATATCCATGCCAAGCACATTTTGAACGTCAAAAAAAGATTGAACGAAATTTTGGCCGAGCACACAGGAAAACCGGTCGAGAAAATAGAAAGAGACGCAGACAGAGATTATTTCATGAGCGCGGAAGAAGCCAAGCAATACGGGATTGTGGATAAAATAATAAAATAGAAAACATTACTTAAAATAAAAAACATCCTGCAAAATAGGGTGTTTTTTAATTTCCAATTTTTAAAAATTATTTTAAAAGTGGCAGCAGGCTTTCGCCCGTCATTTCTTTTGATTTTTCCAGGCCCAAAAACTCCAAAACAGTCGGTGCGACATCACTCAGAAGCCCTTCCACTTTTACTTCTTCCGGTACATAACTAGCCAGATCCTTCCTGTGATTTTCGGCAGTAACAAACCAGAGCGGAACAGGGTTGATGGAATGTTCAGTATTGGTTTCGCCGGTCAGATTATTTTTGAGCTCTTCCGCGTTGCCATGATCGGCGGTGATCAGCAAGCACCCACCTTCCATTAAAACTGCCGGAATAAGTTTTCCGAGGCACGTATCAACAATCTCTGCAGCTCTGATGGTTGCACTTTCATTTCCAGTATGGCCGACAATATCGGCGTTGGCGTAATTTATCAGAATAAAATCGTATTTACTTTCTTTTAGCGCTGAGATAACTTTGACTGTTATTTCTCCGGCGCTCATTTCTGGAGCATCCGCGAAACTTTCCACGGTTAAGGAGGGGACAATCACGCGGTCTTCGCCAGGAAAGCTTTCCTCTGAGCCGCCATTGAAAAAATAAGTCACATGGGCAAATTTTTCCGTTTCGGAAATTCTAAGCTGGTGCAGGTTATTGTCGCTTAATATTTTTCCAAGAGGATTTTCAATGCCAATCGGCTGGAACGCGACATTAACTGGCAATCCTTCCTCATATTGTATCATTGTTACAAAATCAATGTTTCTCAATTGCTCCCGTTTGAATTTCATAAATCCCGGCAAAACGAACGTCTTAGTTATTTGTCTCGCGCGGTCTTCCCGAAAATTGAAAAAAATTATCGAGTCGTTATCTTTAATCAATCCAACGGGAATACCACCTTCGGTTACTACCGCTGGCTCGATAAATTCGTCATAGATTTTTTTCTCGTATGATTCTTTAAGATAAGCCAGCGGATCGGTTATTTTTTCCCCTTCCCCACGCGTCATTAAATTATAAGCTTTCTCTGTGCGATCCCAGTTATCGTTCCGGTCCATCGCGAAATAGCGTCCGCAGAGGGTGGCAATTTTTCCCAAACCGTAATCCGCCATTCTTTTTTGAAGTTCTTGGACAGAATCAATGCCCGAATTTGGCGCGGAATCGCGGCCGTCAGTAAAAACGTGGATAAACAGCTTCTCTACTTTTTGGTCGCGTGCCAGCTCCAAAAGGGCGTAAAGATGATCAACATAAGAATGGACGCCTCCTTTTCCAATCAGCCCTATGAGGTGCAAGGAAGAATTATTTTTTCGGGTGTTTTCAATGGTCTCCAAAAAAGCTTTTTTCTTGAAGAATTCTCCGGTTTGGATGTCCATCGTGATGCGGGGCATGCTCTGGTAAATGACCGTACCTGCCCCCAAAGTGATATGGCCCACTTCCGAATTGCCCGCTTCTTCCCAGGGCAGCCCTACCGAAATACCTGAAGCCTGCAGAGCCACATGGGGATAAAAACCATTCAGCTTGTTGATAGTTGGCAGATTGGCCTTGGCAATGGCATTTCCCTTGGCGCTTCTTCCAATTCCCCATCCATCGAGCACAACTAGAACAACCGGTTTATACATAAGAATAAGTTTTATTTTTGTTTATTGTTTGAGCTTTAAATCAAAAAATTTATTGTCAGACTAATAATATCATCTAGAAAATCCTTTGACAAGAAGTTTTAATTGTAATACTATCCTAAAAGAACAAACCCCGAGATAAATTTCAATCAAGTGATTGATTACCAGGCTGTAAATTCTCTAAAAAGAGTTCAAAGCGCAGCAATTCTGCGCGATATTACTTCCAGGCGGGGCAAAAGCAGCATAATTTGTTTAAAATGATTTAATTGATTAATTAATCGTTGACCAGAATAAAAAAGCATGATTTATCAATTGAACAGAAAAAAATATTATGGAAGAAACAAGTTTAACGATTCTTGTAGTCGGGATTTTAGGTTTGGCGTTCGGAGCCTTGTTCGGTTATTACACCAGGCAGACCATCGCTAAAAAACAACTAACCACCGCGGAAGGGAAGGCCTCTAAAATGCTCGAAGAGGCCGGAAAAGAAGCCCAAGAAGTCGTCCTCGAATCAAAAAACAAGGCCGTCAACATTCTTGAAGAGGCTAAGAAAAAAGAGCAGGAGCGGGAAAGCCAAATAATGCGCCACGAAGAGCGGCTGGACAAAAAAGAAGAGCTCCTGGATAAAAAAACGGAGGAACTTGAGCGTGGTCGAGAAATAATCATAAAAAAAGCCGATGAAATAAGGCAACTTAGGAAGGAAGCCGAGGAAACCAGAAAACAAGAGCTGAAACGGTTAGAAAAAATCGCCGGTTTTTCAAAGGAAGAGGCCAAGAAAGTTTTGCTTCAACTGACAGAAGAGGAAAGCCGCGACTTGTTGGCCAAAAAAATCAAGGCGCTGGAAACAACCGGACAGGAAGATCTGGAAAAGAAGGCGAAGGATATCATGACGCAGGCAATCCAAAAATACGCCAGCTCTCATTCCGCGGATGTGACAACCAGCACGGTGAATATCGCTTCGGATGAAATAAAAGGCAGGATAATCGGAAGAGAAGGCAGAAATATCAAGGCCCTAGAGAGACTAACCGGCATTGAAATAATTGTCGATGATACTCCGGAAGCCATAGTTATTTCAGGCTTTGATCCAATCAGAAGGGAAATTGCCAAAATTGCCATAGAGAAATTGGTGGCTGATGGCCGGATTCATCCGACGAGAATAGAGGAAGCAGTTGAGTTCGCCAAAAGCGAAATTAACAACAAAATAAAAGAAGCCGGCGAAGCGGCTGCGTATGATGTGGGAGTGGCTGGCCTTGATCCGAAACTCGTTCATATTTTAGGCAGGCTCCGCTACCGGACAAGTTACGGGCAGAACGCTCTTCTGCATTCTTTGGAAGTGGCGCATCTTTCCGGCGCCTTGGCGGCGGAACTCGGAGCGGATGTGAATATCGCCAAGAAAGCCGGACTCTTGCACGATATCGGGAAGGCCGTTGATCATGAAGTGCAAGGGACGCACGTTGAAATAGGCATAAAGATTCTACAAAAATTCAAAATGGACGATGCCATCATTGATGCCATGAAACCGCATCATGAGGATTATCCTTTCGATTCTCGCGAATCAATGATCATCGCCGCCGCCGACGCTATTTCTGCCAGCCGTCCAGGCGCCCGTAAAGATACGCTGGAAAAATATCTAAAAAGACTTGGCGAATTGGAAAACGTTGCCAATTCATTTGAAGAGGTCGAAAAAACCTATGCTATCCAGGCGGGCAGGGAAATACGCGTTTTTGTTAAGCCGGAGAAGATTGACGATCTGGGGGCGATAAAACTAGCCCGCGCCATCGCGGATAAAATTGAAAAAGAGCTGAAATATCCCGGAGAAATAAAGGTAAATGTTATCAGGGAAACAAGAGCGGTGGAATTTGCTAAGTAAAAACTTGCCAATCACAAGCTAATTTAGAACAAATCGGGGCGAATATTGGCCTATAATTCATTTATAATGTGCAAGTTACGCTGTGGATAACTATTATTTGCCTTATTTAAGGCAAAAATAGTAAAATAGGTAAGAATAAAGAAACAAATCAGCCAAAAAAGCACCTATGCTTATGGCTTAAAACTAGAGAGGCGGTGATATTATGGCAGGGCATGTAAACAAAGACGCGCTAGTTGCGGAAATCGCAACGAAAACAGATTTGTCAAAAAAAGATGTGGAGGCAGTTATTGATAATATGATAGAATCTATAACTAAATCTTTGCAAGGCGGAAGCAAGGTAACGTTGACCGGCTTTGGAACGTTCAAGGTTTCTAAGCGCGCGGCTAGAGAGGGTATCAATCCTCAAACTAAAGAAAAACTTCAGATTCCGGCAATGACTGTTCCAAAATTTACCGCTGGAAAATCTTTAAAAGAAGCGGTCAGATAAGAGATTCTTTTTCAGCCAGAGGCTGATCCGCCTGGGGCGGAAATTCGGCTAGCAGATCTTAAAAGATAGCAACAAAACTCCCCGCTTGAGCGGGGAGTTTTGTTATGTTCGCGGAGGTTTATACATTGAGCGGGTGAGGGGAATCGGACCCCTGGCTTCAGCTTGGAAAGCTGAGGTATTACCATTATACGACACCCGCCTACGCTACGCTTCGGCGGGCAAGCCCGCTAAAGCAGTAAAATTATTGTAAATTGAAAATTATAAATTGTAAACTACTAAATATTTTCCGGTCGCAATTACTGAACGAAGCTCGAACCTTTTTCGAGCGAAAATCGCTCGAATG
>JBBTUK010000025.1:0-24995 GCA_038063775.1 Patescibacteria group bacterium
ATCTATCCAGCACTTGGCTTTTTCCGAAGGCGGCTAAAAGCAAAAAATAGCCAGGCAAAAACATTGCTAAGGCAAGCGAGATGTAAAATAGTATTTGGTTTTGGAGGAAATTGAGCATTCTTCACTTTGTCATCCTGAACTTGATTCAGGATCTAATTAGATTCCGGATCAAGTCCGGAATGACATTATTTTTTTAAAACTTTTTGTATTTCTTCCAAGTACTGTCTTGATATTTTCTCCCAACTAAAATTTTCAACAACATATTGACGGGCCTTTTCGCCGAAATCTTTCCGAAATGCGTCATCGGACAAAAGTTCGCTTATCTTGGCCGCCCAGGCTCCAGCATTGCCCGGTTCGATCAAGAATCCGTTCCGGCCGTCTTTAATGGCGTCCTGCAGTCCCTCCAGACGCGAGGCAATCACCGGAATTTTGCAGGAAGCCGCTTCAATGACGGAAATTCCGAAGCCTTCCATATCACCCTCGATTTTTATATTCGGCTGGACAAAAAGATCGCAGGCATTGAACAGGAGGTCGCGATCCGCGTCCTTTACGTATCCCAGCATTTTTACACGCTCGGCCAAGCCGCTTTTTTCAATCGCATTCTTTATATTTTCATTGTCTGGACCGTCGCCAACCACTACATATAGTATATTTTCACTTAATTTAGGCATAACCTCGGAAATAAACCAGGCGACGCCCTTTCTTTTCGCCAGGCGACCGGAAGTCAGAATAACTTTTTTTCCGGTTAAGTTTTCTCCCAGAAATTTTTCCAGTTCCTGGCGTTCGGCGGGTTTATAAAATTTATTTATATCAACCCCGTTAGGAATAAAAACAAATTTTTCCTCCGGAATGCCTCGCGCGACCCCAGCCTTAATCGTTTCATTTCCGACGGCAATCAGCCTGTCCAGTTTTTTGATAAAAAATCCGACCCACAATTTTTGATATAAGAAATTCCGGTAAGTCAGATCCAGTCCATGCACGATCGAAATGACCGGTTTACTGTAAACCCCCACACCAATATTTTCACCACTAGACAAGGATGTATGATTATTCCTATTGGTGTGGGGGTGAAATAATTTTAAAAACCAGCCGACGATTCCCAAAACCCCGTCTCCCAAAAGGACGGCATCATATCGGCGAAATAAAAGCAGAGCTCTGATGAGGGCATAAGGGATAAACAGCGGCAAAAATAATTTTCCGCGGGTATTGGCTATGGTCTTAACTTCAGCAATTTTCGGAAGCCACTGGGAAAGTTCATAATTCTGGTTCTCAATTCCGCCGGTAACGGGCGGATAAGCTCGGGAAATAAAAAGCAATTTCATTTTTTGTATTTCTCTTTTTTAAAAAGATACATCTGGTCTTCAGTAAGCTTCCTGCTTGTTTTGATCATGTCAGCGATCAAGGCAAAAACCATAAATTGAAGCCCGACCAAAAATAACACTATTGCTAAAATTATGTAGTTTCTGAAAGGGGTAATCTTAAATTCCTGAAAATATAAATAAAGAAAGAAAGCGAAAGAAACTAAAGACGCAATAATCAAGAACAAGCCAGGAATGCCAAAGAATTTCATCGGGCGGACATCCCGGATGGCTTTGAGGATTATTTTGAAGCTGTTGTTGACATATTTATAGACGCTGCGGACGACGCGGGATTTCCGGTCCGGAAAGTATTTAACCTCTACGGGTATCCACATTACTTTGAGGTTCTTGCCCAAAAGGTCAATGATAACTTCCTGAGTATAGGTAAACTCGCCGGGAAGATTGAGTCGGAGCAGGGCCTCGCGGCTGTAAGCCCGAAAGCCGCAGGTCAGGTCGCTGATTTTCGCGTTCATAAACTTTCCGATTATCCAGGCGGCCAGGCGATTGAGGAGATTCTTTTCCCATGGGATATTTACCGCTGTGCTCTGGCTGAATCTGTCGGCGCTGACCATATCAACTTCGCCTTCCAGTATTGGTCCGATCAACTTCACGATGTCCACTGGGTTGAATTGGCCGTCTGCGTCGATATTGACCATGATATCAGCGCCATTATGAAGAGCCTTTTCCGTCGAGGTGCGGAAAGTCACGCCAATTCCGCGGTTCACGCGGTGAGAGTGGACAAAATCCGCTCCGGCGCCGCGGGCTGCTTCAGCAGTCTTATCCTTCGAACCGTCGTCAATCACTTGCACAAAAACTTCATCAATGCCCGGAATCTGCCGGGGTATTCTTTTTATAGTTTCGGCTATTTTTTCCTTTTCATTGTAAGCCGGAAGGTTTACGACTAACTTCATTATTTCTTTTTAATTATTAGATTCCGATCGACACAAACAAAATCACACTTCACATTGTCGATCCCTTTGCGGATGAGCGATTCCGAACATTCTTTGATGCGCTGCTCGCAAGCTTTCTTACTTTCCTTGAAATAATCCCAGTTGACCTGATAGCCGGAATAACCCATGGCGAAATAAGCGGCAACCAGAATCACCAAAATCCAAACGATTAATTTTAAAATTCCAAACATAAGCGAGTTATTATCTGCCGATACCCTTGTAGATTATTCCCAATTTCTTGATGGCGGTTTTGTCAAAACAATTTTTTCCGTCAATCACGACCTTGATGCCGAATTTCTTGAAGGTCTTAGGATCAATCGACTTGAATTCATCATGATCAGTGACCAGAACCACGGCCTTGGATTTTTTCAAGAGCTCCTCGAGGCTTTTTACCGTCGAGCTTTCCGGAATGTGCGAGTCAAAAACCAGGGTTGTGGCTCCGTGCTTCTCGATCTGCTTTATTATTTTTAAAGACGGAGACTCCCGGACATCGTTGACATTGGCCTTATAAGCTACGCCCAAAATTCCGACGGGTGTTCCTTTCATCGGCATTTTTACCTCGTTCAAGGCGTCCTGGAGCAGCTCAACGGTGTAGAAAGGCATAGAATTGTTGATTTTTCGGGCGATTTTCAAAAATTCATGGTCAAATCCGGATTGCTTGGCGCGTTCGATCAAATAATACGGATCAACCGGGATGCAATGCCCTCCGACGCCGCAAGACGGGAAGTGGGGCATAAAAGCGAAAGGTTTTGTTGAAGCGCCCATTATAACATCCTTGACATCAATGTCCAGCTTGTCGAAAGACTTTGCCAATTCGTTTACGAAGGCTATATTTATATCGCGGAAAGAGTTCTCGACAATCTTAACCGCTTCCGCTTCCCGGATGGATTTCATCGGCCGGATCTCGCCGTCAACTATGCTTTTATAGAAATCAACCGCTTTTTTCAATCCGATTTTTTCGAAAGACCCAACCACGCGGGGAATGTTCGTTACATTCCATTTTTTGTCTCCGGGATTTATTCTTTCCGGACAATGGGCGATAAAAACGTCTTTGCCGATCTGGTAGCCTTCTTTTTCGATCAGCGGTTTCACGACTTCTTCGCTGACGCCCGGATTCACGGTAGATTCAAGCACGACCAAAGCTCCCTTTTTCAGGTTTTTGGCGACTAGCTTTGTCGCTTCAATGACTGGGCCTAAAACGGGATAAAATTTTTCATCAACCGGAGTTGGAACGCAAATGAGCACGACTCCCGATTTTTTTATCACGCTGGCGTCACGCGAGGCGATCGGCCTAAACTTGAGAAGTTTTTCCTCTAAAAATTTTTCCTCAATCGGACTTATCCCCTTGTTTATCAAGTTGATTTTTTTTCGGTCCAAATCGAAACCAAAGACTTTATAGCCTTTTTCAACACATCGGACGGCCAAAGGCAGGCCAACATAGCCTAGGCCAATTACGCATACCGCTTGCTTTTTCTTTGCCATTTCTTAAATAAAACGTTATCTATTCAGTCCTTCCAACATAGCAGAAAAGACGGGTTTTGGCAATAGGCAAGCCTTTTTATTTTCCTCAAAATAAGCTACAATTAAAATATGGTACGCATCGGAATCAACGCGTCATTCGCGAGAAAAGGAAATACGGGAATAGGGCAAGTCACGCTTAATTTCTTGAAAAAATTAAGCGAAGTTAAAAGTGAAAAGGAAAAAGTTAAAAACGATGAATTTATACTTTATCTTGAAGAGGATATTAATTTAAAATTACCTTCTAATTTTAAAAAGAGAATTTTTTTACCTACTTGGAGGCGTGACGATTTGATCCGGAAAATTTGGTGGGAAAAGTTTTTGCTGCCAAAAAAAGTCCGCGAAGACAAGTGCGACTTTTTTTTCAGCTTGTATCAAAGCACTACCTTATTATCTAATAAGGTAAATCCCCACACCAAAAATTTTGGTGAGGGGGTAAAACATATAATGTTGGTGCATGACATCATTCCAAAACTTTTTCCGGAATATTTAAATAACTGGAGGAAAAGGCTTTACTGGAAACTGACTGAAAGAGCGATTAAAAGCGCGGATAAAATAATTGCGGTTTCCAAACGGACGGAAAAAGACTTGATCCAGCATCTGGGAATTAATCCGGCGAAAATAACAGTTTCGTATGTTGATGTTGATGAAATTTACAAGCATGCTGTTTCCGCTGAAAAAAGCCGGAAAATTATGGAAAAATACGATCTGGCGCCGGGTTATATTTATACGGGCGGGGGATTGGAGAAACGCAAGAATACGGAAAATTTAATACGAGCCTACAAAATGCTTCTGGAGCGCAATAAAAAAGAGCATTTTGTCCATGATTTTCCAGAAATGGTTGTTTCCGGAAAACTTTTGCCACAACTGGCGCCCTTGGTTTTAGACATAGAAAAACTGGTCCGAGAATTGAATCTGACCGAGCATGTCAGGGTTTTGGATTTTGTTCCTCAGGCTGATCTGCCGGCACTCTACAAAAACGCGCAAATATTTGTTTATCCGTCTTTGTATGAAGGATTCGGCCTGCCGGTTTTGGAAGCGATGAGCCAAGGAACGCCGGTCATTACTTCAAAAACGACATCTCTTCCGGAGGTGGGCAGGGACTCGGTTTTATACTGCGACCCGACGGACATTCAAGATATCGCCATGACGATTAAAAACGCTCTAGTCAACAAAAAACTGCAAATAACTTTGTCGGTTAGGGGAAAAGGACGAGCGCAAAATTTTTCGTGGGAAAGGTTTGTAAAAAAGATAATTAATATTGTCAATGAACGAGATAATTAAAAAAAGATTTTTTACTCAGCTCACAATAACCCAGCTATATCTAATGGTTGGGAATTTTTTGCTGATCTTTTTTTTAATTTTTCTTTCCAATCTCGGTGTCCTACCGCTGAAAAATATCTCGGACTTTTTATTTTTCACTTTCCTCTTTTTATTTTTCGCCCTTTATCGTCCCGGCTGGGCATTTTTGCTTTTTGTGGGAACAATCGCGTTGGAGAATATCAATTTAGCGCCGGCGAGCTTCGGCATAGCCGTGCGTCCCTATCAATTTTCAGGCGCGCTGGTCATTTTAGCAATGCTGATCCGTTTAGTTGCCAAACGGCTAAATTTTTCTCTCGAGAAGCCAAAGTGGCATGATCTCCTGGTTATTTTGATTACGGCTGGCGGTTTTGTCAGCGCGCTAACCGCGCCAGATCGCGTTTTAAGCTTCAAGCTTTCGGTGATCTTTGCAACTTTTGCCGCTCTATATTTTTTGGTCCGTAACTACATCCGCGATATTATGGACCTAAAAAAAATAATCCCGTTTTTTTTGAGCTCCTCGCTGATTATAATTTTATACGGAATTTGGCAAAACATCCGATTTATAGGGGGATTGACGTCATTTGAAGTGATGCCCGGACGGCCGAATGGAACATTTCCAGAAGCCGATTGGCTGGGAATATATGTCGTGCTTTTTATAGCTTTAGTTTATGCAATAATTTTCTTTGTCATTGCGAGGGAGCGTAGCGACCGCGGCAATCTTGTCCCAATAACTACGAGATTGCTTCGCTTCGCTCGCAAGGACATGTTTTTATATATTTTTCTTACCTTAAATTATATCCTTCTAATTTTAACTGTTTCCAGGAGTGCTTGGCTTGGAGCTTTGGCGGCAACTTTTGTATTTCTATTTATAATTCTGACCAATTTAAAAATTAATCCTAAAGACTGGCAGTGGAAAAAATTATTTTGGAATTCTTTTGGAATCTTGATTTCAGGAATCATTGCTATCGCAATAGTTTACTTTTTTAATCTGACCAGCTTTCAATTATTCAACCGAGCTCAAAGCATCGGGACGGGACTGCAAAAAATAACCATATCTTGCTCTCCAAGAGCTAAGCTCTTGGAGAATCAAAGACCAAGCTCTATTGGCGATGTTTCAGAATTAAAAGAACTTGGCTGCCGCTATATCAATTTTGAGGAGATAAAACTGGAAGAAGCGCGCGGAAATTTCATAAAGGAAACTTACCGCGATGATCCTAACGTGAATATCCGAAAAGAAATTTATAAAAAATCCTGGCAGGAAATCAAAAAAAATCCGATTCTGGGGATCGGGTGGGGGAGCATCGGGAAAGCGTTAGGAACGGATGAGCGGGGGGCGAGCCTCAACGCGAGCAATATTTTCCTGGAAGTGTGGCTGGGAACCGGCCTAATCGGACTCGTCGCATTTTTGTTATTATGGTTCTATATTTTGTTTCGCAACAGCGCGAATTTTATTAAGACAAAAGACCTGGAGGAACGCGCGTTTTCGATATTTATTATTACGGCGTGGTTCGGACTAACTGCCGCCAATTTGTTCAATTCAGGAATCATGCTAGGATTTTTATGGGTGCTCATCGCAGTTTCATTAATTGAGATATTCCGCACTAATTCCGAATAAAATTTGAGAAATGGCAAAAATAGGAATTGATATCAGGAATATAGGCAAAAAAAGAACCGGAGACGAGGTGGTGTTTTTTAATTTGGTGAAAAATTTAGCTCGAATTGACGCCAAGAACGAATATCGTTTGTTCACGGATATTTCCGCCGAAGAAAAGACTGAGAAAATAAAAAAAGACCTGGGGATAGAAAATAAGGCCAATTTCAAAATCACTTCCTTAAGAACGCTCAATAAATTCAGCTGGAACTTTTGGACACTGCCAAATTATCTTCGAAAAAATCCGGTGGATATTTATCACACGCAGTATATAACACCTTTTTTCATTTCCCGGAAAACAAAGATTATCACCACCATCCACGACATTTCTTTCAATTTTTTCCCGCAGTTCATAAAACTCGTTGATCTACTATTTTTGAAAACACTAATTCCAATCAGTCTCAAGAAGGCGGACAAAATTATCGCAGTTTCCAAATTTACGCGCGATGAAATAATTAAATATTACAAGATCAGTCCGGAAAAGGTCGAATGGGTCCATAATTCAGTGGCGGACAATTTTTTGGAAAAGAACATCAGTCCGGAGGAGCTGGGGTCAGTTAGAAAAAAGTACCAGCTTCCCGAGCGTTTTATTTTATATCTGGGTACGATGCAGCCGAGAAAAAATTTATCCTTGTTAGTCGAGGCTTTCGGGAAAGTGAAAGAAAAAATTCCCGGTTTAAAACTGGTTGTAGCGGGAGGAAAAAACGCGTATAATTTTGACAAGGAAATTGGAAAAACGATCCATAAATTTTCTTTGAGTGAGGACGTCATCTTTCCGGGATTTGTTTCGGAAGAAGAAAAAACAGCCTTTTTCCAGCTGGCGGAAGTTTTTTGTTTTCCCTCTCTTTACGAAGGATTTGGCATACCGATCCTTGAGGCTTTTGCTTCGGGAACTCCAGTGGTTGCATCCGAAATACCCGTCCATCGGGAGGTTGCGGGGGACGCGGCGCTATTTTTTGAGGTTTCAAGTAGCGCTGAGCTGGCGGAAAAAATTTATAAAATTTGCACCGAAGAAGGGCTCAGGAACACGCTCATTGCCAAAGGAAAGATCCAATCCGAAAAATTCTCCTGGAAAGTTGCTGCCGAAAAGACTCTGGCTATCTACGAAGGTTTGCACACTTGATGATGTTTATGCCTCTTGATTCCGATTATTGACTAGCAAATGAAATTCATATAGAATAGTAATGTTATAAAATTTTAGTTAAGCATTAATTACAAACAAAAAATGGCGTATTTTGAAGTTAAAGCTGAAAATAATCCTAAAGCATCGGGCAAAAAAAGATTTTACAAAAAAAGATGGTTCAGAGTTGTCGGAATCCTTCTTTTGCTTTTGCTTTTAGTCGGAGGGGCGCTGGCCTGGAAAACCGGCATGGTTTTGAACAAAATCTCAACCGGCGGGCTTTTAAGAAGCTTAATCCGTTCCATTCCTGGAATTAAGAATGAGGTAGAAGGCGAAATAGACGGTCGGATTAATATCTTGCTTTTGGGAATGCGCGGCGAAAATATGCCGGGAGGCGGGCGGTTGGCGGACACCATAATCGTCGCTAGTATGAAGCCGCAAGAGAATAAAGTATCCATGATTTCCATCCCGCGCGACCTTTACGTGACGGCTCCCGGAACGCAAGATAAGCAAAAAATAAACGCGATTTACGCGTATGGGGAAGTAAATGATAAGAAACAAGGACTGGCGAACATGAAAACGGTGGTGAGCGAGGTGACGGGACTTTCTATCCATTACGCAGTCAGCACCAATTTTTCAGGATTTAAGCAATTAGTGGATGCGATCGGAGGATTGGACATCACACTGGACAAGCCATTTGAGGAGCCAATCCAATTCAACGAGCCGCATGTCTGCGATTCGGAAACCTATACGGTTCCGACCGGTGAATTCGACACTAAAAAGAAAAATGTTTATTGGCCAGGAACAAAAATCGTCAAGCGGGTTCGAATAACCGCGCAATATCCTCTCTGCACCAATCCGAATGTGGAATGCGGGGGAGATTTCCGCCTGCCGGCCGGACAACAGACGCTCTCCGGCCCCCAGGCCCTTTGTTATGTGAGATCAAGATTCACCACCAGTGATTTCGATCGGAATAAGAGGCAGCAAGTCGTGATTGAGCTGATCAAGCAGAAACTTCTAAGCGCTGGCACCTTATCCAATTTTGAAAAGCTCAACGGCATCGCCGACAGCTTGGGAGATAATGTGCGGAGCGATATGCAACCGTGGGAAATAAAAAGGATTTACGAGCTTTATACGGGCATGCAAAATCCGCAGGTTTTTCAGCGAGTGCTGGAAAACAGCGAGGAAGGCTTGCTTTACAATCCGCCGATGACCGAAGGATCGGGCTATATTCTGTTGCCGATCGGCGACAATTATGACAAAATTCATGAAATGTCCCAGAATATTTTCACGTTATCTCCGCAAACCGATATAAAGCCTAAATAAATGTGACGGAATGGAGCTTTCGATCATCATTACCAGTTACAAGAATCCGGACTTAACCAAGGTTTGCATTGATTCAATACGCCGGAATTGTTCGCTGGGAAGTTATGAAATAATCGTCGCCGACAGCGAAACCGGGGAAAAAACAAAACTGATGATGCGGGAGGATTATCCGGAAATAAAATTTTTCCCTTTTGAAAAAAACATGGGATTCCAGGAGTTGGTCAGAAAGGGAATCGCAGCCAGCGTCGGAGAATACGTGCTGATACTCAACGCGGACATCATTGTCAAAAAAAATTCAATTGAACAGCTGTTGAATTTTATAAAGAGCCATCCGGAAGTCGGCGTTGCCGGACCACAGCTGATCAATTTCAATGAAACCCTGCAATTTTCCTGCTTCAAATTTTATACGCCGCTGACGATTCTTTACCGCCGAACATTTCTGGGGAAAATGGGTTTTGCGCGAAAACATCTGGATAACTTTCTGATGAAAGATTTCGACCATAAAAGCATTAAAGAGATTGACTGGCTGATGGGATCCGCTCTGATCACTTCAAAAAAAGCGATTAAAAAAGTGGGGCTGATGGATTCGCGGTTCAAAATGTATATGGAAGATACGGATTGGTGCCGTCGCTTTTGGGAAAACGGATATAAAGTGATATATTTTCCTTTTTCGCGGATGTATCATTATCATGGCCGGGGTTCAGCCGGGAAAAGCGTCCTCAAATCACTGCTTTCCAATCGGCTGACATGGGTTCATATTGTCAGCGCCATAAAATATTTTTTAAAATACTCCGGAAAACCTTTGCCTGCTCATCAGTAGGAAAGGCGGATGAAAATTTCCAAAAAACAGGCCAAAATGGACGAAGAACAATTGAAAAAAGAAGAGGAAAATTTGGCGAGAAGCAAAGGAATTTTAAGAAGATACCTGCTTTTTTTTGCGGTCATTTTTTTGCTGGCGGGAAGTTTTTGGTTTGGGTTTAACCGGGGGAAAGAGCAAGGAATTCCGGAAGAGAAAGCGTTTCCTCTAGCGGAAACTGTCATTGAAAACAAATCTCCCGCCTATAAACCAACCGTTGACTTTTCTCTTTTTTGGCGGGTGTGGGAATTGCTGAAGGAAAAGTATGTGGATAAAACTTCACTGGATGCTCAGCGGATGGTTTATGGGGCGATAAAGGGGATGGTCAAGGCTACCGGAGATCCTTATACAACCTTTTTTGATCCCAAGGAAACAAAATCTTTTTCGGAAGATATTATTGGAAGCTTTGAAGGAATCGGAGCCGAACTGGGCATTAAAGATGACATTCTGACCGTGATCGCGCCACTGGAAGATTCGCCGGCCCAAAAAGCCGGGTTGCGGACGGGCGATAAAATTTTAAAAATCGGAGACAAGTCGACTGTGGATACGACCATTGATGAAGCCGTGGATTTAATCCGCGGCAAAAAAGGAACGGCAGTTATGTTGACTGTTTTGCATGAAGGGGAGCAGGAAACCAGGGAAATTACCATCATCAGAAATACGATTGAAATAAAAAGTGTCAAATTGGAATTTAAGGATCCGGATATCGCTTATTTGAAACTGACGAAATTTGGAGAGGAAACTTCCAAAGAATTTGACGCGGCTATGAATCAGATATTATCCCAAGGCTCCAAGGGGATAATTCTGGATCTGCGGAATAATCCGGGAGGCTTTTTGGACAAGTCGGTTGATATTGCCAGCCGACTGATAGTCAAAGGAGAGGTTGTTGTCGCGGAAGAAGATAGCGCCGGGAAAAAGGAAAGTTTATACACATCGGGTGGAGATAAATTAAGTTCACTGCCGATCGTAGCGCTTATCAATGAGGGGTCAGCCAGCGCCTCGGAAATTTTAGCGGGAGCGCTGCGCGATGACCGACAAATTGAGCTAATCGGCAAGAAATCCTTCGGCAAAGGATCAGTGCAGGAACTATTAAATCTGCCAGGCGATTCCAGCATTAAAATAACGGTGGCTAAGTGGCTGACGCCTAAGGGAGACTATATCATGGAGAAAGGGATAAGCCCCGATATTGAGGTTGGCCTGACGCTGGATGATTTCAATAATCAACGCGATCCACAGCTTGACAAGGCCATTGAAGTGATAAAAGAAAAGATGGCAAAGTCTCTTAACTAGGATTCGTTTTTTTGCTATAATATCTTTAGGTGATTAAAACCGCACTAACCTATGTTTAATGAAAAAGCGCGGGTGGTAATTTTTAATTATTTATTGTTCTGATGTCGCTTGTTTTCGCAAACGATGCCAGAAATTCGATGCGGAGTGAAAGTCATATTATTGCAAGACATCAAAAACTTAGGAAGGAAATGGGACATAAAAGAAGTGAGTGACGGATACGCCAGAAATTTTTTGATACCAAAAAAATTGCTGGAACTTGCAACTGATTCCGCCCTGAAAAAAGTCGAAAAGCTGAAAGAAAAAGAAACATGGGCGCAAAAGGAAGGTTTGGAAAAAACACAGAAATTAGCGAGTGTATTGCGGGTCAAGGAAGTCGTGATCAGCGCGAAAGAAAAGGAGGGGAAACTTTTCGGATCGATATCAACCAAGGACATCATCAAGGCGCTGAAAAAAGATAACATTATTTTGCCGCCATCCGCCGTCGAACTGGAAAGTCCGATCAAGGAAACCGGGGAATATGAGATAAGAATAAAACTGGATCACGGCATTGAAACCCAGGTAAGCGTTGTAATCGAAGGAGTGAAATAGATTGTCCATTGGAAGTTTTAAATTTCTAAAGTCGCGGGGGAG
Source organism: Patescibacteria group bacterium (assembly GCA_038063775.1). Classification (GTDB taxonomy): domain Bacteria; phylum Patescibacteriota; class Minisyncoccia; order Moranbacterales; family UBA2206; genus UM-FILTER-42-9. The sequence goes on from JBBTUK010000025.1 coordinate 12,002, forward strand.
CGGCTTTTATCTTAATTTTTAATTTGAGGTCGGAGGTATGAAAAACAGAAAATACATATTCATCGTCGGGGGCGTGATGAGTGGAGTGGGGAAAGGCATAACTACTTCTTCGATCGGGGCGATTCTCAAAGCCCGGGGCTTTAATGTGACGGCGCTTAAGATTGATCCATATATCAATGTCGATGCGGGAACAATGAATCCGACGGAGCATGGCGAGGTTTTTGTGCTGGACAGCGGGCTGGAAACCGATCAGGACATGGGTAATTATGAACGATTTATGGACATTACTCTTCCGTCGGAGAACTATATGACGACGGGAAGCATATACGAAAAAGTCATCCATAAAGAAAGGAACCTTGAATATGAAGGCCGCTGCGTCGAGGTCGTGCCGCATATACCCCTGGAAGTTATTGATCGGATCAAAAAAGCCTCAACAATCGCGAAATCGGACATTACCCTGGTCGAAATCGGAGGGACGGTCGGGGAATATCAAAATATTCTTTTCTTGGAAGCGGCCAGGATGATGAAAATAAAATATCCCGAGGACGTCTTGGTCATTATGGTGAGTTATCTCCCGATTCCTTCAAAAGTCGGTGAAATGAAAACCAAGCCAACCCAGTATGCGGTGCGGACTCTCAATGGCGTCGGAATCCAGCCGGATTTTATCATCGCCAGGAGCGAAACATTCCTCGACCAGAAAAGAAAGGAAAAGTTGGCGATGTTTTGCAATATACCAGAACGCTATGTTATTTCCGCGCCGGATGTAGAATCAATCTACGAAGTTCTGATAAATTTTGAGCGGGACGACCTTAGCCGCTTGATTCTGAAAAAACTTGGTCTGAAATACAAAAAAACCGACTTAAAAAAATGGTATGACTTGAACGATGCTATCGAAAATCCTGAAGGGCGGATAAAAATCGGGATCGTTGGAAAATATTTCGGCACCGGAGATTTCGTCCTTTCGGATGCCTATATCAGTGTAATTGAAGCGATCAAGCACGCGGCGTATAAAAATAAATTGAAAGCCGAGATTGATTGGATCAACAGCGAGCAATTTGAAAAAAATCCGGAAAGGCTCGTTGATTTGCGGAACTATGACGGTGTTCTCGTGCCGGGAGGGTTCGGATCGCGCGGCATTGAAGGAAAAATTAGAACTATCGAATTTTTAAGGAATAATAAGATTCCGTTTTTCGGCCTTTGCTATGGCATGCAGCTAGCGGTGATCGAATTTGCCAGAAACGTTTTGGGGCTCAAGGACGCGAATACGACGGAAATCAAACGCGATACCAAAAATCCCGTCATTGACATCATGCCGGAACAGAAGAAAAACCTAGAGGACCGAAATTATGGAGCGACGATGCGCTTGGGGGCATATCCCGCCATATTGAAGAAGGGAACGATCGCATACAGGGCCTACGGAAAAAACAAAATTTCCGAGCGTCATCGGCACCGCTGGGAAGTCAATCCCGAATATATCAAGCAACTGGAAAAAGGCGGGCTGGTTTTTTCCGGAAAATCCCCGAACGGCAAGCTGATGGAAGTAACCGAGCTGCCGGCAGAAACGCATCCGTTTTTCTTGGCTACCCAATTTCATCCGGAACTCAAATCCCAGCCGATAAACGCGCATCCATTGTTTTTGGAATTTATAAAAGCCAGTCTGGCAAATCGCAAATAGAAAATTTAGAAAAAAACAAAAAGGCTCGTAAGAGCCTTTTTTTATATCCCAAAGATTTTTATCGAACCTTTTCTTCGACGGAAACGAATTTTCGGGGAACCAGTTTTCCCGTAAAAAGCCTGATTTTCTTGGTAGTAAATTTTACCAATCCGTTTTTCAGCGCGAAAAGAGTATCATCAGCGCCACGTCTGACATTTTTTCCAGTCCTGAATTTCGTGCCTCTTTGTCGCACGATTATCTGACCGATCGACACTTTCTGGTTACCAAAAATTTTTACGCCTAATCTTTTAGATATGGAATCCCGGCCTAATTGAGTAGACCCGCCGGCTTTACGATGCGCCATAATTGTCTGCGAGCGAAGTGAGCAGCTACAATTATGAGCACCCCGCTTCAATTCTTAAATTAATACTAGTGATAATAAAAAGGCTGAGCCGCAGGCGATTCCGTGAATTAAGTCGGTATGTAATTCAGAAACATTATTTGGAATCGAGGCGGGGTCGCATATTTCCCAGTACGACTAATTGTAGCAATTTCGTGTTATAATGTCAATAGTATGACAGCGATAAGTGTTTGGAAAGCGGCAATTAGGGAATTTTGGGCCAAAAATGAGTTAAAAGTAATTTTGACTTTAGGTCTTATTTTGATCGCGGCAGTTTCCTTTGAAAGTGGCTATCTAAAAGGAAAAACGGCCGAAAGTAGCCCGATTATCATCGAAAAGTCCATTTCAGGCCAAAATTTGAGCCCAGAGAGTGCTCAGGGAATCCCATTGGGGGGTCAAAATTCACTCCAGGAGGCTAAATCCGCTTCAAATGGGGCAACGATACCGAGCCAAAAACTTTCCACTCCGGAGGTAAATTGTGTCTTTGTGGGTAGTAAAAACTCCAACAAATACCACCTGCCGACCTGCCGATATGCCAAGCTCATCAAGCCGGAAAATATCATTTGTTTTTCTTCAGCGGAAGACGCAGCAGCCAAAAACTATTTGCCGGACAAGGGTTGTATAAAGTAAATTTCTATTTTTTCGGCGGATAGATGTTGAAAAATAACGAAGGCTTGGAGTTTTGAATCCGAACCTCTTTGTATGGATTGCGCTTTCTCTATTTTTTCTTCACAATCAAGCTTTTGGTTTCTTTGTCAACAACTTTGGCTTTTTCCGCTTCCTTTCTGGTCTGAAGCGGCAGAACGCCCAAAATATTACGAAGGGCGATGCCGTCCACTTTCAAGACGGCTTCCCACTTGTCCAAGGGCTCCAGAATTTCACGGAGCCTTTTTTCGTCGTATTTGTAGGTTTTGCGAAGTGACTGGGCGATGATTCCCTGTTCACCAAAAACTCGATCCACGCCTTCCTGCTCCATATATTGAACGATATCTTCCTGCAATTTCGCCAAGCGATCCTTGGTGATTGAAATTGCTGATTTGAGTTCGATGTATTCGCCGATGGCTTTTTCCACTTCTTCCGTATCAACTTTTCTGAGCTCCTTGAATTTGTGTTTCCACATCGGACATCTATTTTGATATCCACACCAATCGCAAAGCGGGGAGACAACCGGATCGAATTTTCCCGATTCAATTATTTTTATCGTATCCAAAAAGAGTTGCCGGCTTTTTTCCAGATGGTCCGCTGTCCGGGTCGAACTTAATTTTACTCCGTGTTTTAGATAATATAAACTGACCTTTATTTTTTCCAAATTCTCAACTTCTTTCGGATAACGGGACAAAAAAGCGTTCAAATAAACTGAAAGCTGGAGATCATTGTCCACTTTTTCCTGCGACGGCATTTTTTTAGTGGTTTTGTAGTCAATGATTTCATAGCCGTCTTCAGTTTTGTCGATTCGATCTATTATACCGCTAACAATATGCTTTTCGGGGTTTACCCCGTTAAATTCTCCGCCTTTGGCGGAGACCGCATCTCGCGCGGATTTAATGGGGCCAATCTCTATCTGAAATCTTGTTTCCAAGTCAATAATATTAAAATTAACCGGATTATTTTTTTGGTAATAATTCTGGATTATTTTTATGCCTTGCGAAAAGGCGGCACGCTCTTCGTCTTCCGAGTCAAAAACAGCCGGATTCCAGGAATTGCTAAAATGTTCCATGGCTTGGTCCAAAGTCGGGGAAAGAATGCCCGGCGCGTGGATGAATTTCATCGTGGAATGAATAGTGGAGCCAAAAACCGCCTCTTTGGATTTGGGGACTTTTATATGGTCAATTTCCTGAAATTTATATTTCAGGGGGCAATTTTGATGGGTTTCTAAGGCTGAATACGATATGCGCATACCCGGTAGTAGAATTTTGACTTAAATAATATTAAAAAATTTCCTCCCGGAGGAAATTGGTCAAAATTTCACTACCGGGCATGTTTCAAGTATAAGGTATCAGTTATTAAGTATCAAGAGTAGTTTTTTGTTTTTAAAAATTACCTTGACAATAGGCTATTTTTATGATAATATTCCGTGATTCCTTAAAAACCAAAGAAAGAGGTGATAGAGATGATCAGACTAACCTCATGGAGAGAAGCGGTCACGTTGCCAGTTATTGGATTTCCGGCCAGATGGTCTTCCCGTGCATTAGAGAGGGTTCTGACCAACTCTATCCATCGGTGCGCCAGATTCGCGCTGAGGAGAGACGGTGCCATTGCCACTACTCTTTCCGGAGGGCTGGATTCGTCTTTCTGTCTAGCCAAAATCCGCGAAACTTGCGGAGAGAAAATCATGATTTTCACCTTTACCATTGGGGGCAACGAGAGTCATCCTGATGTCAAGCACGCCCGGATAATTTCCAAAATGTTCAAAACAATCCACGTGGAGATAATCCCGAAACAGGAGCACTTGATCGAAGCGGAAACTATTTTAAAAAAAACCCAGCCTTCGGTCACCCACGGAGACATCGCTGTATTTTTGGCCTATCAGAAGATAGCTTCCCATGACTTCAGGATTGCCATTTCCCATGATGGAATTGATGAGCTTCTCGGTGGATACTGGGACCACCGGAAAGCCCTGACCATGAAGGAAAAGAAAGCGGCCTTTGTGGACCGGTGGGCGCGCTTGAGCAATGAACACCTCTTGCCATTGGAAGCATCGGCGAGGCACTTCGATATCGGGGTGGCCTTGCCTTATCTTCAACGAGAAGTCGTTCGTTACATCTCACGGATTCCTCTCAACAAGCGGACAAGCAAGGAGGAAAGCAAGATTCCGTTGCGGGAAATCGCGCGGAAATACTTACCAATCGAAATCATTGAAAGAAAGAAAATGGGCTTTTGTAGCGCTCTCGATGACTAGGCGCACAGATCCGATTTGTCTCAGGGCACCTGCGGGAGAATTCCCAAGGGTGCCGTTTTTTACAAAAATTGGTTTTTGAAATATAATAAAAGTCATAACTTATGGATATTTTATATCTTTTTCACCACATCCATCACAAAGGCGAAGGCCACGCCGTTCATCATTGTGGCGGAGAGCATAAGAAAATTGATATCGCAGTAGATTATTTAATTCAGCACTGTTCCTGCGGAAAACATTCAATTGATAAAGAATTTGCCATTGGCCACGGAACAAATGAAAATTTGGATACCGCGAAAGTGAGGATTAAATTTTTGGAAAAATGTCCTGACGACGGATGGCACATCGAAAGCGGAGTTAAAGCGCAAGCTTAGCTTAAAAGCTGCTTGACCCCGTAGTAGATTTTCGGCTTTTTGTATTTTTAGTCCCGCCACGGCGGGACAGCTGAAAACTCACTACGGGGTTGACAGGAAAATCGGTTTTTTGTATAATCTAAATGCATACTTAATTAGTAGGCTTTAGAACGCATATGGAAAAAAACTGGGAAAATGTAAAAGAGCTGATTGAATATCCAAAGCAGGGGATAGTCAGCAAGGAAATTATCAAAACGGATAAAGTTGATGCCACGCTTTTTTGCATGGCCGAAAATACTTCCATCTCCGAACACACTTCCACCAAAGAGGGGATTGTCCTGGTACTTGAAGGAAAAGGAATATTCACTTTGATGGGAGAAGAGATTTCGATGGCTCCGAGAGTGTTTATTTCCATGAAAAATAACGCCATCCATTCGATAAAAGCGGAAGAAAACACGTCATTTATTCTAATATTAACTAGTTAAGAACATGAAGTTTTCCACGAGGGCTGAATATGGGCTGAAAGCCATGGCCAATTTGGCTAAGGATTTTCCGGGCCAAAAAGTTTTGAGACAGATTTCCAAGGAAGAAAAAATTTCCGTGAAATACCTGGAAAGGCTTATCGGAGAGCTTCGTAAAAAAGATTTGGTCAAAAGCCAAAAGGGGAAAAACGGCGGATACACGCTCGGTAAAAATCCCAAAAATATCCGAGTAGGGGAGATCGTGGAGATTTTAGACGGTCCGATTTCTCCGATGCGGTGCGTCGGAAAATTTTGCGCGCTGGAACATCAATGCTCTTCCAGTTTTGTTTGGGCAAAGGTCGGAGCGCAAATCAAAAAAACGCTTTACGCCATAAAACTAAGTGAATTAATAAAGCATAATAATTATTTATCATAATGAAGCGCATATATCTAGACTACGCCGCAACTACACCAGTCGATAAAGAAGTTTTTAAAGAAATAAAGCCCTATTTCAGCCAGAAATTCGGTAATGCCATGTCTATTCATAGTTTCGGGCAAGAGGCACTCGCGGCCATAGACCAAGCCCGGGGCCAGGCGGCCAAGTTTTTTCGGGCAGCCTCCTCGGAAATAATTTTCACCAGCGGCGCTACGGAAGCCAATAACCTGGCGATCAAAGGAGTCGTAAAATCCTACCGTTCGTACTATAAAAGTGGGAAAAAGCCGCATATTATAACTACGTCTTTTGAGCACCACTGTGTTTTGCATGCCTGCAAGTCTGTCGAGAAAGAAGGATTGGCCGAAGTTACATATGTGAGACCTGGGAAAGACGGCATCATAAAAACTGCCGATATTAAAAGATCGATCAGGCCGAACACGATTTTGGTTTCGGTTATGTATGTCAACAACGAAATTGGAACCGTCCAGCCGATTGCCGAAATTGGAAGACTGGTCAAAGAAATAAATTCCAGAAGATCGGATAAAAAGAACCGGCTAACTTTCCATACCGACGCCACTCAGGCTATAAATTATTTTAATTGCGACGTTCAGAAGCTGGGAGTGGATCTGATGAGCATGTCGGCGCACAAAATTTATGGGCCGAAAGGAGTTGGGCTGCTTTATATAAGAAAGGGGACTCCAATCAGGCAAATCAAGCAAGGTGGCGACCAGGAATACAAAATGCGGGCCGGAACCCACAATGTTTCCGGAATTGTCGGACTGGGGAAGGCCATAGAGCTCGTAGCGAAAAACGCCGAGCGCGAAACGCCGAGGATAAAAAAATTGCGGGATTATTTGATCAAAAAAGTGCTGAAAGAAATTTCGAAATCCAAATTGAACGGATCAAAAATAAAACGCTCGCCCAACAATGTAAATTTCAGCTTTCAAAACACTGAAGGGGAAGGATTGATACTTTCGCTGGATATGGAAGGCGTAGCTGCTTCAACTGGGTCCGCCTGCTCGTCCGGGGCGCTTACGCCATCTCATGTTTTGCTTTCCATCGGGCTCAAGCCGGAGGAAGCGCATGGATCACTCCGGATGACGCTCGGCAAATACACGACTAAAAAAGAGGTAGACGCGGCCATTGCGAAGCTAAAAAACGTAATTGGGAGGTTAAGAAAAATATCCGGTCACGTTCTAGATGATTTTTATTCAAAAAAATAAATTTATGAAATATTCAAAAAAAGTTTTGAAACACTTTACGCATCCCCATAATCAGGGGATAATGAAAAATCCCTCCGGCGTAGGAATGGTCGGCAATCCGGTCTGCGGAGATTTAATGAAGATTTACATCAAAGTGGAGAAGGACAAGCAGAAAGGCGAATTCATTCAGGATATAAAATTCGAAACACTCGGCTGTGCTTCGGCCATTGCCACTTCTTCCATGATCACGGATTTGGCTAATGGCAAAACACTTAAAGAAGCTTCAAAAATTACTCGGAAAGATGTTGCGGAACATCTGGAAGGACTGCCGCCGATAAAGATGCACTGTTCCAATCTGGCGGATGAAGCCTTGCACGCGGCAATTAAGGATTATGCCAACAAGAAAAAATAAATTTTTTTTACTTTCCAATTATTATTTTTTAAATATGGCGTATCGAAATACTCCTAAACTCGCTCTTCCACTAAGAGATATAAAAAAGATCGCCTCTGATTTCAGGCAAAGAAATGCTTACGATAAAAAATATTGGGGGATTCATTTAGGTACCGACATAGAAGCTTCGGCGGAAACCGAGGTTTTTTCAGCTGGGCGCGGCGTAATTGTATATTCAAAGCTTCATCCGGGAGTATTTTCCCCCGAAGGGAAAATTTTGAAGAGAAACTGGGGAGGCATTGTAATTATCGCCCACAAAAATTTAAAAGAAAAGAAAATTTTTTATTCGCTTTATGGGCATCTGGGAAAACGCTACGTGAAAAAAGGGGACCCCGTGGAAATAGGGGAGTTAATCGGGCGGATTGGAAAATCAATGACAGAATCCAATGGAATATGGGAGGATGAGCATCTGCATTTTGCGATTTATTCCGGACCATACCATGCAAAAGTTTTACCGGGCTATTATAAAGAAGAAGAAAAAAATACCAACTTAAAATTTTGGCAAGACCCCTTTGATTTTATAAAAAAATATAACTTCAGATATATCTAAATCTCCAGTCATCTTAGGCGAGGAGTGCGGATAAAAGCCCGGTTAAAAAGAAACTTAGAGGGTCGCACAATATAGCTTTTGCGACATTATGCTTTATTTAAAAAGGCTTATACTCAAGAAGCCTTTTTAGTTGTATATAATTGCCTGTTCAAGAACGGTACTGCTTTTCGGACTCATGGCGCCCATAAGCGCCTGGGTTGTTTTCAAATATAAATTCGCTCCGAAGTATGGGTCATGGACTATGTAATCTTTGGAATCCTTATTATGGATCACAACGTAATGCCCTCCCCCACCACTTGTCTTTTTCACATACACAATCACCAGCTGTTTCTTTTTTAAGGCCTCATCAACTTTGGACCAATTCACACTGGTATGCGCAATTGATGAAGCTAATTGGATATTTGGTAACCATGAAGCAGGCCATTTAATGAGATCGTATGAAAAAATTGGTTGCTTGACCATTTTGCCCGGGTCAATACTGGCTCCGTAGTATTTAAATACCATTGAAAGCGCGGCGACGGCGCAGCCGTAATCCTTCATCAGTGATCCGGAATTTCCGATGGTCATTTTTCCCCAGCGCGGATCTCGTTGGGAAAAATACCAGCTGGTTGAAGCCCAATATTTCGCGTCTGGCTTGGGATATTTGCCGACGCTGGCCAAGACATCCGCAGAGTTTCCTGATGCTCCGAAATTAAAAAGTTCCAGTTTCTGCTGTTCGACCCGGGCCAGAAGGGCCTGATATTTTGCCTCTTCGCCCTGTGTTTTTGACAAAAGGGATTTTTTTTGCGTTTCTGTCGCCTGCAGATCATATTTCCTGTCTTCCAGCTGTAATTTTAACTTTTCATTTTCCAATTTAATATCGGACAACTTATTCTGCTCCGTTTCCAATTCTTTCTTGGCTGTCCGAATTGTTGCCAAAACATCCTTAACTCGCTCGCTTGTTTGGCCGATAAAATCAGATTGATTCAAGATGTCAGAAAAATTTTTATTGATTAAAACGATATTTAAAACTCCTTCCTGATAGTCTTCATAATATAATTGCATCAGTCTTTCTAAGAGCGCCGTTTGATATTTGATCAAAGCTTCCTTGGAGGCTATTTGTTTTTCAAAGTCTTGTATCTGCTCGTCCAGTGTTTCGGTCTTGTTGAGAGTTACCACCAGATTTTGTTGGTTTCTGGACTGCTCCAGGTCAATAACCTCCATCTGCTTCTGCAAAGTGTTCTGCTGCTTATTTTTGATGTCGATCAGATCCTGGTACGCCTCGGCTTTTTTCTCCAGCTCTTCGCATTTTTTCTTGTCATCGCCGGTCAATAGGCTGCAATCGGAGCTTTCAGCTTTTCTTACATTTTGAGAAACAAAAACCGCCAAAATTAAAATAATTGCGGCGGCAAAGACTTGCGCGAATCCAGCTATTTTTTTGTGTTTTGTTTTTTCCATGTCTGGTAGTGAAATTTCGACCGAGTCTCGAAAACGGAATTTCTAAAAGTAACAATTATATTAACAAATAACACCCACGCAAGCAAATGCAATCCCAGATGATTTTGGTAAATATCATGCCAAAATTCTTACTGGGCATAAGAAAAAGACCCTTGCACGAGTCAATTATATCATAAAAACATGGTTATTTCAAGCCAGAGGCTTTATTTAAAGCAAAATCTAGCCTTTTTAGCGACTCTTCCCGGCCTAAAACCCAGGCAACTTCGAAAGGTGAGGGCGATTTTTGCTCTCCGGTTAAGGCAGCGCGGAGCGGCCAAAGTAGGTCTCCCCGCTTCTCTCCGGCGGCTTTCAGCAAGGCTTTTTCCAAATTTTCCTTGGTCCAATCTTTTTGGTCTATTTTTTCCAAGACGCATTTTGATTTATCCAGCGAATTTTTCAAGTCGGGAAATGACATATCTTTCCATTTAAGAAGCTCCCGAGGGTAATCAACATTCTGGAAGAAAAACTTGTTGTGCTCCCCTACTTCGGACAAATTGTTCAAGCGGTCCTGCTCGACAGCCAGAACTTTTTTTAAATATTCTTCGGATTTTTTTTCTTCCGACACGCCCTGGTAAAAATTTTTCTGCTGGAAAAATTCCAAGGATTTTTCATATAATTCTTCAAGCGACAATTTTTTAATATACTCTGAATTCAGCCAGTTCAGTTTTTTCAGATCAAACACCGCTCCACCTTTATGAACATGACTTAAATCGAATTTTTCTATCAACTCTTCCAATGAAAATATCTCCTGGGTGCTACCTTCGCCTGGATTCCAGCCCAAGAGAGCAATGAAATTAATCAACGCTTCTTTCAAATACCCCCTTTTAACATAATCTTCCAGTGACACGTCGCCTTGTCTTTTGGAAAGTTTGGAACGATCCGCATTGAGTAGCAGCGGCAGATGGGCGAACTCAGGAATTGTCCAGTCAAAAGCTCTATAAAGCAAAATATGCTTTGGAGTGCTCGGAATCCACTCATCGCCACGAATAACGTGGGTTATTTCCATCAAGTGATCATCTACAATGTTGGCCAAGTGGTAAGTCGGATAGCCGTCAGATTTCAAAAGTATCTGGTCATCAATTGTATTCGTGTCTATTTTTACTTTTCCGCGAATCGCATCCGTGAATTCAACCGTTTCATTCTTGGGAATTTTGAGCCTGATTGTGTGCGGACAATTTTCCTTCAGGCTTTGATTGATCTGCTCTTCACTGATATTTTGCAAACAATATTGGTCGTACATCGGGGCTTGGCGCTTTGAAGCTTGTTCTTCCCGCAAGGCCTGTAGCCTTTCCGGTTCGCAAAAGCAATAATAGGCCTTGCTCATCCGGACGAGTTCTCGAGCATATTTTTGATATATTTCTAGCCTTTCCGACTGAATATATGGGCCTTCATCGTAATCAAGTCCGAGCCATTTTAGGGATTTCAGTAAGCTTTCCAGTGAACCTTCCACTAAGCGCACCCGGTCCGTATCTTCAATACGCAAAATAAAGTTGCCTTTATTTTTCCGGGCAAACAAAAAATTGTATAGCGCGGTTCTTGCTCCTCCGATATGCAAGTATCCTGTCGGCGACGGCGCGAATCTAACGCGAATTTTTTTTACCCCATTAGATGTTTTGCCATTAATATTCATAATATTTTCCCCGAGGATTATCTAGCGGGGTTCATAAATTATTTGCTGAAAATCACTTTTATCGGAAAAATTATTACTGCATTCCAGATTCTTTTTATACGCCTTGGCTGTTGGATGAGTCGCCAGAGCCATTCTAGGCCTATTTTCCGCATGAAAACCGGTGCTCGGTTGATCTTGTCAGTCAGATAGTCAAAACTTCCCCCAACGCCCATAGCTAGCCTTATTTTACTATTCTTCATTGATTTTAGCGAATGAAGGAATTTTTCCTGATATGGCGCGCCAAAATTACAAAAAACAATCGCACATTCATTAATATTGTTTCTGTCATTCCTGTGAAAACGGGAATCCAGTGAGAAACCTAAAATTGCGCGACTAGATTCCGGGTCAAGCCCGGAATGATAATCCATATTTATGCCACTTACTTTCAAGGTGGGGTAATTTTTCAAAATTGCGTCTCGGATTTCCTCCCATGTGCTCAGTCCCCTGCTGTTGGCCACCAGAAAATTTTTTAAATTATTTTTTTCGGCAAGTCTTAAAATTTCTTCCATTAAATCCGCGCCGGCTATTCTAAGGTTTAATTTTTCGCCGCTTCGCCAAGAAGCAACTTTAAGACCGAATCCGTCGGCGACATTCAAGTCGCAATTATTCAGGATATTCCTAAAGTCTTCATTCCTCCCCGCTTCTAAAATAAATTCCGGATTAATTGTCGCAATTTGATGGAACTTCTTTTCTCCTAAAAAGCTTCTGACTTTTTCAAGTATTTCTTTTTCGGATAAATTATCAATTCTAACTCCAAGTATATTCATTACTTATGGCTATTATATAACGTTATATGGCAGTAAATAATTTATTAAGACAAGGGGCAACTTTCGATAATGGTGTATTCCGGTCCGTCACCTGAAAAATCACTAGCCATAACTTCAACGGACTCAACCGAAACAATCATGGTGAATTTTGAGAAAATTTCCGGTGTCTCTTTCAGGGCTTCCCATTTATTTTTGCGGATCCGGCCGAGAGTTACGTGTGGACGAAAAGTTTTTTTGCTGGCCACAAAAATTCCTAAACTTTTTTCAATCTGCTCCTGCAGAATTCTCAATTCTTCGCTGATCTTTCCGCTCAGCCAAACCATCTGCGGTTTTTCTTTGGTTGGACCCAGCAAAATCTCCTCAAATTCCAAATCAAAAACTTCGCTGTTTTTTACCGTTTCGCGGACTTTTTCGCAGATGCCGGCAACCAGGTCATCGCTGACATGGCCGAGAAAGTCAACCGTTATATGGAGATTTTTTTCTTTGGTCCATCGGACCGGTAAAGTCTGCTGTTGCGCGGTAAATTTAGATAGCCTTTTCTGGTCCTTTTCCGGGAGATTAATGCTGATAAAAATTTTCCTTTGCATAGCCTTAGAATACTTTAAAATGAGCGTAATTGCAATGTTTCTGGTTTATTTTTGTATGATTTGATGCTATTGTTAGATTATGAAAGAAAAAG
>JBBTUK010000025.1:25095-31656 GCA_038063775.1 Patescibacteria group bacterium
TTAAACTTGCCCAATTTATTTCCAATTATTACATTTCACCGCTTGGCATAGTCCTAAAATCTTTTGTGCCCAAGAGAGTGAAGGCGCGAAACCCACAACCCACAACCCATAACCCACAACCCATAACCCACAACCCGATTATTTTAACGAAAGATCAGCAGAAAGCGGTTGATGAAATTACCGAAAAGGCTTCAGGTTCCAGGTTGCAGGATACGGGATACTATTTGTTCGGTCCGGCCGGTTCGGGCAAAACTGAAGTCTATATTAACGCAATCTTGAAACTTGAGAACCGCGATCCGCAATGTCAATTTTTAATTTTGTTGCCAGAACTAACGCTGACGCCACAAGCCCTAGAAAGATACGGCGCATATTTTAAATCTGAGGAGATAGTTACTTTGCATAGCAAAATTTCTAAAGGAGAATTTTATTCGTCCTGGAAAAAAATCAGATCCGGTGAAGCAAAAATAATTATCGGCTCGCGGATGGCAGTGTTCGCTCCATTCAAAAAACTGGGTTTGGTAGTCATTGACGAAGAGCAGGATATGTCGTTCAAGCAATGGGATATGAATCCGCGTTACGACGCCCGGACTGTCGCTGAAAAACTGGCCCAATTGCATCAGGCAAAAATAGTTTTCGGATCAGCCACGCCCAGCATCGAATTTTTTTATAAAGCCGAAAAGGGGAAATATCATTTGCTCACTCTCCCCTACCTCAAAATTCCTCCAAAAATAGAACCGCAATTGCCGGAAATTGTTTTGGTTGATTCAAAAAAAGAACGCTGGCAAAACCTGCCTGCCGGTAGGCAAGGAAATTATTCTTCAATTTCCAAAAAACTGCAATCCGAAATCGGTTACGCGCTCGGACATGATCTCCAGGTGATCCTTTTCATAAATCGCCAAGGGATGAGCAGTTTTTCCCTTTGTACGGCCTGCAAGAGCGTCCTAAAATGTCCCCGATGCGATCGGGCCTTGGTTTATGACCGGGACGGAGCGTATGTATGTCTCCATTGTTCGTATAAAACTTCGATTACACCGCAATGTTCCAAGTGTAAAGGCCTGGCATTTTCCAATATTGGAGTTGGAACGCAAAAAGTGGAAAGAGAAATTCAAAATTTGTTTCCTTCCGCCAGGATTGCCAGAGCCGACCAACAGAGCGTGAAAGAAGCGGGTTTTCAGGAAAAAATTTATCGAAACTTTTCTGCCAGAAAAATTGATATCTTGATCGGAACTCAGATGATTTCCAAAGGCTGGGATTTGCCAAATGTGTCCCTCATTGGTATCATTGACGCGGATAATATGCTTTCTTTACCGGATTTTTCCGCCAATATGAGGGCCTATCAAAACATTGTCCAGGTTTCCGGCAGGACTGGAAGGCCGAATTCAAAATGGAGAGGCCTGGTTTTGATTCAGACCTTTAATCCGGAGAGCGGGATAATGCGCCTTATCGCTGAAAAAGACTTTAGAAAGTTATACGAAATGGAAATAAAGGAAAGAAAAGCTTTGCGCTTACCCCCTTTTGGCCGGCTTGTAAAATTTATTTTTCAAGATTATAATTTAAAAAACGTGGACTCCGAAACAAGCCGAGTTTACGGCCTTTTGCGGGAAAAGAATTTTACGAATACGATAATTTCTGAGCCACATACGGCCTTTGTTGCGAAAATTCGGGGGCGTTTCAGAAAGCAAATTATTTTAAAATTGATAAAAAATGACGGTGAGTTGCCGCAGGAGTTGAGAAAAATATTAAATTTTCTGCCCACTGGCTGGATAATTGATATGGACCCGATCTCAATAATTTAAATTTATGCCCAGTAGTGAAATTTCGACCACTCGCCTTGCGAGTAAGATGGGCATAAGGCAGCAGAGTACAAATTAATCAAACTAGAAACGATTTTCGACAATTTGTATGAGAATAAATTGTCGAAATTCTACTACCGGGTATGGCTATCCTACCAATACGCTTATATCCTGATCCGATTCTTCAAAAGAAAGCGAAAAAAATAACAGATGCGAAAAGCCCGGAAATACAGGAGCTCCTCTTTGATATGCTTGAAACGATGGATGCAACCACTAATTGTCTCGGCTTGGCCGCGCCCCAGGTGGGAAAATCCTTGCAAATGTCAGTCATAAAATTTGCAGGTAAAACTTTTGTCCTTATTAATCCGAAGATAAAGTCCAAGTCTTGGAAAAAAATCGTCAGCGAAGAAGGCTGTCTTTCTTTCCCGGGATTGTTCATTCCGGTGAAAAGGTATGCTAAAGTGAAAGTAGCGGTTCAGGATCAAACGGGGAAAGCCCGGGTTATTTCCGGAGAAGCGCTGCTCGGCAGAGCACTGCAGCATGAAATTGATCATCTCAATGGGATTGTTTTTACAAAAAGAAAAAGCCGGCAAAAGCCGCAGAAAATAAAATAAAAAAAATATGCCAAACAAAGCAATAAAACTGCGAACAATTTTCATGGGAACATCGGAGTTCGCCGCGGAAATATTAGAGTCCCTCATTACCACCGGCTATAATATAGTCTCGGTGTATACCCAACCCGATAAAAAGGCTGGGCGGGAACAAGAAGTAAAAAAATCAGCCGTCAAAATACTGGCTGATAAGAACAAACTGCCAGTTTTTCAGCCGAGCAAGTTCAATGAATCTGTTATCGAAGAATTAAGAGTCCAAAAACCGGACCTCATCATTCTGGCGGCCTATGGAAAAATAATTCCGGCTTCGGTTTTAAGCCTCCCCGGCTTTGGGGCGCTGAATGTGCATGCTTCGCTTTTGCCGAAATACCGAGGGCCCTCTCCGATTCAAAACGCGCTGCTTAATGGCGAAAAGGAAACCGGAGTTACCCTGATGCTTATGGATGAAAAAATTGATACGGGAGACATTCTTGGTCAGAAAAAGACCGCTATCGATAAAAATGAAACGGCGCAAGAGCTTGCAAAAAAATTAGCGAAAATTTCTTCCGCGCTGCTGCTAAAAACCATCCCGCTTTGGATAGAAAGAAAAATAACCCCTCAAAAGCAAAATGATTCCCAGGCCACCCTTTGCCAGTTAATTGAAAAGGAAGATGGGAAAATAATTTGGGCGGAAGACGCCGAGACCATCTATAATCTTTTTCGGGCCTTTACTCCATGGCCCGGAATTTTTGCTTATTGGGAGGGAGAAAGCGGGCCCAGGCGGATTAAATTAAATAAGATAGGCTTTCTTAAAAATAACCCTGAGACAAAACATCATATAGGGGAAATATTCCAAATCGGCGAGAAAATCGGCGTCCAATGCAATCTTGGCGTCGTCATTTTAGAAGAAGTTCAGCTGGAAGGAAAAACTAACATGAAAATAGAAGAATTCATGAACGGCTACCAAAATTTTATCGGCAGCATCTTAAAATAACCTCTGTGGAAAACAAATTAACTAAAAATAAGAATATTTTGGCCCTGGCAATTGGATTTTTTTTGATTGTTTTTGTGGCTCTAGCAACTTTTATCAGGCCTTCTTTCAAGGAAAAAAAACCGATTGCTCCCGATACGTCCCAGCCTAAAGCAAGTGTGGGAAAAGCGCGAGGCATTGAAAGTGATGAACTTTCCAAAAAAATGATCACGCAAACAGATTTAACGATAATCGACATCAGAGGCGAAAGCGATTTTAACAAAGAACATATTATAAACTCAAAAAATATTACGGCTTCGGCACTGGCTGATGCCCTGCCGTCTCTGGATAAGGAGAAAATATATGTGGTGGTATCGGACATTCTTTCCGCGCAAGACATTTCTTATATGGAAAAAATTTTCCAAGACAATGGATTTGAAAATTATTTTTATTTGATCGGCGGTTTTCCCGCCTGGAAAAATAAATACAACCCGACTTTGTCGGCAGGAAATCCCGAATCCTTTGTTGATCAGTCAAAAGTCACCTATATCAAAGCGGACGAACTAAAGCAGCTCTTGGACAGTAATAGCAACGTATTTATAGTTGATCTCAGAAAAAGCGGCCAATTCAGCGCCGGTCACATCAAGAATGCCGTAAATATCTTCCTGGATGATCTGGAAACACAGACGGACAAAATCATTCCTGGAAAAAAGATCATCCTTTATGATAACGACGGACTTTGGGCCTTTAAGGGCGCGGTGCGCCTTTATGATTTGGGAATTTTCAATGTTTTTGCGCTTTCCGATGGGCTAGATGCGTGGAAAAAGAAAGGTTTTGAAATCGTAAAATAATTTATTCTAAATTTTTTCCGATTTTCAATTTAATTTTCAGTCCAATATGTGATCGGCATAGGAGAAGACGAAGAGCGCTTGCGAAGCTAGCACCCTCATCATTTCAATGGTTTTTTCCTCTTGTCCCACATAGCCCTTCACTATCAGGTAGCACTTAATGTGTTTTATTTGTTGATGCGACAAGAAAATGAAAAAATTGTCAGTTTTTTTCGTCCCTATATTGCTTCTCAGTTCTACCAAATCCTTGTTCTTGATTTCGCAGGAACACTCCGGCATCCTGATTTCTCTTTCCAAATTTTTATTGTTTGTGTTTATAAATCGCAAGAGAGCGCAATCAGCTTTCATCAAGAATTTTGCTGCGTCCATGATGGTATGGTAAATTTCCGTTTCCTTTTTTTTGGTTAGATTTGTTTTTTCCGTAAGCCCCAAGGCGATATTCATTAAAATATCCATTTTCCGGTTCACTTCGCCGATATAACTGTAGGAATCAACCAAGTCTTTAATAGTCTGGTCAATCGTCTTTTTATCTTTTATTTTTTCCTTCTTTTGTAGGAATAATTGATAATCCTGCCAGATAAAAAACAGGAATCCGGCTATTCCCAGTAAAAAAATGAGCATTTCTTCTGTTCGCTTTTCCGACAAAAAATAAAAATCTTTGCGTATGATGTCCGGGGCTAAAACTGCCAGTACGAAAATTATGAGATAGAGCCAATACATCCCGTTTTCTCTAATTTTTTACTTTAAAATTACTCTGCGGCATCACCCTTTTTTCCGGAAAAAAAGAAAATATATAGAATCTCAAGAATGGCCAGTGTGCTGACAATCAAAATAACAATAAACCAGCTCCGATCTCCGCGTCTCGCGGCCTTCCAAAGCGCAATGCCCTTCCAAGGAATGGTCCACAGAGCAGAAAGTATCAAAACTAATGTTAAGTTTTTGGCAATTATTTCAGGCATTTTGTGCTATTTTCCGGATTTTAATATTTCCAAAATTTTGTCCAATTTTTCGCTTTCAATCCGCTTGAGATGTTCCTGGAGCTGCTCAATTTCTCTTTCGGCTTTGCGGTCAGTGGCCAAGTCGAGAGCGGCTTTTTTCCGATCCCTTTCCGCGGCCCGATTATCACTCATCAAAATTATTGGCGCGGCATAAGCGGCTTGGAATCCGACTACTAGGTTCAGTAAAATAAAAGGAAATGGATCCCAGTGTTTAGTAAAAGCAACAACATTTAAAATTATCCAAAAAGCAAAAAAAATTGTCTGGAAAATAAGAAACTTCCAACTTCCTAAGAAAGCTGTAAATTTATCCGCAGATTTCTTTTCTAGGCTCAAATTTTCCCTAGAGTCCCTGCTATTATCCATATTTTTATTATAGCATGGGTAAAAAATTTGACAAAAGACCAGGCTAGACCAAATTGCCTATTTTTTGCTTCAAACTTTGTAGCCCTTCCCAATCATGGATCGAAATCGGCATGACTTCAAAGTTGTATTTTTTCAAGTTTTTAATTTTTTCGGTTAGTTCGTCGGCGGATACTAAATCGGTCTTAGTCAGAAGGATAATCTCCCGCTTTTGCTTGAATTCCGGACTGAAACTTTCCAGTTCGTTTCTAATTATTCGGTAGTCCCCTAAGATATCATTAGATTCGGCGCTCAGGCAGTGCAGGAGTGTTTTTGTCCTTTGAATGTGTTTCAAAAACTTTATGCCTAAGCCCTTGCCTTGCGCGGCGCCTTCAATGAGCCCTGGAATATCGGCGATAATTATATTTTCCAGAGTTCCCAGGTTCGGCTCAAGCGTGGTAAATTCATAATTTCCCACTTTGGCATCGGCTTTCGTTAGTTCATTGAGCAGACTTGATTTTCCGGCGTTGGGCAAACCGATAAGTCCGATATCCGCAATCAGCCGAAGTTCCACAAAAAATTCAAACTCCTCTCCAGCTTTTCCCTTTTCACATTCTTGCGGACTGGTGTTGGAGGGCGATCGGAAATAAAAATTTCCCTGTCCTCCCCGTCCCCCCTTGGCGACCAGAATTTTTTGCCCAACTTGGGTGATTTCAAAACTTTCCTCAGTGCCTAAATTTTTCAAAACTGACCCAATCGGAACGATTAAAATAATATCCTTGCCGTCGTGACCGGTTGATTTGTCGCGCGCGCCATTGTTGCCGTCCGGCGCGTAATAATCGCGTTTTTGCTTGTATTTATTCAATGCTGTCAAATCGGAAACGCCCTGGAAATAAACATTCCCGCCGTTGCCTCCCCGTCCGCCGGTCGGCCCGAGGCTCATCTTGGTCTTATTAAAAGCCACCACTCCGTTTCCTCCCTTTCCCGCGTGGACCTTTATTTTTACTTCGTCGGTGAGCATAC
>JBBTUK010000026.1:0-2152 GCA_038063775.1 Patescibacteria group bacterium
AAACAAAAAAACAGCCTTTTCAGGGGCTGAATTTTTATCTAAATCAAGTAAAAACCTTAGATCCTTCGCGGAGTTCATCCCGCCGAACGGCGGGGCTCGGGATGACGCTTGCGCGTCAGTTCTTCCCTCCAACTATCTCTTCGGCCAAGGCTTTGGGAACCTCGGCGTAATGAGAAAATTCCATAGAATAATTGGCGCGGCCTTGTGACATTGAACGGAGCTGGGTGGCATAGCCGAACATGGCTGACAGCGGGACTTCCGCGTCAATCACTTTCACTCGCGCCGAGCCTTCGCCCCGGTCGCCCATTTCGCGGATAACCCCTCGCTTGGAATTGAGGTCTCCGACCACATCACCCATAAAATTTTCCGGAGTGGTAACATTCACTTTCATTATCGGTTCCAGAATTACCGGATTAGCCCTTCTCACCGCTTCCTTCAGGGCCATCGATCCGGCAATCCTAAAGGCCGCCTCGGAAGAGTCAACTTCGTGAAAAGATCCGTCATAAACTGTCGCTTTGATGTCAACCAGTGGATAGCCGGCAATAACACCATTTTCCATGGCATCCTTAACTCCTTTTCCAATTGGAGTGATAAATTCTTTTGGAATAACTCCGCCTTTAATTTCGTCCACAAATTCAAACCCTCTGCCAGCTTCCTGCGGCTCCACCTTGATCCAGCAATGCCCATATTGACCATGGCCTCCCGATTGTTTGATATATTTTCCTTCCGCCTGGGAAGCGCTTTTGATGGTTTCGCGATAAGCGACTTGCGGCTTGCCAATGTTGGCTTCCACCTTAAATTCCCGTTTCATTCGATCAACCAGGATGTCCAAATGGAGCTCTCCCATGCCGGAAATTATAGTTTGTCCGGTTTCTTCGTCAGTGCGAACCCGAAAAGTTGGATCTTCCGCGGAAAGTTTTCTAAGCGCCATGCCCATTTTTTCTTGATCAGCTTTAGTCTTGGGTTCAATGGCAATGGAAATAACCGGTTCAGGAAAAGTGATTGATTCAAGCAGCAAGGGATGATCCGGATCGCACAAGGTGTCACCGGTAGTTGTATTTTTCATACCAACCAATGCCCCGATTCCTCCGGCGGCAAGCTCCTCTATCTCCTCTCGGTGGTTCGCATGCATTCTAAGTATCCGTCCGATTCTTTCTTTTTCTCCTTTACTGGAATTCAAAACATAAGAGCCGGCCTTGACTATTCCCGCGTAAACCCTAAAGAAAGTCAGCTGTCCGACGAAAGGATCCGTCGCCACCTTAAAAGCCAGCGCCGCGAAAGGTGCGTCGTCCTTGGCTTCGATTGAAATTTCTTTTTCGTTGTCCCCAATATCAAAGCCTTTGACAGCTAACACATCGACTGGAGAAGGCAGATAGTCAATCACCGCGTCCAGAACCAACTGCACGCCTTTGTTGCGCAAAGCAGTGCCGGTCAAAACAGGCACTGCGGTTCCGGCTAAAACTCCTTTCCGCAAAGCTTTTTTTAATTCTGCTTCACTTATCTCTTCGCCGCTTAAATATTTTTCCACCAGCGTCTCGTCTTGCTCGGCAATTTTTTCTACCATTTTCTCTCTCCACTCCTTGGCTTTTTCGACCAATTCTGCCGGCATCTCGGCTTCCAGCACTTTTTCTCCCATCTCTCCGGCAAAAGTATAAGCTTTCATATTCATCAAATTCACCACGCCCTTAAAATCATTCCGCTCGCCGATGGGAATTTGAATGGCTACCGCGTGAGGCGTGAGCCTGTCCCAAATAGTTTTTAGCGAAAAATAAAAATCGGCTCCTTCCTTATCAATTTTGTTAATGAAACAAATTCTCGGCACTTTATATTTGTCGGCTTGGCGCCAAACAGTTTCCGATTGAGGCTCCACTCCTTCTTTGCCGTCGAAAATAACCACGCCCCCGTCCAAAACGCGAAGCGATCTTTCCACCTCCACGGTAAAATCAACATGTCCAGGAGTATCGATGATGTTGATCTGATGATTTTTCCAAAAACAAGTTGTAGCCGCGCTAGTGATGGTGATGCCTCGTTCTTTTTCCTGTTCCATCCAGTCCATCGTGGCCTCGCCTTCGTGCACTTCCCCGATCTTGTGGGTTATTCCGGTGTAAAACAAAACGCGCTCGGTAACAGTCGTCTTGCCGGCGTCGATGTG
>JBBTUK010000026.1:2252-9466 GCA_038063775.1 Patescibacteria group bacterium
TTTCTATATTTTTCGATTGGATACTGACGTGACATGTCAGAATTTTAAATTTTTAATTTTAATTGAAATAAAAATGAAAAAAATTTAAATAATTTAAACATTTAGTAATTCAAAATTGATTTAAAATTTCAAATTTATAATTTAAAATTTATATTATGCAAAGTGCGCAAATGCTTTGTTGGCTTCGGCCATGCGGTGGACATCCTCTCTTTTTTTCATAGCCGCTCCGATTTTGTTGGAAGCGTCAATCAATTCATCGGCCAGTTTTTCTGCCATTTTTCTGCCTTTTTTGGATTTAGTCGCATCCTTTATCCAGCGGATCGCCAAAGTGGTCCTTCTTTCTCCTGACACCGGGATCGGCACCTGGTAATTAGCGCCACCCACGCGCCGGGATTTGAGCTCAACGAGCGGCGCTACGTTTTTTAAGGCTTGTTCAAAAACATTAAGCCCGCCTTTTTTGGTTTTTTCATGGATGATATCGAAAGCATCATACATTATTCTTTCGGCTGTGGTCTTTTTTCCTCTTTCCATCAGGCTATTAACAAACTTACTCACTAGTAAGTTCCCATAACGTGAGTCCGGTTTAAAATTCTTTTTAAATATTCTTTTTCGGCGTGGCATATGCGCTTCGCTAATTTATTATTCCTTGGCTTTGGCTCTCTTGGCTCCATATTTGCTTCGACCTCTTTTTCTATCCGCCACTCCGGCTGAATCCAAAACTCCCCGGACAATGTGATATCTCACTCCCGGAAGATCCTTTACTCTCCCGCCGCGAATAACTACAATGGAGTGTTCTTGCAGATTATGCCCGATTCCCGGAATGTAGGCCGTAACTTCCATGCCATTAGTAAGTCGAACTCTCGCGATTTTTCGCAGTGCCGAGTTAGGTTTTTTGGGAGTGGTCGTGCTCACTTTGAGGCACACCCCTCTCTTGAAAGGGCTCTCGGTACCGATCGGCTTATTCTTAAGAGTGTTGAAAACATTTTTAAAAGCCGGCGTTTTGGTTTTCTTAACCGCGCTTTTTCTTGATCGCCGTTTTAGTTGATTGATTGTTGGCATTTTGTCCGCGAGGCACGAGTGGCAACAAAATGCACAATCCCGCACCAATTCATAATTATTAAATTTATATTTTATCCAGGCCTAGCCGCAGGCGACTCCGTGAATAAAATTTTACGTTACTGCAAAATTATACCCGGAATTTGGTGCGGGGTTGGCAACTCTTTTGTCTAAATAAAAACCGCTAGCGAATTAGCAAAATAATAATAGAGGATTTGCGAAGGAGTGTCAACCCTATAGTAGATTTTCGGCTTCTGATATATTTCGGTTCGGCTGCGCCGAACGGCCGAAAATTCACTATGGGGTCAATCCCGGCCATTTAGATTGCTAACCCAAAAAAAAGCATCCAGAAAAAATTAAGGATCAGGCTTAGGGGTCCTGGGAAAAACAATATGAATATCAAAAGGAAGATAAATCCGAATTGTTCTAGCATGGCCGCAGTTTCAATTTTTATCGGAATCAAGGCGAACAAAAGTTTTGATCCATCCAGTGGCGGGATGGGTATCAAATTGAAAACTGCCAAAAGTATGTTCCAGAAAATAGCAATGATGAAGAGAGTAAAAAATATCGACCCGCCTGAACCGGAAATGACTTGCGCTACCGTTCCCCATTCAGCTAAGCGGACATTATTTATAATATCAATTTTAATTGCCGCCGGTATGCTTATTAATTTTGCTCCGATGGCAAAAGCCAGGGCGAACAAAATATTAGAGGCCGGACCGGCAAAGCCCACCAGCGCCGGACCCCATTTTTGATTTTTGAGATTATAGGGATTATAAGGAACCGGCTTGGCTCCGCCGAAAGCTAGCCGCCCGCCGGTCATCAGAAGCATGAGAAACGGAACCATAATGGTCATCCAAGGATCGATGTGCTTGAAAGGATTGAGGCTAATTCTTCCCGCATATTTGGCTGTATTATCGCCCAGCCACAAAGCCATGACGCCGTGCGCCACTTCGTGGATTATGATTGAATAGATCAATATTAGAAAATAGAATATGATCAGAACTGCTATATTTAACATGCTTTTTTTGCTAGCTAAGGAATCCTTGCTAAAACTTTATTTCCATGATACTCTAGATTCTGATACTAATCAACACTGATTTATCCCGCACCAAATTCCAAATAAAATTTTGCAGTGATGTAAAGTTTTAGACACGGAGTCGCCTGCGGCTTAATCTGGAAGAACTATAAATTTAATAAGTGCGAATTGGTGCGGGATGCTCTTTTTTGCCCGCCTCGACTTGTCTGAAGACTTGTCGAGGACGAGGCTGGGTAGCCGCTCGCCCTGCTCGCGAACAAAAAAGGCATGAGCAGAGTTTGTGAAATTTGCGGGAAAGGCCCCCAAAGCGGAAACAGCAGAAGCCATTCCAATATCGCCACACGGCGGAAATTTTCCATCAATCTTCAAACGAAAAAAATCGGCGGACAGAAAAAGAAAGTTTGCGTCAGCTGCATAAAGTCAATGAATAAGACCAGCTAAAAAAACTTGCGATAAAAATAGACCGCAATTGCGAAATGAATCGCTATAAATTCGCGGCGAAGCGAGCGTTAAAAAAATTTATTATGGAGCCCGCCATCAAGCGGCGGAACATAAATTTTAGCTAGCAAGCCGGGAATTTATCGAGACATGAGCCTTGCGGCCTTTTTCTTTTCTCCACTTTTCTTTTGGGAAAAGAAAAGTGGAAAGAGTTATGATTTGAAATCTCTCTTTAATTTATCGCTTCTTTTTTTCCTTTCCATCCCGAACTGGATAAGTTTATCGAGAAGTTTTGGATATGGAATTCCAGACTCAGCAAACATTTTTGGATACATGCTAACGCTAGTGAACCCGGGAAGAGTGTTTATTTCGTTCACATATAAGCCCCTGGAAGTGAGAAAGAAATCTACCCGGCCCATACCTTCGCAATTTAGAACCTTGAAAACTTTAACCGCCGCCTTTTGAACTTGCTTTATTATTTTCTGACTAAGTTCGGCACGCGGAACCGGCGTGGCCGCGTCCGGACTGATGTATTTCGCGTCGTAAGAATAAAAATCGCTTTTAAGCTTTATCTCTCCAGGAATTGAAGCAATGGGCTTTTCGTTTCCCAAAACGGAACACTCAATCTCCCTCCCTTTTAGATTTTCTTCCAGAACTATTTTTGTGTCATATTGAAAAGCAACCTTAATAGCTTTTGCCAATTCTTTTTTGTCCCTCGCCTTAGAAACTCCAACTGATGAGCCGAGGTTGGCCGGTTTCACGAAAATAGGAAATTTCAGATCCTTTATGATTAGCGCCAGATTATTTTTTTCTCCGTCTCGCAAAGTATAAAATTTTCCGATCGGCAAACCCGCATCGCGAAAAAGTTTTTTCATCACATCCTTGTCCATCCCGACCGCGGAACCAAGAACCCCCGGACCCACATAGGCCGCCCCGAGAAACTCCAAAAATCCCTGGAGACATCCGTCTTCCCCGAAAGTTCCGTGAGTAATGGGAAAAAACACATCAATATCCGTTATATTTTTCCCGCTTTTAAGATCAATCAGATAAACTTTTCCTTTTTTGTTGACCGCCGTGATTTCCGGATTTTTTTTGTTGAGCCGAGTGACCTCGGTTTTTCCCGGATTGATCCACAGCTCTTTGGCGCCACCGGTATGCCAAATTCCTTGCTTATCAATGCCAATCAAAATGATTTCATATTTTTTCTTGTCCAGAGCGTTATAAATAAAAAAAGCGGACGTCAGTGAAACTTCATGCTCTCCGCTCTTTCCGCCGAAGATCAATCCCACTTTTAGTCGTGCCATAGAATTATTGTAAATTTATTAAACCTAGCTTGGCTAAACCACCTTCACCGCGCCTTGCCGCTTGATCGAAAGTTTTCCGTTTTTAATCGCCACAATAGTGGAAGGCAACGATTCAAGTTTTCCGCCAGCAACATAAAAGTCGACGCAGTCTTCAAAATAATTTTTGGCTTCCCTGACAGTCGTTGCCGGAAGTAATCCTTCAAAATTAGCACTGGGCGCGATCAGTGGGCCGGTTTTTTTGATCAGCCGGACTAAATCTTTTTTGCCGGGCAAGCGAAATGCCAGACTTTTGGTGCCCCGATGAAGATAGGAGAATTTTTTGCCCGCGCAAGGCAGGATCACGCTCACCTGTCCCGGCCAGACTCGCGAAAGTATTTTGCGAGTTACTTCGTCTAATTTTATACTAAAAAATTTCAGATCTTTCATGTCTGAAATAAGAATTATCGAAGGTTTTTTGAGGTTCCGTTCCCGGAGCTCATAGACGTGTTCAACAGACTTCCTGTTTTTAGCGCTACAGACTATGCCATACAAAGTATCAGTCGGAAGAACACCGACTCCCCCGTCAGTCATTGTTTTCACCAATTTAGGACTATTTATTTTGTATAGCTTGCTCATACAAACAAAGCCAATGCTTATCGGCGCCTGAATATAAATACAATAAGATCGGATTTTTATTACATCCTGGAAGAGAGTCTTTTTATTCTAAAATCCCATCCAGATTCACGTCGTAAAGAATTTGCTCTTGCACCAGACGATAATTGACCAACTCCTCTTCCTTAAACCAGTGGGGTATTTCCATGTTGGCTTCTTCCGGAGAACCCGAAGCGTGAATCAGATTTCTCACGGCCCGCCCGTCTCCGTCGCTCATCTGATAGGAATCTAAAACAAAATCTCCCCGGATAGTACCCATATCGGAGGTCAGCGGTTCGGTGCTTCCAACAACTTTTCGCACGATCTTAATCGTATGCGCTCCCTGCCAGACCATGGCGATCACCGGCCCCGAAGCCATGTATTTTTTGAGATTTTCCAGAATAGCGGCCGTGATTTTGAGCGGATCCTCCGATGGAGGAACGAGCCCTTTGTCGCGATAGCCTTTGATGGTTTTTTCTCCAGTTATCATCCTCCAGTTCGGATCAAGAGTATAAAATTTTTCCACGTGGTCTTTTTTCGGCACAAGCATTTTTACCGCCACCAATTTCAGTCCTAGTCTTTCAAGGCGCCCGATAATTTCTCCGACCAGAGATCTTTGGACTCCGTCCGGCTTGATGATGACTAGTGTTCTTTCCTTGCTTGGATGTTGCTTCATAGATTTTAAAGTTATTATTTATCTAAAGTTTAACTTATCACAAGAAAAACCAACTGGCAAACAAAAAACCCTCCGACTTGCGCCGGAGAGTTTCTGCAAATATCTGATTTATACTCGAGATACTTTGGTAGCGTTCGGCCCCTTTGGGCTTTCGCTAACCTCGAATTGAACTTCGTCTCCTTCTTTCAGGTCCTTGAAATCTACACCTTGTAGTTCATTGGAGTGAAAGAACAGATCCTTTTCTTCTCCCTCACGAGAGATGAAACCGAATCCACGATCAGTCAATCGAGCGATTTTTCCTTTTTCCATTCTCAATTTCACTAGTTATTTAAAAGACACGCGGTTAAATGCAAAAAAATGTTCGACTAGGCCACTATTGCAATCCCTTGTGACTGTGAATAAGCATAGCATACTCTGCGTTTTTTGGCAAGGGCTAGGCGGAAAAATGGCTATTTTAAAGGATTTTTTGGCGATTTTGATATAAAAAAAGCCCGTGGTGCCCGGTTGGGTCCACTGACGGCTTGCCGGAAAATAACCGAGTAGTTGCTATCCCACCGCTGTTGTCCGTTTGGGAACAAGTTCCATTCCCCAAAGGATTCTTCTTAGTTCTCGGAATAACTCGGCTGTTGCTTTGCTTTCGCTGATTGTCGCCGCGAAATAATTAATGTCGGCCAGATAGCCGGCGGCATCCAAAAGCCTCTTCATCGCATCACAGGAACAGTAACTACCGACTGGCGCAATATCGCCCGTGATCTTTTCCATGAAATGCAGAGTCTCTATTTGGCCCAAATACGCTCCGTGCTCTCTTGTTATTCTCTCTATTTCAGCTTTGGCCTTTCTTGTTTCCGCCCGCACTTTACCAAGTTTTTCGTCACACTGATAATCACACACGATTTCACCTCTTTATGGTATTTTATTCAATTTCTTAGGTACTAAAACTGGCCTTAAGCTAACATATGAAAGTCAGATTGGCAATTAGTTGGCCATGATTTGACATTGTGAATTTGGATTTTGACATTTATAAATTATGTCTCCTTTTTCATCCGTCTGGAAAATATTTACGCTCATATTTTTTAATCTTTCCATAATTTCTGGCGCGGGATGGCCATATCGGTTGTTGGCGCCGACGGAAATTATGGCGTCGTGCGGATTTACCGCTTTCAAAAATTCAACGCTTCCAGAATATTTGGAGCCATGATGGCCAATTTTAAGCACATCGGAGCTAAGCTCCGATTTTTCTGAAATTAATGATTGCTCGCCTTCGGCCGGCAGATCACCCATAAAAAGAAAAGAATTTTCGCCAAAAGTCAACCGCGCCACGATGCTGTTGAGATTAGTATCCTTTTCGTTGGAATTATAATTTTCGGCGGGACTTATAATTTTCATTTCCGCTCCGTCTCCGATTTTTATGTTCACGCCCGCCACGCCTTCGATTTCGTTTATTTTCTCCGAATCAATTAATTCTCTATATTTTTTATAAACCTGAGATTCACTTTGGGTTTGGGTGTCTACTATTTCTCCAACTTGATATGCCCGCATCAGATCTATGAGCCCGCCGATGTGATCGGCGTCTGGATGCGTCGTGATGACTACTTCAATTTTGCGGTCCCAAAACGGCACATATTTCCCTATTTTTTCCAAGAGCACCTGCCCGCTCGGACCGCCGTCAATCAGAATTTGATCAGAACCGCGCGAAATCAAAATCGCGTCCCCCTGACCAACATCCAGAAAAATCACTCTCAAGTCTTGCCGCGAAGAATAAAAAATTATTCCGGCCAAAATCAAGCTCAGCGCCAAAAGTCCGGCCAGTAAAAAATATATTAATTTTTTATTTCTATTAAACATTAGTTTAAAAATCGCTAAGGCTTTGAGTTAACCCCGTCACTAACTTTGCCAGCATAATATTGGCGGCGCTGCGGGCGAATAGCCCGGCCCTATTCGGGCCAAGCGCCGCGAGTGTTTTCTTCTGAATTTGATAGTTTCCAGTGTTGTGAGTTTATTTCCAGCAAAGTTAGTGCTGGGGTTAATTTCTAGGAAAATTTTATTTTTCAGCGGTATAATTTTTATTTTT
>JBBTUK010000027.1:0-2103 GCA_038063775.1 Patescibacteria group bacterium
TCCGGCTTTTGCATGTCAGACGCTATTTTGGCGATTAGTTTATTCGGCCCGACACCAATGGAGGCTGTCAGTTTTTCCTTTTCCTGGATTTCCTTTTTTAATTTTTCACAAATTTTTATCACCCTTTCAAGTGCCTCATTCCTAGAGCTAAGCTCTTGGAGCTCCAAGAGCTTAGCTCTAGGAGAACTTAAATCAATATACATCTCATCAATACTTGACTGCTCTACTTTATCAGAATACTGACGCACGATTTCCATAATATGAGCGGAGACTTCGCCGTATTTTTTATAATGCCCATTCAAAAAAACCGCCTCCGGTTTGCCCTCTCGCTTGGCTTTCTGGGAAAGTTCCCAAGCCTTGGAAATGGGAACGGCCGAACGAATCCCGTATTCCCGGGCCTTATAATTAGCCGTGGATACGACACCTCTGCCAGTCGCTCTTAAAATAATTTTTGCATTCGGGCCCGCCCCGTACCGAACTTGTTCTGGTGCGGGGTCGGCGCCTACCACAATCGGCCGTCCCTTGAGCCGCGGATTATCCCGCTCTTCAATGGCGGCAAAAAAAGCATCCATGTCTAAGTGAGCAATGATTCTTTTTTTATTTATTGTTTCATGTTTCATGTTCTTTACTACAGACTATGGTGATATTATATCACTAACATTTTCTCTTGCAAATTATTCCCGATAAGATAAAGTGGAATTACTAAAATTTCCAGGAGGCGACGATGGGAACAATGATAGAGGCGCTGAGGGAAGTGCAGGAAGAAATCCGGAAATACGGACAAGCCAAAGTCCTTCATGGCAAATGGACGCTCAAGGAACTGGCGAAGTTCGTGCGGATCTTTAACAATTCATCCCAAGGAGACTCCCTGCTCCGCCGGAGCATGATGGGAATACTTATGGGAGCAACCCACATTTACGAAGAACAAATCTCCGGCGTCGGAACTTTCGAATCCGAGACCCAGGCGCAACGCAATGGTCCGATGATTCCTGGACCAAGACAGCAAATGATTGAACTTGACATCAAGAAAGATCAGTTGAACATACTGCGAAGAACGCTATCGCTGCGTCCGGGCGGCCAGTGGGAAGCATCGAGAATTATCCCGCTCGCTGGAATCAAAAAAATCAAAATCGTCCGCGTCCCCGTCGGCCTTCGGTATCTCGAAATAGAACTACAACCTCCTTGTCCGGATTAAATTATCCGATCAAAAAAATCCTTTCGGGACTTCGCTCCCGAAGGGATTTTACATTTCCTGAAAAGGATTACAGACCTACGTTCTGATCCGACAGACTGCTGTCGCTGAAATCCTCATCGCTCACGGAATTGAGGTCGGATTCAAGCGCTTTGATGTCGGGGTCGGCGGAAGTTACGCTTTTCACGGAAGAAGTGTCAGCGCCATTTTTGGTGGTATTTGACGCCGGTTTTGAAATTTCTGCTTTAGGAGCGCTGACCTGGGTATTTTTCTCCGCCAGTTTTATCCCGAGAATTGCCGCTGTGGCAATGAGTATAATCGCGACTATTATGATTGTCATTTTTTTGTTTTCCATTTTTGTTTAAGGCCCTAATTTTTAGGCGCGTTAATTTTTAAATTTATTAATCGCTAGTATCGTTATCCTCTGTTCTATTTTAATCCTGATCTGCTGTTTCTCCTTTAGCTTTGGCAATCTGCTTTTTTATATCCAAGAGGTCGGGATGGATTGTTTCCCGCACAAACTGTCTAATATTCGCGGCCGCCGCATGTACCCCCTTTAAATAGCCTTTAGCGTCAACCAATGAACTTCTAAATTGTCCTTCGGTTTCTCCGCAAGTGAAATTTTTTGCAACGCTGAATTTCGCGAAATAATCCGCATAATTTGTTTTAAAGTCGGCAATAAGCTTAGCTAGTTGATCTCTGTCTGCTTTTAGTTTAGCAATTGATTCGGGAGTGATTTTCCCGGGATTGGCCGTGTTAAAAGCTTCAAAGCGGGTGATAAATTTATCAATCCTGGCTAAAAGATTATTATAAACATTTGCGTGCTTTTCCTTTTTCTCCGCAAATTCCGCGCTTCTTTCTTTTATTTTTTCCTCAATTTTAGCGCATCTTTCCTGGGTGAATTTTTCCTT
>JBBTUK010000028.1:0-10546 GCA_038063775.1 Patescibacteria group bacterium
CATCCGGTCAGATTCATTCACTTTCCGGTTGGTCTGGATGCAGATGAGAATGTCCTGGATCGCCGTGTCGTCTTTGTGGATATAATGAACGTCGTTGGTGGCGATAAGTGGAATGCCGTTTTTTCTGGCGATGGCAATGAGCGCCTGGTTGGCGATTTCCTGGTTGGCAAATTTCGGATGGCGCTGGAGCTCCAAGTAAAAATTTCCGGCGCCGAAAATGTCC
Source organism: Patescibacteria group bacterium (assembly GCA_038063775.1). Classification (GTDB taxonomy): domain Bacteria; phylum Patescibacteriota; class Minisyncoccia; order Moranbacterales; family UBA2206; genus UM-FILTER-42-9. Next base: position 224 of record JBBTUK010000028.1, read on the forward strand.
CGATATTCGAGCGCCAGCTTCTCGGCTTTTTCCAGATCCCCGGCGATGGCGGCGGAGGGTACTTCTCCCTCCGCGCAGGCGGAGAGTCCGATGAGTCCTTCAGAAAGTTGGCGCAGAACTTTCCGATCGATCCGGGGTTTATAATAAAATCCTTCCAGATGCGCGATAGAAATGAGCTTCATTAAATTTTTGTAACCTTTTTCATTTTTGGCTAGAAGGATCAAGTGATTTCTTTTGCGATCCAGGCTGTCCGGATTTTTACTGTGCAAGTCAGTGGGGGTGATGTACATTTCGCACCCGATGATAGGCTTGATCCCTCTTTCTTTGGCTTTGATGAAAAATTCAATCGCGCCATAAAGCACACCGTGGTCAGTGATGGCAATGGAGTCCATGCCCAACTCTTTCGCGCGGTCAAGCAGATCGTCGATCTTGGCAAGACCGTCAAGAAGCGAGTAGTGGGTATGGACGTGAAGATGGGTGAATTTTGTTTTTATCGTTTCAGGCATATTATTCTGTTTAAAATTCCTAATATCTAATATCTAATTTCTAATCAATATCTAATGTCCAAATGTCTAATCCTCAAATCTTTTTGGTCATTAGGAAATTGAGACTTATTTAGAAATTAGAAATTGTTAATTAGAAATTAAAAAAACCCTAATTAAAAAATCAAGGCTTTCTGCGTAATACTAAATATAATTTTTTCAGCGAAATAAGACATAATTTTTTCTATCTCCATTTCCCTGGTTGCCCGATGGGGTTTGCAAGATAGTTTTATATTGAATGCATTATATCACAAATTTCCGGAAATAAAAAAGGAGCGCTGCCTAAGGTTCAGACGGCTCCTTTCGCACTTGGTAACACCGCTTTGCAATTTTAGCCACAAAAACAGGGATACCACCTGGAGATAATAGCATCAAGACATCACCAGAATACCTCGCCACCCTCCCGATTACAGGAATTCCTTCCAGGAGATTGGCCTTTTGCACCGTTTCGTGCATGACTATTAACGGCAGAATCTCAAACAACGGATCAATTATCATTTTGCCCTCCCAGGCATTGGATTTATGAGGAAAGAACTATCAGGAAACTAAATTTAAAGATATAATGTAAATATGATTAAGTCAACATTTCAAGTAGAAAATGGGTTATATAACGAAGGCTACGAAATTATTATTGGCATAGACGAGGCGGGGAGAGGGCCGCTGGCCGGACCCGTTGTGGCTTGCGCTGCTGCGCTGAAAAACCTCCCTCACCCCCCAACCCCCTCTCCCGCCGGGAGAGGGCGGGGAGAGGGGCAATTTGATCTGGTCCGTGATTCAAAAACTCTTTCTGAAAAACAAAGAGAAAAACTTTACGATTTTATTTTGGATAATTTCCATGTCGGCATCGGCATCTGTGACCACGAAACTGTCGACCGGATAAATATTTTAGAAGCCAGTTTTTTGGCCATGAAAAAAGCGGTGGGAGACCTTACAAAAAAAATTAAGAATTTCCCTCACCCCCCAACCCCCGCTCCCAGCGGGAGAGGGTGGGGAGAGGGGCGATGCATAATCCTTGTAGACGGCAACAAAAAAATTCCAAATCTGAGCCAGGAGCAGAAAGCGATCGTGAACGGCGACAAATATATAAAATCAATTTCCGCCGCTTCCATAATTGCCAAGGTCACGCGCGACCGACTGATGCGGGAAGCGCATGATAAATATCCTCAGTATCAATTTGATCGGCACAAAGGCTACGGCACGAAACTGCATATGCAAAGCCTCCAAAAATATGGTCCATGCGAAATACACCGAAAAAGTTTCCGGCCATTGAGGGACATTGCCTCGCTAGAAGCTACTCGAAAAAAAGTATTGCCTGCTTAATTTTTTTCCTGACTTCAAACAAAGGAAGCTACCGAGGGGGCTTGCCAAAAGGAAAAATTAGTGCTAATTTACTTATAGTATTTCAAGATACTCCTAATTATTCATCTTCTAAATTATGCCAGTCCAAAAGCAAAGGCACACTAAGGCCAGGCGCGACAGAGCGAGAGTCCAATATGAAATCACTCCGAAAAATTTAGTGAAATGCGCCAAATGCGGGGCGTCAGTCCGCGCTCATTCAGCCTGTCCGAAATGCGGATTTTACAAAGGAAAAGAAGTGGTTGACACAATGAAAAAAATTAACAAGAAGTCAAAAAAGAAATGATATAAATCGCGAATCAATCTCTAATCAAGTCGCGAATAATCTCTAATCTCAGATGGCTGAATTAATCTATCCGAAGCTCAGCTATGAAATAATCGGCTCAGCTTTTGAAGTTTATAATTCTATAGGTAGTGGATTTCAGGAAAAATATTATCAGAAAGCGCTAGCTAAGGAACTGGAAGAGAAAAAGATAAAATTCAGAGAACAATTACCGGTAAGAATTAGTCACAAAGGAATTGATCTCGGTATGTATTATTTTGACTTCCTTGTTGATAATAAGATAATCGTAAAACTTAAAAATTCTTCCAAATTTTATACTAAAGACATAAAGCAAGTATTGGGCTATCTGTTAACAAAAGATATTAAGCTCGGCATACTCATCTGTTTTAGCAAGAATGGCCTTATTTACAAGAGAATATTAAAGGGAAATTCGAGATAATTAGAGTTAAATTAGCGTAGATTAGAGATTTATATCATCATGGCAAATAGGCACCTATCACGATCAATAGCGATGCAGTCTCTTTATGAATGGGACTTTAAGGGTCAGAACGATGCCGCCGTGGACGAGATTATTAAAAAGAATGTCGGTGAATTCGGTCCGGGAATGGATGATGATTCATTCATTTTTTATTTGGTAAAAGGCACTTTGGAAAATCGGGGAAAGATAGACCAGCTGATCGAAAAATGCGCTCCGGAATGGCCACTGGCGCAAGTTACGGCAGTGGACAGAAATATTCTAAGACTGGGTATTTTTGAGCTCCTTTACGGCGACTACGAAAAAGTTCCCCCGAAAGTGGCTATCAATGAAGCGATAGAACTGGCGAAATCTTTCGGCGGAGAATCTTCCGGAAGATTTGTCAACGGAGTTCTGGGAACGATCTACCGGGAACTGGGCGAGCCGATGAAAGACGACACTTCTAAGAAGGATAAATATCCCGAAGATAATAAAGAGAGTGCGGATAGCTTAAAAAAAGAAGAGGCTAAATAATTTTTTTAAATTTCTAATTACCAATTTCTAATTTCTAAACAATTTTTAATTCATAAATGTCTAAATTTTTAATTGGACGTTGGGATTTTGTTAGAAATTAGATATTAGAAATTAGGAATTCCAATATTTTGTGGTTGAAACACTAGCCAAAAAACTGGGAATAAAATTTAATGAAATCAATATTCTCCAGCAAGCGGTGACCCATCGGTCGTATCTCAACGAACACCGGGATTACAAGCTCGACCATAATGAGCGTCTGGAATTTTTGGGAGACGCCGTTTTGGAGTTGGTCGTGACGGAATATCTGTATGAAAACTACACTAACGCCGAGGGTGATCTGACCAATTGGCGGGCGGCGCTGGTCAATGGTGAAATGCTGGCTAAAATAGCGAAAAATTTTGGCGTAGAAGAATATTTGCTGATGAGCCGGGGAGAAGCCAAGGATAAGGGGAAGGCCCGACAATATCTTTTGGCCAACGCCTTTGAGGCGATTATCGGTTCAATTTATCTGGACCAAAAAGAAAGCGGCTATAAAGTGGCCGCGAAATTCATTCTGGAAAATGTCGTGTGCGAATTGCCGGAAATCATTGAAAAAAAATTATATATGGATCCCAAGAGCCGTTTCCAGGAAAGTTCCCAAGAAAAGGCTGACATCACTCCGTCCTACCGGGTTATGGAAGAATCCGGACCAGATCATGACAAAAAATTCGTAGTCGGAGTGTATTTGAATGAGGAGCTAATTGCCGAAGGGGAAGGAACTTCCAAGCAGGAAGCGCAAAAGGACGCCGCTCTAAAAGCGCTGGAAACGAAGGGATGGCAGACAAAATAAAAATTAAAAGCTAAAAATGCAAAGTGGATGTATTCGCTACGCTTATGACCTGTTTATATAAATCGTCGCGAAACGACACCAAAATTTTGAATTTTGTCCGCCGCGGCGGATGCATTTTGAATTTATCATAATGTATTTAAAAAAGTTAGAAATCAGCGGATTCAAGTCTTTTGCCAACAAAACCACGTTGGATTTTTCTTTTCCCCCAACCGGGCAGAAAGTGATAACGGCAATCGTGGGCCCGAACGGTTCAGGAAAATCTAACATTGCCGATGCTATCCGCTGGGTGATGGGGGAACAATCAATGAAAACTTTACGCGGCAAAAAATCGGAAGACATTATTTTCGCCGGCTCTGGAAAAAAAGCGCGCCTCGGGAGCGCTCAGGCAATGCTGTTTTTTGATAATTCAGACAGAAAAATACCGCTGGATTTCAGCGAAGTTACCATTGCCAGAAAAACATTTCGCAGCGGCGAGGCTGAATATTTGATCAATGGATCAAGAGTCAGGCTCCAAGATGTCATCGATATCCTGGCCAAAGCGGGGATCGGAAAAGAAAGCTACTCGATTGTTAATCAAGGAATGGCCGACGCGATGCTTGTCGCCACTCCCTTGGAAAGAAGGTCTATAATCGAAGAAGCGGCCGGCGTGAAGCAGTATCAAATTAAGAAAGATCGTTCCGGCCGAAAATTGGAGTCAACCCGGGAGAATCTGGATCGCGCCCGGGATTTGGCGGAGGAAATCAAGCCGCATCTGCGGATGCTCAAGCGGCAAGCCGAAAAAACCGTTCAAGGGGAAGAGATTGCCGGAAAACTCAAGAAAAAGCAAACCGAGCTTTTCACCTATCGCTGGACCAATTTCAAAAAAGAATCTTCCAGCCTGAATGAGAATAAGGATGAGTTGGGAAGAAAAATGATGAATATCCAGCGGGAAGTGGACAAACTGACCGATGAAATAAACCAGGAATCAGCGGCGCAGTCCGGAAGTACAAAACTAATCGAACTGGAAAAAACCCAATCCGAACTTCGGAGCAAACTCAACGAAATGGAGCGAGAGCTGGTCATATCGGAAGGCCGGATCGAAATCGAAAAAGAAAAGCAAAAAAATATGGAGATGCTGGAGGAAATCAGAACGACCAGCGTTCCAGTCGATCTTCGGTATGTCCGGGAAAATCTTGAAGAAATACGGCAGGATCAAGAAAATCTGGTGAAAAAAATAAGTCAGGCGGAAAAAATAGAGGACTTGCAGGAGATAAAAGAATACGCTACCGTCATCCAGCAGAGACTCCATGATCTCAAGCTTGATATCGAAAAAGGAAAAAAAGAAACCCGTCAAGTTCCAGAAAGGGAGGTTCCTGCCAAAATACCTGCTGACTTATCCGTCATCGGAGAACTGAAGGGAAAAACCGTGAAAATAAGAGCGGACATTGAAATAGCCAGGGGCGAAATTCAAAGCATCTCCGCTAAAATAAACGAAGAAATTCTACTCGACAGGCAAAAGCGTCAGAAGTTTTTTGAAATTGAAAGAAATCTGCGCGTGAAGCAAGAAGAGCTCGGCAAGTTCAAGGACCAGTTCAATGAAGCTAAGATCGCGCTCACGCGGGTAGAGGTGCGCGAGGAAGATTTGCGCGCGGAAGTTATGAAAGAGCTTAAGATGAATGCCGAGGAGCTGAAGGGGCCGAGCGAAGATATCGATAGAGAATCTTTAGAAAAGGAAATTTCCAAGTTGCGTCTGCAGATGGAACAGATCGGGGGGATCGACCCCTTGGTGATTGAAGAATATGAAGAAACGAGGAAACGGTATGAATTTTTGACCAAAGAATCGGAAGACCTGGAAAAAGCTATAGGATCGCTTAAGGAAATCATCAAGGAAATGGATCAGAAAATCAATGAAGTTTTTTCCGCTACTTTTGAAGAAATCAACAAAGAATTTACCAAATATTTTCGGATTATTTTCGGCGGCGGGAACGCCAGCCTTAAAAAAATTGAAGTAAGAAAAAGATCGGCGCGAGGCAAAGAAGAAGCAGAAAGCGAAGGGGAGGAAAACATGGAAGGGGAAGAAAATGAAAAAAATGAACCTGATCAGGAGAAGGGCGAAATCGGAATAGATATATTCGCCTCTCCTCCCGGTAAAAGGATCAATGGACTGCCGATGCTTTCCGGCGGAGAAAGGACACTGACGGCGCTGGCGCTACTTTTCGCGATTATTTACCACAGTGCGCCGCCATTCACGGTTTTGGATGAAGTGGAAGCGACACTGGATGAAGCCAATTCCAAGCGCTTCGGGAGAATTATCCAGGAACTTTCCAATAATACTCAATTCATTATTATAACGCACAACCGGGAAACAATGCGCCAAGCCAATTTTCTTTACGGTGTGACGATGGGCGAGGATGGCATTTCCAAACTTCTTTCGATTCATCTGGACCAGGTCGGGCAAGGCGGGAAAATATTAAAATAGTGTCGAGAAAAAATTAATACTTGACAGAAGTTTGTTTTTGGACTACAATTTTAGGGTTGTGGTTCTTTTTTTAATTGAATAAATCTATGCTTTGCTACTATAAAAAAACTTTTTCAGGGAGGTTAAGAGGCTATGCCGGTTATTGCGACCAAAGAGTGTTGGTCGGATATCTTCAAAGGCCTTATCGAGGTTGGGTTTCTTGGAAAAGGATCCAGGTTTAATTTGGAATGGGAGGGTGAAGATATTAAAATTACCTTTCCCAAAAAGCTATATAAAAAATTAAAGGATGATTTGGAGAGGGGAAAGCCTGAGCTGCAAAAATTTCTTTATTTAAGGGAGTGCTTCAAGAAAAAGCCTAGAGGGGAAAATTGCAAGGTTGTTGTGAAAAGGAAGGGCAAACATCTGGCGGATATACACTATTTGTTGTTTACGGCGCTGACGAGTCTTAGGGCGGAAAAAAGACAAAGAATATTTGGTGCAAGGAAAAAAGCGGAGGAAGATGTCAAGAAAGTTCTCCAAAAATTTTTCAGCCAAAAACAGCTTTCTTCCGTAAAGTCGATTGTGTATTACAAGAAAGGCATGTTCTATTTGGATGTTTGCTTTGGAAGGAAACGAAGGATCGGTCTGCCGTATAGATTGGTTTGGAATACGAATAATGTAAATGCCATTCCAGTGCTTCTGGCAGAATATCTTTCAGAGTTGTTAAGTAAGTAAGGAGTAAATGGATTTTTTAGGGGAGCAGCCAAAACTGGCGGCTCCCGTTTTTTTTATATTGTTCTATCCCAGCACTAATTCCGAATAAGGTTTTGCAGTAATGGAAAATCTTATTCGCGGGATCCCTGCCCGCAACGCTTCGCGTAGCGAAGCAGGCGGGGCCTGCGGCTTAGTCTTGATGTTAATTTAAATTTAAAGAATTGGCGCGGGATGCTCATTTTTGTAACCGCTCGTTCCTCGTGGACAAAAATGGCAAAGAAAAAACCCCATTGGCAGAATCTGCCAACAAGGTTTTCGGGGGAGGGAGGTGAGTGGGAGAGTTGAGGGTTAGGCGGCTGCCTCTTTCTTGAGCTCTTCCTTCTGGAGAGCCAGGAAGTGGCGGCAAAGGCCAAACAAAAGCCCTGCTCTTGTTTTCGGGAAGTAGGGAAGAGACTCCTTGTCTTCTTCCAGCTCCCTGATCATCCAGCGGACTTCATCCTTTCTTTCCTGCCTGGTCATGGCGGCCTCCTTCCTTTCGTTGGAGGTTAAACTCAACGAACTACCCCTTTAAAACAATAGAAGACAGCCCCCATAAGGATCTGTCTTCTATTGTCAAAGCAACATTTTAAGCCATTTTGACGTGATTTTATTGAGTTTCAGTTTTTGTTTTTCTCACTTTACAGCCCCATTATACCAGTTTTTAATTTTCTTGTCAACAGAAGATATGTGCATAACTAGGATGCTGCCAATTATTAGGCAAAATATTTCAAAAGGGTTGACATTTTCGAAAATGTCCTGTAAACTAGACAAGTAATTAAATTTTTGATTTATGTTAACCATCAGACTTGAACGAGTTGGAAAAAAGAATCGGGCTCAATTCAAAATAGTCCTACAAGAACATAGGATAGCGCCGGGTGGCGCTCATGTTGAAATTTTGGGCAACTATGATCCGCACACCAAGAACGCGACTCTGAAAGAAGACAGGATCAAATACTGGTTGTCGCAAGGCGTCCAGCCTTCCGATACGGTATATAATCTTTTCGTATCAAAAGGGATCATAGCGGGCGCAAAAAGAAAAGTGAAAATACCAGCAAAGAAAGTTGAGCCCGCCGCCGCTGAAGCTAAGGCGGACAAGGAGGTCGCGGCCGAAGCCCCCGCCGTAGCGGAAGTAAAAACTGAAACTGTAGAGTTTTCTAAAGCGAAAGTAGTCGCTCCAGTCGCTGAAAATATAAAAGAAGAAAAGCCTAAAGACGAAGCCAAATCGGCAGAGGAAGCTCCGAAAACTGAAGAAGTTAAGACTAAAGAGAAAAAAGAAGTAGCTGTAGAAATGCCCAAAGAAGAAACTCCCAAATCCGAATAATTGACAGCATAGGCGTTTTAATATAAAGTTAATAGTGCATAAAATTTATTCCGCAGACAGCAGGTGTGCAAGCGTAAACCCTGCCGAGGAAACAAAATAATTTTTTGTTTTTGGCTGCGAATAATGCAGCTTTTTATTTTTTAAACAGACAAAAATGGCGCAGACAAAAGAACAAAAGAAATCTATCGTCAAAGATTTGGCGGAAAAATTGAAAAAATCCAAAGCCGTCGTCTTTTCTGACTACAAGGGCCTGGCTGTCAAGGATATGATGGCTCTCCGGGGCGAACTGCGGAAAGAAGGCATCGATTTAAAGGTAGCCAAAAAGACACTCATTAATCTGGCTCTCAAAGATGCCGGCATGGAAATTGACGCCCGGAAGTTCGAAAGCCAGATCGCGCTGGCTATATCAAGCCAAGACGAAGTGGCCGCGGCTAAAATAATTGCCAAAATGGCCAAAGTCAACGAAAATCTGAAAATGGTGGGCGGAATTTTAGGCGTAAAGGAATTGACCGCCGAAGAGGTGAAAGCTTTAGCGCTCATCCCGGGAAAGCAAGAGCTTTTAGCTAGATTGGTCGGTTCCATCAATGCCCCGGTTTCTGGGTTTGTGAATGTTTTGGCGGGGAATCTAAGAGGACTAGTGAATGTTTTAACTGCAATATCCGACACTAAAAAGGCATAAGCGCATTTTAATAATAATTTAATTTAATTAATAAAATTATATGTCAGAAGAAAAAAAGCCCGCCGCCGCTGAAGCTAAGGCGGACAAGGAAGAAGTAAAGGTTCCCGAAAAATTCCAAAAGCTCGTTTCCGAAATCGAGAAAATGAGCGTTTTGGACCTTTCTGAACTAGTAAAAGTATTGGAAGAAAAATTCGGCGTAAGCGCGGCCGCTCCGATGATGATGGCGGGTGTTGCTCCAGCTGCCGCAGCGGAAGCGGTTGAGGAAAAAAGCGAATTTGATGTAGAGGTTACGGCCATCGGCGCTTCCAAGATAAACGTCATCAAGGCGGTCAGAGAGGCGACAGGCCTCGGTCTAAAAGACGCCAAAGACTTAGTGGATGCCGCGCCGAAAGTCATCAAGGAAAAAGTTGCCAAGGCCGATGCGGAAGCGATGAAAAAGAAGCTGGAGGAAGCGGGAGCGACGGTAACTTTGAAATAATAAACGGATATTAAAAAAGGCCCCGATCAATGGGGGTCTTTTTTTATGTCCCTTTAATTTTTTGGATCGCGGGATGCCGGATAATCCTTCGGTCAATTATTTTTTTGATTTCCAAACTCGTTGGCGGAGCGATAGAAGCGCTAATCAAGATACCGATTTTTTCCCAAAACATCCTAATCATTTTTAAAGGATGGAGTTTAGTATATTCGCCGAAAAATTTGATTTTTATTTTTTCCTCTTCACTTGGCTCCAGACCATTAACTATGCGCTTGGCAACCGGCTCCGGCGCGAAAAGATAAATACTTCGGAATTGATATTCGTCCATCAAGCCGTGGATAGTGTAGCCCACTCTCGCCTGGAATTTCTTTTTCAAATCTTCAATATAGGCTTTGCGACGGGAAACAACCCCAGGGTCTTTCCCGCGCGAGGCAGCAATAGATCTCTGTTTTTTCCGGGCTTCTTCCCGCGGCGGCATTTTAAACGATTCCAATTCTTCCAAAATGCCCTGGTGTGCCAAGTAAAAATGGGACTCATATTCGCCCGAGGAGATGAAAAGGGAAGCAGAATCGCTGAATTGGGGCAGATTTTTTGGTATTTGCAGTTTCATGTTAATTAATACAATAGAGACTGAAAAATACAACACATTTTAAGGTCGAT
>JBBTUK010000028.1:10646-11725 GCA_038063775.1 Patescibacteria group bacterium
TCCCAGAATTGGATAAAGAACCGCTCACAGACTAAAATTTGGCCCAGAAATGGGCTAAAATCTTTACTTTTGCAGTGATTGGCGATAGAATAAAGGCATATTTACGGGGATTGGCCTGCCCGGCCAGGGGAAAAGTAATTAAGAGAAACTTTAAAACAACAATCAATAAGCTTATGTCATTTTTGGAAAATTTAGCCTGGCGTTTTGCCACCAAAAAATTTGATTCGGGAAAATCGGTTTCCAAGGAAAACCTCAATAAAATTTTGGAAGCGGTGAGAATGGCACCGAGCGCTTATGGTCTCCAGCCGTATCATATTTTTGTCATCAAAGACCCGGAACTCCGAAAAAAACTCAAAAGCGAATCATTTTTGCAATCTCAAGTCACAGACGCTTCAGTACTTCTGGTTTTTTGCGCTCGCACTGATCTCGGCCAAGTGATCGATGAATATATCGAACTGGTGAGCGGAGGAAAACTTTTGGCCAAAACCAAACTGCTCCCCTTTAAAATCGTCATGCAAACGGACTTGGGCCGCAAGAAAGGCGAGGCAGCGCTTACTTGGGCGACCAAAAGCACCGGCGTGGCACTCGGTTTCGGCTTAGCGGCCTGCGCGGAGCTCAAGATTGACTCTTGTCCAATGGAAGGCTTTAGTGTTCGGGGGGTTTCCAGAGTCCTCAATTTGCCTTCGCATCTTATTCCCGTCGCCTATCTGGCGGTCGGCTATCGCCTGGAAGAGCCAACGCGGCCGAAAGTGCGGTTCTCCGAAACAGAACTTTTCAGCCGAAGGTAAAATAATTTTGCCATTCCCACTGGGAAATGGTTTAGTTATATATAAGATAAAATAAATATATGACCAAAATGAAGATAGAAAATAAAGACGAAATTATAATATATAAAACCAAAAAGAGGCCCAAGCTCGAGGTCCAGCTTAAAGGCGAGACAGTCAGGGTGGGACGAAGTTGGAACTTATTTGACTACTGCTTATATTGGCATAAATTCCGCAAAGTGTTGATTTTTTATTAGATTTAAGGCAAAATGGAAACGAGGCTTTTGAGCTATTTGTTTTTAAATTGGGGAGTAG
>JBBTUK010000029.1:0-1213 GCA_038063775.1 Patescibacteria group bacterium
CGGACTTTCAATATAATAGCGGGACACCAGGCCGCCCATGGAATGAGCGACCAGATCCACCTTGGATATTTCAGTTCTACTTTTTATCCATCCTATTTTGTTTTTCAAACTTTCAGCGGTGATGATGTTGCTATTTCGCCATTCATACGGAAATCTAAAAAGATTTATATCTTCCGTGTATCCATTTTTTTCCAGTGACGCGAAAAGATTTTCATATGTCTGTAAAATTGGTTCCATTACCAGTTCTCCGCCCACTCCAGCGTATTTAGGAAGTGATCCCATAATACCTGGCAAAATAACTGCTGGGTCAACAATTAAATCGTTTTTTCTCCAGCCATCAAGCAAAATGTTTCCTAATATTTCCTTTCCGTCTGAATTTTCATTTGTATATGTCTTGTATGGTCCTTGCGGGCTGTCATACCAGTTGTTTTTTAGCCGGATTTTGTTCATGCATACGCTTCCTGCTTCCTGACACCATAATTCAGATTTTATGGCCATTGAATTCCCGTTCTTTTCAAAATTAGAATTGACTATCTCGAGATAATTGTCTATTCCAGTGCTAGAATAAAATTCATCGTATTGAATTCCAACATCCGCGTATATGTTGTTGTGAAATGTGCTATTTTCTATATGAACTTTTCCGCCCGCGAAAAAGATTGCAGGCGTTCCTTCAATAGCGGCATAGGCTGAAGGAATTAATTTTCGCAAAAAACCTGAACATTCCGGGCAATCTGTATTCCACTCATAACCTCCGCCATAAATTTCTACATAACGCAAAAATGAAGGTAGAAGTTCCGGTATGCCCTCCCAATTTTCACGCCTAAACTCGATCAGATAATATTGCTGATCCGCATCAGCTGTTATACTTATAGGATTCTCTTGGGTGCCGATGGCAATCAATCTTCCTCCGTCAACTGAAAGATAAGTGTCGTTCCCATTTATATCCTTTCCAAATTTTATTTTTGCTCCTTTTTCTATAGTTAAAGTAGCACCAGGATTAACATAAACTGTTTTGGCCAAATTTAAATCGTCTGTGCTTTTCCAGATGGTATCCTGATTTATGTTAATGTACGTATCTCCCTCTTCATTTGGATCGCTCGCCTGCGCCTGTGGCGTAAAAGAAAATACACCAAATATAGCAAAAACAGCTACTAGAAAAATTTCAAATAGACGCGCTTGTTTATTTTGTTTTGGCATTTTTGTTTTTGATAAA
>JBBTUK010000029.1:1313-8459 GCA_038063775.1 Patescibacteria group bacterium
TCCACTTGCGCCAGCGCCGTAAAGAAAATTTTCACATTCTTTTCCGCCGCCTCTTTGGTAAATCTGGCGTAAAGTTTGGTCGCTGTGTCTTCCAAATCAATAGTTTTGTTGAAATTTTCCACCATCTCATCGCTGCAACTTTCCGGATTTATCTCCGGGGCTTCCATACCAAGAAGCTGCGTCACAACCATAGCGTGCTGTAGCTCCACTTTCGCCAATCTTCTGTACATGGCTTTTATTTCAAACTTTTCCGCCTTTCCTGACATGCAATCATAAAGTGCCGTGGCGGTCCTTTCTAAGGACAGCGTCTCCAGCAAATTTTTCCGGGACACCTCTCCTATCTCCTCCTTTTGGTTGATGATCGGGGTCGCTTCACTGCCAAGCTTCATAAAATTGATGGTCGCCCCACAAAACGGGCAGTCATGCGGCTTTTCGGAGCCGATATAGGCTTCCCCGCAGATCTGACAGATGTATGTTTTCATAGTATTGAAAATTTATTCAATATAATTTATTATTAAATACATGCCACCCTAGCTCCCCGTAAAATCCCGCCGAGACGGGATAACGGGGCAAGCAGTTGGTAGATTTACCCGCCCACGTGGCTCAGTTGGTAGAGCAGCGCATTCGTAACGCGCAGGTCGTCGGTTCGATCCCGACCGTGGGCTCCAAAGATTGGCGGGGCACCGCATTTCCGCCGGAGGCGGATAAACTCCACGCGCAGGCCGCCGGTTCCCTGCCCGCCTTTGGAGGGAATCCCGGCGGGTGGCTCATACTTTATACTTTATACTTTTTTTAGCCTATCCCATTCCTCATCCACCTGTTTTTGAATTTCCGGAATAACTTTCTTGTTTTTTTCCGAAAAAAGGTGCTTGAACCGCCCTTGAGTTTTCAGATATTCTTCGACCGGTTTCTTATCTTTCGGTTCAAAATTAATTTTATATTTCCCGTCTTCGATCTCATACAGCGGCCAGGAATTGGTCTCGGTAGCGAGCCGCGCGAGCCGCACGTATTGGGAAGTTGGAAATTTCCAATTGTTGGTGCAGGGAGAATAAACGCTTAAAAACGTCGGGCCGGGCGTGGCAAAGGCCTTCCGGGCTTTTTTCTTGAGATCATCGAGAAAGGCCACGTTGGTTTGCGCCGCGTATTTCACATGGTGCGCCGCCACGATGGCCATCATATCCTTTTTCTTCTGCGTTTTTCCGAAAGAAACTTTACCGGCCGGCACCGTCTCCGTGCTGGCTCCATAGGGCGTAGCGCTGGACCGCTGGTTGCCCGTATTCATATATCCTTCGTTATCATAAACGACGTAAAGAAAATCGTGTCCCCGCTCGAGCGCTCCGGACAAGCTCTGAAAGCCGATGTCATAGGTTCCTCCGTCCCCGCCGAACGCGACAAATTTTATTTCTTTTTTTATTTTGTTTTTTTTCTTCAAGGCTTTATAAGCCCGTTCCACACCGGAAATCGTCGCCGCCGCATTTTCAAACGCATTGTGGATATAGGGCACCTTCCAGGCGGTATAGGGATAAAGCGTCGAAGTCACTTCCAGGCACCCCGTGGCATTGGAAACCACCACCGGTCCGCCGGCTTCTTCCAAAACCGCGCGCACGATCGCCGGAAATCCGCAGCCCGCGCAAGCGCTGTGACCGGGAGCAAAATTTTTCGCTAGTTTTTTATTCATCCTCGTAGTAGAACTTAAATTATTTTTTTATTCCGATATATTTAATCCCGCTGCTGATTTCTCCCTGAATCAAATCATCATAAACTTTTTCGATATCCGCGGCGAAAATGTCCCGCCCGCCGAGACCATAGATATAGGAATGTATTTTGTATCTAGTATTATGTATTATGTATGTCTCTTTATCTTTTTTGTCTATACCCGATGTTTCATGCAAGCTATTTATTATCTCCATATAGAGCGGTGGCATTGTGCCAATGGACATCGCCCGGTCCAGGACGGCAATATTTTTTGTGTTTTTTAGCGCTTCGGCAATTTCCTTGGCCGGAAACGGACGGAATAAATTAAGTTTCAACAGCCCGACTTTCTGGCCTTGAGAGCGCATCTTGTCAACGACATCCTTAACCGTTCCCGCGGTGGAACCCATAAGCACAATTGCCTGCTCCGCGTCTTCGAGCTCATAGGCTTCGAAATAATCTTTTGTCCGGCCGCTCAATTTTTCAAATTCTTTGGCAATTTTTTGATATTCTTCGCCCGAATCGTTCATCGCTTTTTCCTGATCGACTTTGAAATCAAAATGAGATTCTTGCAAAGAAAAAGCTCCGAAAGTTACCGGGTTGTCGACATCCAGAAGATACTTTTCCGGTTGGTATTCCCCCACGAATTCTTTCACTTTTTCCGTTTCCAAAATTTCCAAGTTTTCCACGGAATGCGAAGTGATAAATCCGTCCATAATGACCATCACTGGCAAACTGACTTTTTCGGCCAGTTTCATCCCGATGATTATGTTGTCATAGGCTTCCTGCACATTTTCCGAAAAGATCTGTATCCAGCCGGCATCACGCGCCCCCATCACATCGCTGTGATCGCCATGGATGCTGATGGGCGCAGAGAGTGCTCGCGCGGAAACAGCCATCAAGATCGGCAGACGCATACCGCTGGCGATATAGAGGATTTCATTCATCAGCGCCAAGCCCTGGGAACTGGTGGCGGTAACGGTCCGCGCCCCTGCGGCACTGGCTCCGACGGCGGCGCTTATGGCGCTGTGTTCGGATTCCACCTGGATGATTTCAGTGGACACTTCTCCGTCAGCCCCAAACTTGGCAAAAGTTTCAATGATTGGAGTCTGGGGCGTGATCGGATAAACCGGCATTACATCCGGATCGATCTGCTTTAAAGCTTCCGCCATGGCCGCTCCGCCGGTCAGAGCTATTTTGTTTTTTGCTTTATTTTGAATCATTTTTTGTCATGATAATAGCTTTCTGGGGACAAACATCCGCGCATACGCCGCAGCCTTTGCAGAATTCGTAATCAATTTCAATGATTTTTCTTATTTTGGCTGTTCCCTTTCCTTCAATTTCTTTGATATTCATCAGATCGATCGCCGCTTCCGGACAAAATGGAATACACACCTTGCAAGCTGTGCACTTTTCTTCCAATACCCTTGGTTTCATATAACGCCACTCACCGGTACTGGGAGCTTTTTTGATGTCATGCTTTATAACCGCACCAGGTTCCATATAATTTTAAATTTAGCCTTTAAAATTTTAAATCGCGTCGTACGCCTTTTCTATGGCCAGAATATTTTTGTCAGTTTCCTCTTTCCCGATTTTCTTTTCAAATATTTTGCGGAACTCTTCAGTTAGGCTTTCTAATTTGACAACCTCGGTTATTTTGATGAAATGTCCCAGGATTGCGGTGTTGGGCCTAGGCTGTCCGATGATTTTGAGCGACAGGCCAGTCGCGTCAATGGGATAAATTTTCCCTTCGAATTTAGGAAAAAATCCCGCCAGCTCTTCCCGATGCTTAGCGCTGTTGATTATCAATGACCCATATTTGTCGAGGTTTTTGCTAACGTCCTGGTCGCCGATGAGTGTTTCATCCAAGACTAAAACCGCGTCCGGGTCAACAACCGGCTCGTGGTTCCTGATCGGCTTATTGGAAATCCTGACGAAGGTTTTGGTGGGCGCCCCGCTTCTTTCTGGTCCGAAGTTGGGGAAAGATTGCACGAATTTCCCCTCTTTCACCGCCGCCTGAGTGATTATCTCGGATGCCACTTTAGCGCCTTGACCACCCCGGCCAAATAAAATTATTTCAAAAATTTCTTTTTGCTGTTTCACCCGTAGTAGTCCGCCAATATTGAGTCACTAGTGGCAGAAAATATTTAAAAAATTAAAAAATAGTCCCGAAGTGAATAATAAGAAATCGGGCGGATCACTACGGGGTTCATTCTGCGCCAATTATACCACAAAAAAAGGAGGGAAACTACCATGTAGCCGCCCTCCTTTAGATCAGTTCTTTTTGCGCTTTGTATACGTTGGCTCCGTAAATGATTATGGAGACTATTCTGGCTAAAACTCCCGCGAAACAAGACGCTATGCCAAGCACCTCGGGAATATCGCCTTTCCATAATCGAATATTAAGGAATATTAGCGCTACCGTGCTCGTATATAAGACCATCGCTGCTCTTCCAATTATATCAATTTCCCATTTTTTCAGTATTTCCGCTTTTGCTTTGCCGAAAATTTCTCTACAGTTGAACTTGGTTATTGAAGCATAACCGCTTTTAATCCTCTGGCGACGAATAGAAAGAGAGATTCCAATAACCGCGATGCTTAAAACTACCAGCTCTCCAGAAAAAATGACCTGAATAATCCACCTTTCCAAAAGTTTCGAATCAAGAAGGAATAAAAGAAGAAAAAATTTATCAAACTTATCCACTGTTGGATCAATTATCTTGCCAATACCCTTATCGTTTCCTGCCCATTTGGCGAGTCGCCCATCGAATGCATCGGTAATTTCCAAAACAAAATACCAAAACAGCTTTGCCTCATTGTCCCAGCTTGTTAAAAAAAGCGTTAAAAAAATCAAAACCATCCTTGTGACCGAAAGTATATTGGCCGAATTCCATACAAGCCACTTCCAAATACTCCTGATTCTCTTGGGCATAAAGCACCTCGCGCATAGATTTTTAATGTCCTGAATATATGATTATGCTCTTTTTTTATCCTTTTGTCAATTAAAATTATATACCTGCATAACAAATTTTATTAAAATTACTCCGCCCATTGCGAAGCGTGGTGGTGCAAATTGAGCTTAGCCGAGCGTTAAAAAAACTCCGCACGATTTCGCGGAGCGTTTGAGGAGTTTTAGCGAGCAGAGCGATAATTTGCCGACACGCGAGCCCGGGCGGCAGTTTCTTTCTTTCCGCTTTCTTTGCTGCCAAAGAAAGCGGAAAGAATAAAAAAAAATCCCCTCCGCCGGAAAGCAGAAGGGATTTTGAAAAACGGAAGTTATTTAGCTAATTCACCATCGATCATCTTTTTCAAGGTCGGATAATCAATCGCTCCAGTTTGGAACTGGCTGTTAACGAAAACGTCCGGGGTTCCTGAAATTCCAAAGTTTTGTCCTTCAGCGAGATCCGCTTCGACTTTGCTCTGGTATTTTTTGCTGTCGAGACATGTCCCGAACTGGCTCGTGCTCATGCCAAGTTGGGCGGCATAAGTCTTGAAACTCTGGGTTCCCGTAGTCTTTCCCCATTCCGCCTGTTTTTCAAATAGTTTGTCGGCGTAAGGCAGGAATTTTCCCTGCTCCGAAGCGCATTCTGAAGCCAAGGCCGCCGGCAACGCCTGCGGATGGATATTGCTCAGCGGAAATTGCTTGAAAGAAAATAATACCTTGTCTCCATATTCGCTAAGCGCTTGTTTGATCGTCGGATGAAAAGCTTTGCAAAATGGGCACTGAAAATCCGAAAATACGATCATTTTTACCTTAGCATCAACGGATCCGATCTTTATGTCTGAATCAGAAATCTTCGGCAACTCCAAGTATTTCCCGACCGGCAATCCGACTTGGGCGGTATTCAGAACATACTGGTCATTTTTCTTTTCAAAGATCGCCGCGGCTTGCTGGTAGAAATCAGTCTTGTCAACATCCTTCGCGA
This sequence comes from Patescibacteria group bacterium, assembly GCA_038063775.1. GTDB lineage: Bacteria > Patescibacteriota > Minisyncoccia > Moranbacterales > UBA2206 > UM-FILTER-42-9. The sequence continues at coordinate 6,932 of JBBTUK010000029.1, forward strand.
AAACAAAAGCAGGAAGGGATTTTATACCAAAATCCGCTATCATCTTCTGCCCCTCTTCCGAATTCTGGTCGACTTTTTGCGTCAAAAGCGTAGGCAAAATTCTTTTGAGCCCCAAAAGAGCCTCATCAGGCTTACAGGCTTCGCAACTGTCGTCATTTATGACTTTCACGTTGATTATCGGGTCAGTGTAAGAAACCCAGGTCTTGCCCCCGGACTGGAAAACATCCGTTCCGGGCAGGCGACCGAATGAAAATCCTCCGCCTTTAATCAGCTGGGCTACATCGACAAAAAGGCTTCCAACAAACAGTCCTCCCAAAAGGATTGCCAGCGAAATTAAATTTTTTATCTTCTTGTCTTTGGAAGATTCCTCAGTAGTTACTTCTGTTTTCGTTTCTTCTTGCATACCCAGTAGTAGAATTTCGACAATTTATTTTTATGAAAATTATCGAGACTCTATTAAGTTAGTTTATTATTTCAAAAAAATTATTGCGGCGGAGCTTCATCGGGAACCTGATTTTGCGCTTGGGCCTGATCATCTAATCTTTTTTGCATTTCCGCAAAGCTATAGCCTTGCTTTCCGTAGAAAGTCGAGTCAGCAACATTTATCCGCTTGGCAACTTCCGTCTTTATGGCAATTCCAAAAAGGAAACCGATGATAAGGATGATCACCATTTCGCTCGAAATTTTCCTTTTTTTGTCTTCACCTGATTCCTCTGGTAAGTTTGCGGCTTCCGTTTCCGCTTCTTGAACTTTATTTTCTTCGGCCATATTAGTTCTTGAAAAAATTAACTTACCTATATTAACACGACCTGAAAAAAGCCACAACTTGCGCATTTTCCGATAATATTGTCTAATTATTCCCGCCTTAAAGCCTCAATTGGAGTCAATTGCGAAGCTTTGCGGGCAGGATAATAGCCAAAAATTATACCGACGGCCACAGAAAACCCAGTAGCCAAAAGAAGTGATTGCCCGGTAATGACAAACTTCAGGCTGAATCCCAGTTGGGAGAAAACATAAGATAAGAGGAAAGAAAAAAGAAATCCCAGAATGATACCAACTATGCCTCCGGCAAATGTGATGAAAATCGCTTCAAAAAGAAATTGCTTGAGGATATCGGCGGCTTTCGCTCCGACCGCTTTTCGGAGGCCGATTTCAAAAGTCCGTTCGATAACAGCGACATACATGACATTCATAATTCCCACTCCTCCCACTACCAGGGAGATCGAGGTGAGCGCCAGCAGCAAAATATTAATCGTTCCGAAAACTTTTTTGATCGTATCCTGAACTTCTTTGATTGAGCTTACTAGAAAATCTTCTTTGTTTGGATTAGTTATGTTGTGCTGGCGGCGCATGGCGTCAATTATGTCCGCTACTGTAACATCCAGCAATTTATCGTCTTTGACCTTGACGGTAATAGAATGAAGGTAGTCTATCCCGAGTATTTTTGTTTGCAGGGTTTTTATCGGCAGATAAGCTATCTCGTCGATATTCACAACCTACACCACCCCCCTGTTTTCCACAACCCCGA
>JBBTUK010000030.1:0-4092 GCA_038063775.1 Patescibacteria group bacterium
TTCGGATCCAGGATTTTCCCTTCGCGATATTCTTGGAGCCAATAGCTTGGCGCGCCTTTTATCCACTTGGCAATTTCCTCAAAATCTTTTTCCGTATGGATTCCGGGAACAACGGTGGTACGAAATTCGTAGGGAATGCGGCTGTTCATAATCAGATCAACGCTTAATTTTATTCTTTGTTTATCAACTTTTGTATTTGTAGTTTTAGTGTAATTTTTAAGCTGATTCTTGATGTCCATAGCGATATAGTCCACCAGCCGCGCGTCAATTATTTTTTTTAAAACATCTGGCCGCATGCCGTTAGTGTCCAGTTTTACCAAAAATCCGAGTTTCTTTATTTTTTTTATAAATTCCATGATATCCGGCTGGATGAGTGGTTCCCCGCCGGTGATGCAAACTCCTTCCAACTTGCCTTTTCTTTTTTTCAAAAAATCCAAAAATTCTTTTTCCGATTCTTCGTTATGAACCAGTTTCAGATCAACCAGTTCCGGATTATGGCAAAATGGGCAGCGGAAATTGCAGCCCACGGTAAAAACCGTGGTGGCCAGTTTGCCGGGATAATCAATAAGAGTTAGTTTTTGATAACCGCCCAATATCATAATTTTAAATTTTCAATTTAAAATTTTCTTTGTAATAATTCAGGGCAACATCCCCTTAAAAGAAAGATATTGCCCTGACTATCTTTTTTGCGTTTTAGCAGCAGGATGGCTCTTTCACCGCGAATTCTACCCTGTCCTTGAATTCTTCTTGCTTTCCTTTGTTCCATTGCTCCACCGGACGGATGTAGCCGACCACGCGGGAATAGATTTCTGTTTTTCGGAAATTTTTTAACGCTGGCTCCTTTTGATGGCAGCTTTTGCATTTAGCAAATAACTCTGAACCAACTTTATACGGCATGTACTCTTCATTCTGACCGAGCGTCTTGCCGCAGTCATGGCAAATGTATTTTTCCATCTTGTTTTTACCCCGTGAAATTCCGCCTTTGGCGGACCCCGCTTTAGCGGGGTATTTCACTGGGGTGAATTTTAATTATTATTTTTTATTTAATCCGCCTAAAGGCGATTTATTTTTTGCTTCGACCACGAATTCTTTGCGGTCCTGGAACTCGGCTTGCTTTCCTTTGTTCCATTGCTCCACCGGACGGATGTAGCCGACCACGCGGGAATAGATTTCTGTTTTTTGCTCCACCACGCACTTGGGACAGGTCAGGTGCTCGCCAATGAGGTATCCGTGGACGGGGCAAATGCTGAAGGTGGGAGTGAGCGTGAAATAGGGCAGAGAGTAAGTTTCGGCGATTTTGCGCACCAGTTTTTTGGTGGTCTCGATGTCCAGAATCCTTTCTCCCAAAAAACCGTGCAGCACCGTTCCGCCGGTGTATTTAGTCTGTAAATCGTCTTGTAAATCCAGCGCTTCAAAGATGTCTTCCGTAAAATAAACGGGCAGTTGCGAAGAATTTGTGTAGTACGGCTCGGCGCCTCCTTTTTTCACTGCCTGATCGTTGGCAAAAATCATCCTGGGATATTTTTCTTTATCCAGACGCGCCACGCGGTAGGACGTTCCTTCGGCCGGCGTCGCTTCCAAATTGTACATATTGCCCGTTTCTTTCTGATACCCGATTATTCGGTCGCGCATGTGAACCAGGATTTCTTCCGCCAGTTTATGCCCAGCCTTGGTGGTTATGTCTTTACCTATGAGATTTAGCATAGCCTCATTCATTCCCACTAGTCCAATGGTGGAGAAATGATTGGCCCAATATTCTCCGCGGCGCATCTTGATAGAGTCTAAATAAACTTTCGTGTACGGGTAAAGCCCTTTTTCAGTCAGATTCTCAACCAGTTTTCTTTTTGTCTCCAAGCTCTCCTTGGCCAAATCCATGAGAATATCTAATTTTTTGAAAAATTCTTTTTTGCTTTTGGAAACATATCCCAAACGCGGCATATTGATGGTCACTACTCCTACTGATCCGGTCAAGGGATTGGCGCCGAAAAGTCCGCCGCCACGTTTATGCAGTTCGCGATTGTCCAGGCGCAAGCGGCAGCACATGCTCCGCGCGTCATCCGGATCCATATCAGAATTGATGAAATTGGCAAAATAGGGAATGCCATATTTGGCCGTCATTTCCCAAATGGCGTTGAAGCGCTTATCGTCCCAATCAAAATTTTTGTCGATATTGTAAGTCGGGATGGGAAAAGTGAAAATCCGCCCGTTGGCATCTCCCTCGGTCATCACTTCGGCGAACGCCTGGTTGATCATATTCATCTCCTCCTGAAAATCGCCGTAAGTTTCTTTTTGCGGAACGCCGCCAATAATCACCGCTTCTTTCGCCAACGTTTTGGGTGGCGCAATGTCCATCGTGATATTGGAAAAAGGTGTCTGAAATCCCACCCGCGTGGAAACATTCATATTAAAAACAAAAGATTGGATTTCCTGTTTCACCTTTTCATAAGGCAACTTGTCGGAGCGGACAAACGGCGCCAGCAGCGTATCAAAATTGGAAAAGGCTTGCGCTCCGGCCACTTCTCCCTGGAGCGTGTAGATAAAATTCACCATTTGCCCCAAAGCGGAACCGAGGTGTTTAGCGGGCTTGCAAGCCACTTTTCCCGGAACGCCCGTGAAACCGCGCCGCAGAAGATCTTGTAGGTCCCAGCCACAGCAATAGGCGGCTACGAGCTGCAGGTCATGAATATGAAAATCCCCGCCTTCGTGAGCATCGCGGATATCCTTGGAATAGACGCGATTCATCCAATACTTGGAGCTGACGACTGAAGCCACGTAGTTATTCAGACCCTGGAGCGAATAGGCCATGTTGGCATTCTCTTTCACCTTCCAGTCAATTTCCTGGATGTATTTGTCCACCAGACTCACCGCTTCCGCGAGCGATTCTTCCGTTTCGCGAATTTTTCGGTGCTGCTCGCGATAAAGAATGTAGGCTTTGGCCGTTTCTTCAAAATCCAAAACCATCAAAACTCTTTCCACCAAGTCTTGTATTTCCTCAATTTCCGGAATATAGCCTTTTTTGTAATTCTTGTTTAGTAAGCGAACTACTTTATCGGTGACTTTTTGGGCGTCTTTGAGATTTCCTTCTCCCGTTGCGGAGAGCGCTTTGCCGACGGCTTTGATAACTTTTCCTTGCTCAAACGGCACAACGCTTCCGCTTCTCTTGACGACTTTGGTGATTTTGTTTTTGAATTTTATCCGCGCGACCATCATATATTTGTTTTTGTTTTGCCATGTTTGTCCGCGAGCGAAGCAAGCGGCTACAAACATGAGCATCCCGCATCAATTCATTATTTATATTTACTTATTATGTAGAAATCTAAGCCGCAGGCGACTCCGTGAATAAAGTTTTATGTTGCCATAAAGCTTTATTCGGAATTTGGTGCGGGATAGCGTAACTTTGAATAAAAAATTATTTGTCCAGAGCGTCCAATTCTTTCTTGAAACTTTCAACGCTTCCGAAAGATTTGTAAACGCTCGCGAATCGGACGTAGGCTACTTCGTCCAGTTCGCGGAGCTTCTTGAGGACTATTTTTCCAATCTCGCGCGTGGTTATTTCCGGCTTTTCTAAGGAACTTATCTCGTATTCAATGTCGCCCATGAGCTTGGCCACCTTTTCTTCGGAGACCGGCCTCTTGACCAGGGCTCTTTTTACGCCACCTTCAATTTTTTCCCGATTATAATCTTCTTTCCGACCGTCTTTTTTGACAACAGTCTTCCGCAAAATTTCTACTTCTTCATAGGTGCTGAATCGAGCTTCGCACTTCTCACACTCTCGCCTTCGACGAGTAATTTTTCCTTCGCCAGTTTCTCGCGAATCAACAACCTTGGTATCAGTGTAGTTACAAAAAGGGCAATTCATAAAATTAGCTAAAAGCTTAAAGTCTTTAAGGCCGAAAGTATTTTAAATTTTTTTTGCTTTATGGACTTTCGACTTGCTGACTATTTTATACACAACAGATAGTGCTTTTATACTATATGTAGTATGTATTAAGAACATTATACCACAAGCCAGAAATCCGCCAAGGGCCGTCAAGAGTTTTAAAAACAGCCCATTTAGGGGCTATTTTTAAAGTTCCTATAAAGTTATCCACA
>JBBTUK010000031.1:0-2293 GCA_038063775.1 Patescibacteria group bacterium
CCAGCCAAAGTAAAAAAACCTTTTCTGACCCCACTACCACATAACAGTATATTGTAGTGCCACTTCCATACAACCTTATAACCTTATATGGTAGTAAATAATAAGCTTCACGCAGGAGCTTTTTTTGTTTGACAAAATTCTGTTTTTGGAGTACAATAGACAATCAGTGTTTGAAAGTTTTTTTGACATAATTCCGCCTAAACAGGCGAAAAAACGAGGAGGAATCCAGAGATGATTGCAGACACCATTCGTGGCGACGTATTTCAGGCATCCAACCAGCACATCGCTTTTGCGGTGAACACTGAGGGATACAATGATGCCGGATTTGCGGGGGCAGTTTCATCCCGCCACTGGCCCGAACTTGCCAATACAGGCAAAAAGAAACTCGGCGATGTCTTCAGTAAGAACGTGAAAGGCAAGACCTTCCATGCCCTTGTCTGTCATTCACTCGACGCCAATGGCTGGAAGAGAACCGCCGAAACCGTTACGAAGTGTCTGGACTCACTTAATGTCCCCGAGGACCAGACTATTGCCATCGTCCTTATGGGCGCGGGCATGATCGGTCAGATGGGGGGCGCTGATGTCTTTGCGATTCTCGGCGGTATGGCTCGGTCGAAAAAGCGAGTCGCGATCTATACCCTGTAGTCATTTCAAACACATTTTCTGTAACACAAGGATCCTTGCGGAAGTTCCGCTTGGGTCCTTTCTTTTTTTATTTCCCCCAACCCTGCCTCCCAAAAAACTTCCCGCCGCGTTAAGCGGCTTGACATATTTCCATATATATAGCAGTATTAGATATAGAAACAATAGATTATGCGCAAAATTAATCTAAAAATTGCAGTTTGGAAAGAAGGCAAATACTATGTTGCCCAGTGTTTGAATGTGGATATTTCCAGTTTTGGAAAAAACAAAAAAGAAGCATTGTGCAATCTCGACGAAGCGTTAGAGTTATATTTTGAAGATATAAAAGCTCCGAAAGTGACGAAGATTGAACGGCCAGAGTTGGTCAAGCTATCAATTTGTCATGCCTGCTAAATTTCATTCATCTAAAGAAATTATCAAAGTCCTGCAAAAACGGGGCTTTGTTTATATTTCCCAAAAAGGCAGTCATGCTAAATTCAGAAAAATCGGCAGCCCAACTTTGACTGTAATCGTTCCGGCTGGTAAGAAGGAAATTCCTTTCGGAACTTTCAAGTCAATATTACGCCAAGCGAATTTAACTGAAGACAGTTTCATCAAAAAATAATTTTTACTCCAACCCCCCCTCGGTCAAAAATCCCCAAAAAAACCTAAATTATATCACCACACGACATTCCGACATTCTGCAGAAAGCCAGAATGTTATTTTACTTCCATATAACCACACAAGGACACAAACTTGCTTTTGCACGTAAAAGTGCTAATTTAAAAATAATCTTATGGAATTCAAAAAACTGCAAAAATCAATCATAAAAAACGCCAAGAGATATTCGAAAAAGCATAAAATAAAATTCGATGATAATTTCGCTATGATTAAACTGTATGAAGAAATGGGCGAGCTTTCCGAAGCTTTCTTGACATATAAGAAAAAATCGCGCACGGAAAAATATATTTCTGCAAGGGAAGCCAAAAGAGGCGTAGCTAAAGAAATGGCAGATGTTGTGGGACTGGCTGTTGTTATGTCGGATATTTTGAAGATAAACTTGGAAGAAGCGATTATAAAAAATGGATCACTAAAGAATGGATAAAAAACAAATAGTAAGCTCCGCAAGGGTTGAACCTTAACGAGAGTATTATTCCCCCCAACCCCTCGGTCAAAAATCCCCAAAAACTTCCGGCCACGCTTAGAGGTTTTTTTGTTTGACAAAAGAGCCCGGATAGTGTATACTTCGTGATTGTTCATTGAAGTTATTTCATCAGCATTCATATATCGCCACGCTTCATGCTTCACAAAAAACCGAGAGAGGTGAGAAGAGATGACAGATGTGAAAGAAATAGTGTTTTTCTACATCGCGAGACTGTTCGAGGAAATCAACGACGAGTGCTTCGAAAGGAACCAGCGAGCCGCTGGTGACGGCACTTCCCATGTGGTCGTGCCCAAATGTCCCTACCACCTTTTATGCAACATTGAAAGGAATCGTGACGGGATGATATGGGAGATTGAAAAGGCGGAACTTTTTTTGGAGAGTTTCCTAGGGAAAAAGCTTCCCAGGAGGCCGACCGAAGTGTCCGAATGGCTCGCAAAGAAGTAGCCCTTCGCAGCGGACTGCGAGACCGGGATGGAACTTCATCCCGGTCTTTTTTATGCTAAAATA
>JBBTUK010000031.1:2393-6657 GCA_038063775.1 Patescibacteria group bacterium
GCAGCGCTGTCGGAACGCGAAGACGGGTCGATGAAACTGACAGCGGACGAATTAAATTCGAAAAATAGAAACAAATTTTTCGAACGTCTTGAAATTGGCTCGGAAAAAGTCATCAGCGCGGGAATTGCTAATAGCGCAAGAGCGGAAATTGTCTCCAATGATAGTCCAAAAATAATTTATGGTACTGACGCGCTCATCACGACTAATGAAAATATTTTTCTCTCCATAACGGTCGCCGATTGCATACCGGTTTATTTTTACGAACCGGATCAGAAAATTCTGGCTCTGGCGCACGCCGGCTGGCGGGGGATCGTTGGCGGGATAATAATCAATACTTTGAAAAAAATTTCGGAACTTGGCGGACAAGCGGAAAATTTACTGGTGGCACTGGGACCGGGAATCGATAAATGCCATTTTGAGATAAAGGAAGATGTTCTTGAGAAATTTTCGGAACGTCCCGAATTTATTGAAAGGCGAGAGGGAAAAATATTTGTCGATCTGAAAGGCATTATTAAAAAACAACTGAATGAAGCTGGAATTAAGACGGAAAACATTGAAAGTAATCCTGACTGCACTTTTGAGAATGAGCGGTATTTTTCTTTTCGCCGGGACAAGCCGGCAGTAGTCGAGGCGATGCTGGTGATAATTGGAATAAAATAAAATTTCTTCGTAGTTGACGAAAGACGCGAAAAATGCTATAGTTTTTCGATGTTCGTTGACAATTTGGTTATCTCAAAACTTCCGAAATATGCTGCAAAAAAAAGCATAAAAAGGAGACAAGATGGCAGAAAAGAGACGGTTGATGAAAGAAAAAGCGGAGATCTATCTCGATTGGTATCGTGAGATTTTTATTGAAATTGAGCTCTATGGGAGCGAGATGATGTTTGCCATTTTGCGTTATCTCAGGAATGGCAGTCAGGTATTTGAATTTCGCGGCCACGAGTTGGGCATCAAAGAGTTTCTTGGCATGGTTGTTCAATATAACGACAGGCCGGAAAAACTTGAGGTTCTGATGCAGGAAGGCAAGTCCGTCAAAGTTGCCGCCGAGTTCGTCGGGATTGCGGAGCATTTTCTTGGCGGGTTGCCGTATGTCAGTTACTTGCCTGCAATTCCAGAAATTGACGGATAGCAAGATGAAGTAAAAAATATTTCGTGAAAAATTTTAAGGGGAGGTAACAATGCAAGAGCAGGTGTCTCAAGGGCAAAGGCGGCTTTTCTGGATCGCATTCTTTTTTATGATGGTGGCGGAAGTGCTGGCATGTGACGCGATATACGAGTATCGCGAGCACAGGGCGAGCAAAAGCGCCAGTCATTACCAAGTATTCGAACAGGAGAATGAATCGGGGAAAGTGTTCGAGGAGCTGATAGAATTCATCATCGCGTGGAGGGTAGAATGAAGAATGAATTTGTGATAGACGATAAGGTCGAACGCAATCTGATGACTTACTACCAGGCCATGTTGAAGCTGGTAGAGAAGGATTATCCGCGGGAATTTGCTCGGGCAAATCAGCATCGACACGAAAGAAGCGGAATCAATTTTTCTGTTTTCGGAAAAAACGTCACTCAAGGGGAGATGCTGGATGGTCTGATCATTTTTGTAAGCCAGAAACCTCAGGATTACCAGCAGGAACTAAGGACTTGCCTGTATGAGAAGTGGAATATTAAAGAGATCAAACACGTCCTTAGGACACTGGAAGATTTTCTCCGGAAACTGCCGGGAGCGAAGCTACCTGAACCTAGGCCCGAGGCGATGGAGAAACTGACGAAAACCGACGGGTGAAGCTCGTCAAAACCGCGGCCAGCGCACCAGCGCCGGTCGCGGATTTTTTTATTACTAATTAGCACTCGGATGCCTGGATTGCTAATTTTTTTATTTTGTGCTAGCATATGTATTATGGCAAAGAGTTATTATGACATTTTAGGCGTGGGAAAAGGCGCCGGCGATTCGGAGATAAAGAAAGCATACCGGAAACTGGCCCACAAACACCACCCGGACAAAGGCGGCGGAGATGAAGCCAAGTTCAAGGAAATCAACGAGGCCTACCAGGTCTTGTCGGACAAGGCCAAGCGCCAGCAATACGACCAATTCGGAAGGACGTTTGACGGTGGCGGTTTTTCCGCCCAAGGCGGACCAACCGGAGGTTGGGATTTTTCCGGCTTTCAAGGATTTGGCGATCAGGGTTTTAATTTTGAGGGTTTTTCCGCCGGAGGCGGACCAGCCGGAGGCTGGGAAGACATATTTTCCGATATTTTCGGCGGCGGAGAAAGAACTTCCGGCCGGCGTTCCCGCGGCCAGGATATCCAGGTGGACGCGGAAATAAGCTTTGAAAAAATGGTGCGGGGAGCAGAACGGGAAATAAATCTCTACAGCCGGACCGCTTGTGATCGGTGCCACGGAACGGGCGGAGACCTGGGAACCGGCAAAAAAACTTGCCCGACTTGCAAGGGAGCGGGACAGATCAAAAAAACTACCCGGAGTTTCCTGGGTTCTTTTTCCCAGGTGGGCACTTGTCCGGAATGTAAAGGCGAAGGCGCGGTTTATGACAAGAAATGTTCCAAATGCGGCGGGGACGGCCGGGTCAAGGAAGAGCGCCGAGTGAAAATAAAAATTCCAGCCGGGATCGAAAACGGCCAGACGATTTCCCTTCAGGGACAGGGTGAAGCCGGCGAACGAGGAGCGCAAAGCGGAGACTTATATGTTAACATCCATGTGCGGCCGCACGAAAAATTTTCCCGAAAAAGCAACGATATTTTTAGCACGGAATTTATCCATTTTACGGTGGCGGTTCTGGGAGGCAAAGCGGAAATCGACACGATTGACGGAAAATTGATTCTGAAAATTCCCGCCGGAACCCAATCCGGTGAAACTTTCCGGATAAAAGGTAAAGGCGTGCCGGACCTTTCCGGCCGGGGAACCGGCAATCACTTGGTCAAAGTCGTGGTGCGGGTGCCGAAAAAATTGAGCCGGGAACAAAAAGAGCTTTTGGAAAAATTGCAGGATACGGAAATATAAATTTGTGCAATAAAAAAAATAGTATTATAATTTAAATATAATACATTACGAAAACAAAAATGAACCCCGTAGTGAAATTTTGACTTTATATTAAGAAGCGGTTGTTATTGCGGGGCTATATGATTAATAATTAATTCAATCTTGACAATTATTATTTTTTATAATCTTTGTCAAAATTCTACTACGGGGTGAATTTTTCCCTGCTTCTATCCAAATTGGGTCTGTCGCAAAAATTGTCGCAAGACGTAACTTTGATACTCATCATTGCACTTATTAGTTTTGTCTATGGCATGCTTCTGGGAAAGTATAAGATAATGACAGTGCTTATCAATATTTATGTTTCTTTTACGCTCATAAGCGTCATCCCAAAAGATTTTATCCTGGACTACAACACTAAGCTTATTTTATTCTTCGCCTTGGTTGCCGGCTTAACGCTGGTGAGCAAAAGATTTTTTGATCTTTCAATTTCGGGAGCAGGTTCGTATTTTCTCATGAAAGTTTTTTTAATGAGCTTCTTTCAAGTGGCGCTGGTTTTGAGCATAATTTTTTCCATCGTTCCGAAAAAAATCGCGCTGGATTATGTTTCTTTGGACGCGTATGGTTACCTGACGGCTGACTGGATGCCTTTTGTCTGGATGGCTTTGCCATTGGCTTATATGTTTTTCATATATAAAAGATTCAACCGTTGACTATAAAAACTATTGTGTTATACTCAAAAATGTTCTGAAAATTAAATTTTTCAGGCATTTATTTTTATATAATGAGTCGTTATCCGCCAGTCGGCGAACTGGTAGATCCGCCAGCCGGCGGACTTTTAAGCAAACGGTTTGTGTTCAGTGTTTACGCAATTTATAATAACGGTAAGATTTATATAGGCCATACGGCTGATTTGGGATCGCGATTACAAAGACATAATGGAATTTTAAAAAACAAAAAGAAATCGTATACTAGTAAAAACAAAGGGGTTTGGGAATTGATTTATAAAGAAGAATTTAAAACTAGACAAGAAGCTATAAAACGAGAAAAGGAATTGAAAAGTTTTAGAGGAAGAGAATTTGTTCGAGGTCAAATAAATAAGGGTCGTTAGCTCAGCCTGGTAGAGCAGTTGCCTTTTAAGCAAATGGTCGGAGGTTCGAATCCTCCACGACCCACCAGATAATAAAAATTCAGCCTGGTAGATCCGCCAGCCGGCGGACTTTTAAGCAAACGGTTCCGCCAAAGGGCGGACAGGCTCCAGTTCGAATCCTCCAC
>JBBTUK010000031.1:6757-17841 GCA_038063775.1 Patescibacteria group bacterium
TTTTAAGCAAACGGTTCCGCCAAAGGGCGGACAGGCTCCAGTTCGAATCCTCCACGACCCACCAGATAATAAAAATTCAGCCTGCTAGATCCGCCAGCCGGCGGACTTTTAAGCAAACGGTTCCGCCAAAGGGCGGACAGGCTCCAGTTCGAATCCTCCACAGCGCACATCATAAGGTTTTGGTGCGGGATGAAAATCCTCCACGATCCACAAATAAAAATCCCAAAACGGGCTTTTTTATTTTCTCAAATCTTATGTTATAATAAACTCATGAAAAAATACTTAATTATTGGTTTATCTATAATCTCGCTAGCCTTTCTTTCCGGCTGTTCGCTGAAAAATCCGATTTCCAGCGGTGGAACTTCCAATTCCGGAAGCATTTGGAAGTCAAGCGACGGCGGAAAAACTTGGGAATTCAAAAATAAGACCGGAGAAAAAACAATTTTGCCCGCGGTGGATGTTTTGAGCATCGCCATCAGTCCGACAGATCCAAATAAAGTTTTGTTCGGAACCCGGGAAAATGGAATTATATTTACGAAAGACGGCGGGGAAAACTTGGAAACTACCAATTTTACCTCGGGAAAAGTTTATGGTCTGGAAATAAATCCGCGCGACGAAAATGTCGTATACGCCAGCGGAGTCTGGCAAGGTCGGGGGAAAATTTTCAAAAGCCAGGACTTCGGGAAAAATTGGAAAGAAATATACACATCGGCAGCCAACGGTCCGCTGGTCGTTTCCATAACGATCGACACAAATAATCCCAATATCATTTATGCTTCAACCAGCGACAACCAGATAATCAAAACAAACAATGAGGGAGAAGCTTGGAAAAATATTTTTACGGGGCAAAACCCGGTGCTCAAAGTGGCCATTGACAAAAGCAACAGCAGTTTGATTTATTTCGTAACAACAGGCGCCATAGAAAGAAGCAAAAATGGCGGAGCAGACTTTGAGGATATATCTAAACAGGCCATAGACAAGGAAACGGGCAATCGTGATTTTAGCGTGGTTGTAACCGATCCTTATAATGGGAGCTGGGTGTATGCGGCCGGAGGGATGGGTATTTTGCGTAGCAAGAATTCCGGTGATACCTGGGAGAAAGTAAATATTTTGAATAATCCGCAAAATTTTCCGGTAAAGGCTGTGTCCATCAATCCGGCGAATTCAAGAGAAATTATTTATGGTGCCTCGCAAGCGGCATATAAATCAGCGGATGAAGGAACCAATTGGTCTACTTTTCAATTTGAATCTTCCAAATCGGTCAAAGTTCTGAGACATTCCACGGTTGATCCAAATGTCATATATTTAGGACTAAGCAAGTAAAATTATTTTTTATGTATAACGAAATCATCAATAAAAAACAACCAGAATTTGAAAAAGCCGTTGAGCATTTTAAGGAAGAATTGAATCAGCTTCGGACCGGGCGGGCTTCAGCGGCGCTGGTGGAGAATCTAAACGTGGATTATTACGGCGCCAAATCGCCATTAAAACAGGTGGCTAGCATTTCCATACCCGAGCCCAGAACAATCGTTATATCCCCCTGGGACAAAGGAAGTCTGGTTAATATTGAAGCGACTATCCGCGAGTCGCAGCTCAATCTCAATCCGATGAATGACGGTCAGGTCATAAGGATCAATATCCCGCCTCTCAATGAAGAAAGGCGGAAAGAATTGGTGAAAGTGCTCAACCAAAAAACGGAAGAAGCCAAAATAACCGTCCGCCGGATCAGGGAAGAAATTTGGAGCGAGATCCAAAAAATGGAAAAAGAAGGAGAGATAGGGGAAGACGAAAAGTTTATCGGAAAAGACAAGTTGCAGGAAGCAGTGGACAGTTATAATAAAATAATAGAAGAGGTAAGGGAAAAGAAAGAGAAAGACATAATGACAGTATAATTTTAAAACCCAAAACCCAAAACCCAAATCAAATCCAAAATCCCAAGCCAAAAATTTTTAGGTTTTGAGCTTTGAGCTTGATTTGAAATTTGAGCTTTGAAATTTTAAATTATTTTTTAATGATATAATTCTTAAAAAAGACCCGACTGACTCGTAGCTTATGCTGACAGCCATAGTTTTCATCCTGATAATAGGGCTTTTAATCTTTGTCCACGAACTCGGACATTTTTTAGTCGCGCGCCGGAACGGAATAAAAGCTGAAGAATTCGGATTTGGCTTTCCGCCGCGGCTCGTCGGGCTTCAATTTCTGACCGGCGAAGAGCATCAGGAAAAAATGGAAGTGGAAAGTTTGCAAATTGAAAAAGTTGACTTTAAAAGTGCTGAAGAAGAAATTATCAGAGAGACTATTACTGAGAAAATGCACAAAGTGGATGAGGTCGTGCCTATAAAAAAATGGCGGATCGTTTGGGGAAAAATTGACGGCGACGACGAGAATGAAAAAAAGGACCTGACTGAGACTCGTGAAAAAGGATTTCGCGGGGGAACCATCTATTCATTGAACTGGATTCCGCTGGGAGGCTTCGTTAAAATAAAAGGAGAAAATAACGATGTTCGGGGGGAGGATAGTTTCGCGTCCAAAGGCGCCTGGGTGCGGATAAAGGTTTTGGCGGCGGGCGTGATAATGAATTTTATTTTGGCCTGGGCTTTGCTCTCTTTTGCGTTTATGATCGGCGCACCCGAGCCCATAGATTCAACGAGCGGTAATTTTCCCGATTCAAAAATACAAATATCAGAAATCATTCAAGATTCGCCCGCCAGTCAGATGGAACTCAAAGTCGGGGATGAAATTTTAAAATTGCAAAATGCCGAGTTGAGCTTCAAAAATGTCAAAGACGTCCAGGATTACATAGGCGCCAATAAAGGCAAGGAAACAGAATTTAAGGTAAAAAGAGGAAACGAAATTATCAGTGTCAAGGGCATTCCGCGCGTTGACGTTCCGGACGGTCAGGGACCGCTGGGCATTTCTTTGGTAGAAACGGCCATGGTCAGCTATCCTTGGTATCAAGCCATTCGGAAAGGAGCGGTTTTTGTTTTTGATTTGGCAGTCGCGATGTTGACTGGACTTTTTGTGCTGATTAAAAATATTTTGACCGGCCACAAGGCCGGAGTGGATGTGGCTGGACCGTTCGGGATTGCGGTTATGACGAAACAATTTACTGCTCTGGGTCTGGCATATGTTTTGCAATTCGCGGCGCTTTTAAGCATCAATCTCGGAATAATCAACGGCTTTCCTTTTCCGGCACTGGATGGCGGCAGGATATTGTTTATTATTATTGAAAAAATAAAGGGCAGTCCGGTGAGCCAAAAAACGGAGCAACTTTTCCATTCCACCGGCTTTGCGCTGCTCATTTTGCTGATGCTTTACATAACTTTTCGGGACGTTCTGAAATTCATAAAATAAAAACAAACAAATTTTGCTTCAAAAAGAAGCTTATTTTGACAATAGGCTCTATCTGAAGTATCATATATTAGACCGCTTGGAGCGGAAGGTTGGAGTACAGCCAAAAATAAAAAAAAATTCAAATTCGACACTCTCGTAAGCGATGTTGATTTTTTGATTTTCGCCCCCACACCAACTTTTCAAGAAAGTATTATTTAAGTTTATGCTTGCAGTGCGCTTTGCAATACTTAAGTTGGTGTGGGGGCAAAAAATAATGGGAAGAATAAATAAATTATTTAAAAAAATAACCGGAAAAATTTTTGGAAACTTTTCCAAAGACATCGGCATTGATTTGGGAACGGCCAATACGCTGGTTTATGTCAAAGGCAAGGGCATCGTCATTAATGAGCCGTCGGTCGTGGCAATCAATAAAAAGACCGGACAAATTCTGGCCATTGGCAAAGAAGCGAAAAAAATGGTCGGGAAAACCCCGGGACACATCATTGCCATCCGGCCATTGGTTGACGGCGTGGTGAGCGATTTTGAGATTACGGAACAAATGCTCAAATATTTTATCGCCAAAGTCCATCAGGACAGCTTCACTCTTTTCCCCCGTCCACGGGTGCTGATCGGAATTCCTTCAGACATTACCGAAGTGGAAAAAAGAGCGGTCTTTGACGCGGTGATGAACGCCGGAGCCAGGGAGGTTTATCTCATTGACGAGCCGATGGCGGCGGCGATCGGAGCGCGGCTTCCGGTCCAGGAAGCGGCCGGGAATATGGTGGTGGACATAGGAGGCGGAACGACGGATATCGCGGTAATTTCGCTCGGCGGCGTTGTGGCATCGCGGAACTTACGCATCGCCGGAGATGAAATGAACGAGGATATAACGCGCTATTGTCGCGACGAATTCAATCTGCTGATCGGGGAGAAAACGGCCGAAGACATCAAAATCGCCATCGGATCCGTTTATCCGCAAAAAGAAAAAATGCAAATGCCGATTCGCGGACGGGATTTGGTTACCGGATTGCCCAAAGAAATAATGATCAATGATGACCAAGTGAGAGAAGCGCTTTCCCGTTCAATCCGGATTATCATCAATAATATAAAAACCACTGTTGAAGAAACTCCGCCGGAGCTTCTGGCGGATATTATGAGAAAAGGGATAATTTTGGCGGGTGGCGGCAGTCTTATCCGGGGGCTGGACAGATTGGTGGCCGATCAATCCGGAATGCCGGTGCGCATGATGGAAGATCCGCTGACCGCGGTTGTCCGCGGTACAGGGATTGTTCTTGAGGATATTGAGGCGCTGCGCGATGTTTTGATCGAAAGCCAGTATGAAAACGACTTAATTTAATTCAAAATTAAAAAGTCATTTTGAGTTATTCTGCTTATGTCTCAAAAATTATTTTCTCAAAAAAGGATCAAGTTTGTTGCTATTCTGGCAGCCTGCATCCTGCTTGTTTTTTTTAATCCAAAAGGATTTTTTAATCCCATCCGGGGAGGTTTTTTAAGAGTCGTCTATCCTTTTCAAAAAACATTTTATTTATTGAGCCAGACAGTAAAGAATACGGCTGATTTCTTAGGGTCTATTTCTGATCTCAAAAAAGAAAATGAAAATCTGATAAGAGAAAATAACGCCTTATCTTCGGAAATAGCTTCCTTTAAGGATGCAAAAAATGAAAATGAAAATTTAAGAGAGCAATTAAATTTAATTCCTCGGAAAAAATTCAATCTTGAGGCCAGCTTTGTCATCGGACGCGATCCTCAGCGGTCTGGAAGCTGGATAACGATAGACAAGGGCAAGTCCGCGGGCATTGAAGCAGGCATGCCGGTCATTGTTTCCGAGGGAATTCTTATAGGGAAAGTAGCGGAGGCTTACGGAAATACGGCCAAGGTCAATTTACTGACCAATTCTTCAAGTGTAATTAACGCGGTAGATCTTGAAACCAAAGCCAAGGGAGTAGTCAGGGGAGAATACGGTCTGGGGACGCTTCTGGATATGGTGGCGCAAACAGACATTCTTAATACCGGCGATACGATTGCAACTTCAGGTCTGGGAGGCGATCTGCCCAGTGGGCTTTTAATTGGAAAAATACAGGAAACTCGAGCAACACAAGATAAACTTTTCCAGCAAGCAATCATAATGCCCCGAGTCAAATATTCAAATATAGATGTGATTTTCGTGATAAAAAATTAAAAAATAAATGTCAAAAAAGATTACAATTTTCATAGTCATTTTTATGGCCATTATGCTACAGGTTTCCTTTTTACCGAACATTCTTCCGTCGGGAGTTTTTCCCGACGTCGCGCTTATCATAGTCATATTTTGGGCGGCCCGTTCGGGCTTTAATGCAACTTGGCCCTGGGCGATTCTCGGCGGTCTCATGCTGGATTTTATTTATTTTTGGCCGATTGGAACAAATGTTTTTTCATTCGTGGCGATTGTTTTTGGAGCAAGCTACTTAGCTAAGCGGTTCTTAGTGGCGGATAATTTATCCAGATTTTTTATCATGGTGGCCCTGGTGATTTCCGGCACTGTCTTGAACGAAAGCCTGACAAGCATACTTATGAAAAGCGCACTAGGCGAAACGGTTAATTTTCAAACGTTGTTTTTTAACACAGACTTACTCCTGAAAATAATTTACAATTTGCTGATTTTCATGGCAATTTATGTCCCATTGCTAAAACTGGAAAAATTTATCGCAGCGCTTAATTTAAGGCTAAAAATGGCTAGATAATTTATGCCCAGTAGTGAAGCTTTGGCCAATTTTTCTTGCAGAAAAATTTATATTAGAAACAATAACAATTAATAAATTTTGAAAAATCATTTTAAAACTTTGATATTCGCATAATTTAAAAAGTCAAAGTTCTACTACTGGGTATGGATGAATTTTTTAAAAAAATAAAAATTTCCCGGGGCCTTGAAATTGAGGACGCGATAATGACCGTTACGGAAGGAGAACGAGCCATAATCGAAACTCCTTTTAAGAAAAAAGGCCTGAAAGTGATCTGGTATGCGATTGTTGTTGCGCTCATAATGCTGGGTGCCAGAGTTTTTTATCTGAACGTGGTAAAGGGAGTTTATTATGCGGATCTCTCCAAGGGAAATCGGATAAGAAATATCATCATTAAAGCTCCTCGCGGTAAAATTTTTGATAAATTCGGGAGTGTTCTGGTGAGAAATGTTCCAAGCATAGACGTTATAATTGTTCCGAGCGATCTTCCTGAAAGCCGGGAGCAAAGAGAATCAATCGCGAAAAACATTTCGCAGATTCTCGGGTTGAATGAAGAAGAGGTCGGTGGCATCATTGAGAGTCAAAATGAAAAATCTTTAAACCCTATTCTTTTGAAGGAAAATATAACCCAGGATCAGGTTCTAATGCTAGCAGAGAAGCTGAAGACATTGCCCGGAATATTTCTGGATAACACGGCCATTCGGAATTATGAGAATAGCCTTATATTTGCCCCAATCATCGGATATGACGGAAAAATAACCAGAGAGGAGCTTGCCGCGAGTCAAGGGTATCTGATGACTGACTATATAGGAAAAACCGGGCTGGAAAAAAAATATGAAAAAGATCTTCGGGGCGTTCACGGAGCCGTACAAGTAGAAGTGGATTCTACCGGGAACGTCAAAAAAAATCTTGGTTCAGTGAATCCTCATGCCGGACAGGATCTGTTCCTAAACATTGATGAGGGGCTGCAGAAAAAGCTTTACGACAGCCTGACTTCGATCACAGACAAAGCCGAATCTAAGACCGCCGCCGCCGTGGCCATTGACCCGCGAAGCGGAGGCGTTCTGGCGCTGGTGAGCCTTCCGAGTTATGACAATAATCTGTTTGCCCGGGGAATATCCAGCCAGGATTATAAAAACATAATAGACGACAAAAATCTGCCTCTTCTCAACCGTCCGATCAACGGGGAATATCCTCCGGGATCCACGATAAAGCCGGCAGTAGCGGCGGCGGCCCTGGCCGAAGGAACGATAACGCCGCAAACTTTGCTAAGTGGCAATGGCGGATCGATAAATATAGGTGTTTTCCGGTTCGGTGACTGGAAAACGCACGGCACATTGGATATAAAAGGCGCTATCGCCGAAAGTTGCGACGTATGTTTCTACGCGATCGGTGGCGGTTATGGAAACGTTGAAGGGCTGGGAATGGACAGGATGAAAAAATATGAAAATTTTTTCGGGTTCGGGAGTTCGACAGGAATAGATCTTCCGGGGGAATCAAGCGGACTTATTCCGGATGAGAAATGGAAGGAGAATAAAATAGGGGAAAAATGGTACATAGGCGATTCTTATCACGCGGCGATCGGCCAAGGATTTTTGACGGCTACTCCGATGCAATTAGCCAATTACACGGCCGCGATCGCAAACGGAGGAACTTTATATTTACCCAGAATCGTTAATCGCATAAAAGGCAGCGATGGAAGAGAAAAATATATCAGTCCTGAAGTAATAAGAAAAAATTTCGTGAGCCAGGATGTTTTGAATGTGGTCCGGGAGGGGATGCGACAGACGGTTACGGATGGTTCGGCCCGATCGTTGGAAGCGCTCCCGGTTGCGGTGGCCGGCAAAACCGGGACGGCTCAGTTCGGGGTGGAAAATAAAACCCACGCCTGGTTTATTTCCTTTGCGCCTTATGAAAATCCAGAAATAGCCATGGTTATTTTGATGGAGGGTGGAGGCGAGGGAAGTTCTTCCGCCGTGCCGGTTACCAAAGAAGTTTTGCAGTGGTATTTTACAAGAGATAAATAAGGAGGGTTGACCCCGTAGTGAATTTTCGGCTGTTCGGCATAGCCGAACTAAAATATAAATCTGGAAACAAGTAAAGTTTTTTACAATCTAACAACGATTTTAGCGCTTTTCCCAATAAAAGCCGAAAATCTACTACGGGGTTGACACACCAAGCTAATCTGATACAATTTGTTTTGTAATTATTTCTTAAGGCTGTTAAATTAGATAAATTTAAGCATTGTTGCTCTGGCAGCTGGCAACAATAATTTTTTAATAAATTTATACAAAGATCATGGGAAAATTCATAACGCAGGAGGGACTAAAAAAAATAAAAGAAGAGCTAGAGCAGAGAAAAACAACGTTGCGCCAAAAAATTGCCAGCGCGATAAAAGAAGCCAAAGAGCAAGGCGATTTAAGCGAGAACGCGGAATATAGCGAAGCTAAGAGCCAGCAAGCTGAAAATGAAGCCAGGATTGCGGAATTGGAAGTGCTGCTGAAGGAGTCAACCGTGGTTTCTTTTGACAAGGATTCCAGCGTCGTGCAGATGGGGTCAAGAGTCAAGGTCAGGTATGATGGCAGCGAGATGGAATTTCAGATTGTCGGTTCAAATGAAGCCAAGCCAAGTGACATGAAAATTTCCAATGAATCTCCGATGGGGAAAGGTTTCATGGGAAGGAAAAAAGGCGACGAAGTTGAAATTGAAATTCCGCTGGGAAAAGTTAAATATAAAATACTTGATGTGAAATAATCCTCAGAACACTTTCCGTTGAAGCGGAAGGTGTTTTTTTACCCCCACACCAAAAAACTTCGCGCATAAACATAGAAATTCTCTTTGCACCAACGTTTTAGTGTGGGGGTGAATTTGACAGGCCTGAAAAAAACATTGTAAAAATTTAGATAAGTGCTATATTTATAATCACATCTAATTCTTTTTAATTCCGTTCCGCCTGGCGGGATGGAGCAAAATAAAATGGTTCCAAAATATGTGTTTTTCACCAAAGGAGTTGGCCGGGAAAAAGAAAAGCTGGCTTCCTTTGAATCCGCGCTTCGCGACGCGGGAATTGAAAAATTCAATCTCGTGACGGTTTCCAGCATTTTTCCGCCCGACTGCAAAATCATCACGCGGGAAAGGGGACTGGAGATGTTGAAACCCGGGCAAATCACATTTTGCGTCTTGGCAAAAATAGAAACGAACGAACCCAACCGCTTGGCGGGCGCCGCGATTGGTCTCGCGGTTCCGACCGAAAACGACAAAATGTACGGATACCTTTCGGAGCACCATAGCTTCGGCGAAGTGGAGCAGACTGTTTCCGACTATGCCGAGGATCTGGCAGCCACCATGCTGGCAACGACGCTGAATGTTGAATTCAATTCCGAGCTGGCCTGGAACGAAAGAGAACAAGTGTATAAATCTTCCGGAAAAATTTTTAAAACCCGCTCCATCGCCAAAACCGCCCAAGGAGAAAAAAACGGCAAATGGACGACTGTTTTGGCGGCGGCCGTCTTTGTTTTGGAATAAATCCAATTTGGCTTATCAGACTCCGGCGCTGCCGGAGTTTTAATATTGATTTCTTGCCGAAATAATGGTAAAATCTGGTCATAATACTAGCGTTAAATATCAACCATTTCCCTCCGATGAAAAGCAAATAAATTTATGGGCATCCAAGTTGAATTTAATCTGGATTTGGCTTTGTGAAATACTGAGGAATTTAGAGATAGAAAAACTATAAATATATTGACTCTCTAAGTTACAAGTTATATGCAAAATAGCAAATTAGTACTAAAAAATAATCCAACTTTACGTGATTTTCAAGATTATGTTGCGGAAATGATAAAAGAGCGCGGATTTGATAAAGAAACTGTTCCTGAAGTTTTCATGTTGTTTCTTGAAGAATGCGGGGAATTGACTAAAGCAGCGAGAAAAACTCAGAAAATAAAGTCTGATAATAATTCAGATAATTTTCATTTGGCCGATGAGGCGGCTGATGTCTTCATATACCTGTTGGATATCTGTAATTATCTTGGAATTGACCTCGAGCAGGCATTTAGAGACAAAGAAGGAAAAAATAAAAAAAGAAGGTGGGAATAAAATTTATTAACGAGGTATTCTTTTTGAATCCGATTTCAAACAATATTTCTTATGTCGATGAGATCAAAGCCATGGCAGATGTAGTTTTAAGCGGGGATTTATCAAAAATCGCATGAACAAAAAAACCTTTGACCGTGAAATTGCGGTGTGCCGCAAGTTGTATAAGAAAGACAAGGGTTGTAAATGGGGAAAATGCTTTGATTGTGGAACGATTCCGCTGCTTTATAAGCTATATAAAGGGAAAATTTTGGAAAATAAAAAAGAAATAAAAAAGCTCAAAAACAAAATTTTCAATTGAGATAACTCTACTAATTTTTATGTCAATTAAGCAATTGGAAAAACTGAAAAAACTGGAGGAATACGTAAAAAACCTGCACTATAACCCTCCCAAAAACAAGCTGAATGACAATCTCCGGCGCCGGGAATTTTTGAAAAATCTGTGGGATTACCATGTTTGGCCGGTGATGGAAGCAAGCTGTAAGATGTCCATAGAATACGGAGGCGACGAGGATATAATCTGGCTGGGCGCCATTATGCACGATATCGGGCTGATTTACACGAGAAAAAATCATGATATTTCGGGAGGCAAGCTGGCTTATGAAATTTTGATCAAACAAGGTTTTGGCAAAAAAACGGCGGAAAAAGTCAGGGGCATTGTCTTGCGCCACCGGTGCAGGAGGGAAAAACCCGAAACGGTGGAAGAAAAAATAGTCACGACGGCCGACGCCATCGCCCATTTCGCGCCGGCATATTATTTAGGGCTGGCGGCTATCGCGAACGAAGACTACCGGGGACTGATGGCTGATAATTTCAAAAAACTAGTGAGCGACTATGAGAATAAAGTTTTTTTTCCGGCCGAAAAGATAAAACTTAAAAAAGCGGCAGGCGAGTTCAAAAAAGTTTTTATGCAAAAATCAG
>JBBTUK010000032.1:0-13423 GCA_038063775.1 Patescibacteria group bacterium
CGCGTCGTTCCCGGTGAAGGCAGCGCGGAGGCGGCAATCATGTTCATCGGCGAAGGCCCGGGAAAAAAAGAAGACGAACTTGGCCGGCCGTTTGTCGGAGCGGCCGGGAAATTTTTAGATGAAATGCTGGGACTAATAAATCTCAAACGAGAGGGCGTCTATATAGCGAATGTCGTCAAATGCCGACCACCGGCCAATCGCGATCCTCTGCCGGAAGAAGTTGAAGCGTGCTGGCCGTGGCTGATGGGGCAGATAAAAATAATTGATCCGAAACTCATCGTGACTTTGGGCCGGCACAGCATGGAAAGATTTTTACCGAATCAAAAAATTTCCGAAGTACATGGCAAAGCGATGAGAAGGGAAATTCCAGAAATTGGCAAAAGAGTTTTTTATACTTTATATCATCCCGCCGCCGCGCTGTATAACGGCAGCATGCGGGAAGTGCTGATAAAGGATTTCCAGCGCATTCCCAAAGTACTGGAAAAGATTGAACGAGAAAAATCAGAAAAATAATTCACAAGAAAGCAAAATCCCACCATGGCGGGATAAAAGCAGAGAGTCAATAATAAGCCGAAAACACACCAAGGCATCATTATTGACCGTTTTTTATTTTGTGCTTGTATTAGTAGCTGTATAACATTACAAAAAATGCGAAATTTCGCATAAAAAGGAGGAAATAACTGTGGAACAAAAAAAGGCAGACTCACATGGCTATACTCAAGAGGAGTTCAGAAGAGACTGTCGTGTTTTGGCCGAAAGAATTCCCCCTATCGACGCGATTGTTGGATTGATGGGAAACCGGACCGGTGGGATAAAGCTGGCGCTGCGGATATCAAAGCTGAAAGAAATCCGCAACATCACAACCATGAGTTATGTCTATGAAAAAAAAGATGGTGACTTGATAATAAGTACCATCGTGCCGCCTCATCAAATTCTTATGGGAAAACGAGTGTTGTTGTGCACCGACATTTCCAATAGCGGCGTTACCCTTTTCCGGGCGCTAGAAGACATGGGGGTTTTGGGTATATATCCAGTCGTTTGCTCCATTCATTATCGGAAGGGCAGCTTGAAAGAGCCGGACTATTATATGCATCTGGTTGAAACAGATATTCAGTATGAGTGGGAAGATGATGATATCTAAGGCAAATTGGCACTTGGGTCGGGACTAACGTCCTGGCCCGTTTTTGTCAAGCAATTTGTATATTATAATATAAAATATTATAAATGTCAAGGATTAAGTTGTGTGCTGGCAAGGAGTCCCAGTACGGCCCAAAGCATAATTTGTCCCTGTTGAATATCCCACAAATAGTGATCGAAAAGTGTAGTGACGAAAAAACCTATTAATAGAGCCCCAAATACAGATTGTAGGCTTAGAGTATACTCGATTGTTTCACGTGGAACATCGGTGCCTGGTGGCTTGCTATAAACTTCACAGCCCTGACTGTTCCATGTGGAACACTTCACACCAGCTATTTTTTTACTATGTTTCACATGGAACAATTTCCAAAGAAATAAGACAAAAATAGAAAGGCCTGCCAGTCCAATTTCAGATAGAATTAGCAAGAAGACATTGTGGACTGGTTGGAGCTGCCAAGCCTGAAGTGCTTGTGGTGAATACTTTTGCATTTCGATCACAAACTGCCCAGCGCCTATACCGGTTAAGAAATTGCTTGATATTATATCTTTGGCAATTAGTAAAAAAGTCAGACGCTCACTTATCGGTTGGATAAATAAGGCTTTAAAATCAGGATTAATGATGAGTACTACCAATATAAAGCTAATTATGAGGAAAATAAGCCATTTTTTGGTGAAGGAGGAATTTTCCCTATTTTTCGGTCCGATAGTTTTCGCCAATTTCAGCAGTTGCCAGGGAAATAATATTCTTGTTCCACGTGAAACAATGTAGTTTCTAGCCAAGCAGATAAATGCCAAAATAAACCCTAAAAATGCCGATTTTGAAAAGGTCAAGATTCCTCCAACTATTTGAATACCCAAAATTAAGGCAAATAACCCTCCGCTCCGTGAAAGCGTAAAATGTTCCATGTGGAACATTTTGGAACCAATGGGCGAACGCGAAAGATGTTTGGGTAATGTAAAGATTTGGCGGTAGGCCAAAGTCAGGATAATCGATAAAAGTAAAAATCCGGCTAAAATATTCGGATGAGGAAAAAGGCCGTAGGCGCGGATATATTTCACCCCACCGAGCACTACTTTGGCGACGCCGGGCAAATCTGCTGAAATAAGGCTTTCTTTAAGCCAAAATAAGCCCACTGAATGTTGTAAAATAAATTGTAGGATGCCAATTATGGCGTTAATTAAGCCAATTACGATAATTATGCGAAAAGCATTACGCAAAATGTTCCATTCGCCTCGCATCGACAAGCGGTCTCCACGAGTCGAGGTGGGTGTGGAACATCTAGGATTTAAGGCTAAAAATAAGTAAAACAAGTAAAACTCAAATAGTTTGAAAGATCTGTAGGTTGCAATTTCCGGCTGGTTAGACCAATAAATAGTAATAAAGGACCAAAGCACAAGAAGCGTCGGTAGACCTAGAAGTGCAATTATCGTTCTATCCCGTAAAAAGCTAAAATGTTTCACGTGGAACATTTTAATCCCAGAGGGAAAGCGTAGAATAGTACCAAAGCTACTCATTGACAAATTATACATTTTATTGTATAGTATAGAAAGTATCCAAGCCCCAATAGCCAATCCTAAAAAGATATCGGATAGATATAAATAGATGCCCGAGTATTCATTGAACCCGCCCAGCAGAGGATAATCAAAAAAAACCTTTCGAATCGAAAAGGGACTGGTCAAAAGAAATCCATAAAAAAACCAGATCTCTGGTTGAGTTTTGAATTTTTCCCATGCGTTCCTGGTCAAGGCCATAATTTGCTTTCATTATAACTTATAAAATAAATTAAAACTATATTGACTTTGTAGTTGTTGGTATATATACTTTGTATGTTTCCGTGCAGCACTTTACAAATTTGAAATCCTAATATAAAAAAATTTCGGGAGGTGTGCCATGACAGAGAATTTTCGGAAAGCGCTTCAAGAAGTGCCACTCCGTGTCATTCAGGGCGGAATGGGAATTGGTGTTTCCTCGTGGAAACTGGCCCGCGCGGTCGCGCTAGCCGGCGGCATTGGAGTCGTTTCGGGCGCCGCCATACACCTGGTTATTGCCCGTCGATTGCAACTGGGCGATCCGGGCGGACATCTGAAACGCGCTTTTGATGCTTTTCCGTTTACGGATGTTGCTCAACAGGTGTATGCTAAATATTTTATTCCTTACGGGAAAAAAAAGGACAAACCGTTTCAAAATCCCGAAATGTTTTCTCTCAATCCCAGTCAGGAGCTGAACAAACTGGTCGTGGTTGCCAACTTCGTTGAGGTTTTTTTGGCCAAGGAGGGCCACTCTGGACTGATCGGGATAAATTATTTAGAAAAGATCCAGATATTTCATATCTATTCTCTTTTCGGCGCAATGCTGGCCGGCGTGGATTTTGTCACCGTCGGCGCCGGCATACCAACTCAATTTCCTTCTATCATGGAAAAGTTGGCCAAAGGAGAAGCGGTTGAATATCGGCTCGATGTAATTGGCGCTGTTACCGGAGAGTTTTCTATGCGGTTTGCTCCGCGGGAATTTTTTTCCGGGCAGACTGTTCCGGAGTTGTTTCAGCCGGCTTTTCTGCCAATAATTTCCTCAAATGTTCTCGCCAACATGATGGCGAAGAAACTTATGGGGCAAATCAACGCCTTTGTCATCGAGGGTCCGACGGCCGGCGGGCACAATGCTCCTCCTCGGGATAAAAACGCTCGCAATGAGCAAGGCGAGCCTGTATATGGGCTGAAAGATGTGGTTAATCTGGCGAAAATTCGGGCTTTGGGAGTTCCATTTATCCAGGCTGGGGGTTATGGCCATCCGGAAAAATATGAAGAGGCCCGGCAGGCTGGCGCCGCGGCGATTCAGGCGGGCAGTATTTTTCAGTTTTCGGAAGACTCCAGTTTAGCTCCGTATCTGCGATCCATCGCCAAGGCCGCGGCTTTTCGCGGAACGTTGAATATCCGCACCTCGGGAGTTTCTCCGACTGGCTATCCATTCAAGGTCGCGCTTCTAACCGGGACATTATCCGATCCGATTGTTTACTCCACCCGGAAGCGAATTTGTGATTTAGGTTTGCTTCGGGAGTTGTACAAAAAACCGGACGGATCCGTTGGTTATCATTGTTCGGCTGAACCGGTGGAAGCGTATGTACGGAAAGGCGGAAAGGCAGAAGATTGTATCGGCAAAACGTGTCTTTGCAATTGCCTCTTGGCCAATATTGATCTGGCCCAGCATCGCGCTAACGGATTTGTCGAGCCGCCGCTCATCACCTGCGGCGATGATGTCTCTTTTGCCGCGCCGCCGCTGATGCGCTGGCGGGAAGATACTTATCGCGCCGCCGATGCTCTGGAATATATTTTCGGGAAAAAAGGATGACGGCTTTTGTTCTATCAACCTTTGGGACTTATCGGATAACTCCGGTAGGTCCCTCTTTTTTATTGACGAAGTTTTTCAGTTGTTGTACATGGAATACTTCTATGGTACAATTAAATTACCATGAGGTCACGATATTATAATTTAAAATCAAAAGTGGTTGAGTTACGCAAGAATGGCAAGACTTATAATGAAATTAGGCGCGAACTTATGCAGCCCGTGCCTAAAAGCACCTTGTCAAATTGGTGTCGGGACGTTTCTTTAATGCCGAAATATAAAGCAAGAATCGAGCAGGCGATGAAAAAAAACATACATAAGGGCCGGGCACTTGCTCTGGCTGTAATTAGAGTTAAAAGAGAGCATTATCTAGACGAGGTTCAAGCGCGCATAGAGCATTTAGGAAAAGTTTTTAGAAACAAAGATGTTGCAAAAATTGCTCTTGCAATGCTGTATTTAGGAGAGGGATCAAAAACTCCAAGATCTGCGCTTATGTTTGGGAATTCTGATCCGAGAATAATCAGGTTGTTTACTGAGCTGTTAAGATTTTGTTATGAAATTGATGAGCTGAAGTTTCGTTGTACTTTACAATGCAGGGCTGATCAGGATATAAAAAAAATGGAAAAATTTTGGTCGGAAATTACTAAAATTCCTTCAACCCAATTTTATAAGGCCAGAATCGATCCAAGAACTATTGGAAAAATATCTAAAAAGCCAGACTACAAAGGGGTTTGTCGTATTGACTATTTTTCTGCAGACCTGTTTAATGAAATAATGAAGATTATAGAGTTAATTAGCAAAAAGGGCCTGTAGCTTAGCTGGTAGAGCGCCTCGATGGCATCGAGGAGGTCGTCGGTTCGAGTCCGATCAGGTCCACAACAAAATCTTATGCTAGTAAAACAACACAAAAGACTTTTTAACCTTGATCCCCCGAGACAGCTCAAATATGTTTATGTTTGGGGAAAGGGATTGGCAATCTTTACAAATAAAAATTTCAAAAAGGGAGAAAATGTTGCACGCCTAAAAGGCAGATCAGTCACAGCTTCTATTTCGACTCCTGAAGCAATACAGATAAGCGAAAATAAATTCGTAGATACTAAATATCTTGTTCCTGAGGATTTTATCAATCACAGTTGTTCTCCCAATGTCAGGGCAGATATGATAAAACGAAAGTTTATTGCAATTAAAAATATTCCCAGGAATACAGAAATAACTTTCAATTATCTTACAACTGAGTATGATATGAATAAATATGGAACTGACTTTGAATGCTCTTGTGGTTCCCAGAATTGCTTCGGATACATAGGCGGATTTAGGTTTTTAACTCGGACACAAAAGCTGAAATTAAAGCCTTATTTATCTCCATTTCTTCTTGGAAAAATATAAAACACAAATTTAATTAAATCAGGGCCTATGGTCTAGTGGTATGACGCGACATTCGCATTGTCGAAGCGGCAGTTCGATTCTGCCTAGGTCCACAATATTTTGCGTCTGTAGCTTCCGCCCAAGGCGGACAGGCAATAGATATGGCCAATGCCCTCATAGTTTAGTGGATAAAGCGTCAGCTTCCGGAGCTGAAGATCAGAGGTTCGAATCCTCTTGAGGGCACAATTTAAAAATAGAATTTACATAAGTAAAGATCGTTTTATTCTAGGAGTAGGCTTGTCCCGTACCAAGCGAGGCTTTGGTGCGAGATCCGATTCCCTGCCTGCCGGCAGGCAGGCTACCAGGCGCACCAAAATCAATGATTGAGGTCGAAAAAAAATTCAAACTTGATAAAACTCAACTGGCCAGAATAGAAAAACTGGCCAAGTTTGTTTCGAAAAAAACCTTTACGGATATTTATTTTGACGATGAAAAATATTCTTTGACCAGCCGCGATATTTGGCTTAGAAAAAGAGGAAAAATTTTTGAATTAAAAATGCCGATAATTTATGCCGCTGCCAGAAATCACGTTAATGTTTATCGGGAAATAATAAACACGGAAAAAATAATCCAGGCGTTAAAACTAAAAAAACATTCCCGTAACTTTCTTTTGAATTTAAGAAAAAACGGCTATCGTCAGTTTTGCCAAATAGAAACGATCAGAAGAAAATACGCCTATGAAAATTTTATTATTGACATCGATGAAATGAATTTCGGATATGCGCTGTGTGAAATTGAAAAAATGGTTAAAAACAAAAAAACAGTTGCTGTGGCGTCCAGGCAAATAATTAAATTCGGGAAAAAGCTGGGGTTAAAAATAGAATGGTCCTTGCGTGGCAAGGTGTTAGAATATTTGTGGAGATATGATAAAAAACACTATAATAAGCTTAAGGAAAGCAAGGTAATACTTTAATAAAAAGCCCCATAGCTTCAGCCCCGGGCTGATCACCCGTAGGGCGACAATGGACCCCGGCACTATCCGAGGCGGAAGTGCGGGGCAAGTGCCGCAAATCCTAATATTTTTAAAAACATCTCCTCATAGCTCAACGGATAGAGCAGACCCGTCCTAAGGGTAAGATGGGGGTTCAATTCCCTCTGAGGAGACAAAATTGCAATGATAAAAAAGATCCCAAAACAAGTCATTAATGTTTTGAAAAAAATAGAAGAGGCTGATTTTGAAGCCTATATCGTGGGCGGGTGCGTGCGGGATTTAATTATGGATCGAATTCCCAGAGACTGGGATATCACGACCAATGCCAAACCAGAAGAAATTCAAAAACTTTTTCCGGACAGTTTTTATGAAAATGAATTTGGCACTGTTGGCGTGAAAGTGGAAAAATTTTTGCCTAACAGAAATCCAGAACGTGAACACGATGTGATAGAAGTTACTACTTATCGTATTGAATCAAAATATTCTGACAAAAGGCGACCCGATAAGGTCGCGTTTGCTGAAACCTTAGAAGAGGATTTAAGTCGTCGCGATTTTACCATCAACGCTATCGCGTTGAAAATTTCCCCTCACCCGTCACTTCGTGCCGCCCTCTCCCGGGGGGAGAGGGGGTTAGGGGGAGAGGGATTTGATATCGTTGATCCCTATGAAGGACGGAAAGATATTAAAAATAAAATTATCCGCACTGTCGGTGATTCGCATGAGCGTTTTGACGAAGACGCACTGCGCATGATGCGAGCCATCCGTTTTCACGCGGAACTAAGCTTCACAATTGAAAAAAATACTTTCGCGGCGATCGAAAAATACGCTGGTAACATAAAACACATCGCGCTGGAGCGCGTAAAAGATGAACTAGTGAGAATCATTCTTTCGGATAATCCCGCCTCGACTCGTGGAGACTCGTCGACGCAAGGCGGGCCAGCTGACGGGATAGACATGCTGCACCAGACGAGACTTTTGAATTATGTAATTCCAGAATTGGAAAAAGGCGTGGGCGTAAAGCAGAATCGCCATCATATATACACGATTTATAAGCACAGTATCTTGTCCCTCAAACATTGTCCGTCTCTGAAGCTGGAAGTTCGGTTGGCCGCGCTTCTGCATGACATCGCCAAACCGCAAACTAAAAGAGGCGAGGGAAAATTTGCTACTTTTTATAATCATGACCATGCCGGCGCGAGAGTGGCCAGAAAAATTCTGGAGCGTTTGCGGTTTTCCAAAGAAATCATTAACCAGGTCGGTCTGCTCATTGATAATCACATGTTCTATTACAATCCTGACGAGGTGACGGAAAGTTCAGTGCGCCGGCTCATCCAAAAAGTGGGACTCCAAAATATGAAAGACTTGATTGATGTGCGCATTGCCGATCGGCTGGGTTCGGGAGTTCCCAAGGCCAAGCCGTATAAACTGCGCCACTTGGAATATATTATTGAAAAAGTTTCTACGGATGCCGTTTCGGTCAAGATGCTGAAAATTAATGGTGATGATCTAATAAAAAATTTGAAAATAAAGCCCGGACCAAAGATTGGCGCCATTCTGGATGTGCTTTTGTCAGAAGTTATTGAAGAGGCAGAGAAAAACAATAAAGAGTGTCTTTTGAAACGCGCCAAAGAGTTGGACCAGAAAAAGTTGGATAAATTAAGAAAAATGGCCAAAGCCAGAATCGAAGAAAAGAAAGAAGAAGAGAATAAGGAAATAAAAGGTAAATACTGGATAAAATAAGTCCAGAGCCTCAAAGCGCTTAAAGAATAAAAACGGTCTGCGATTGTATCAAGTAGTAAGTTGCGAAACTTACTACTTTAATTTGGGAAAGGAGGTGCAGATATGAGCACAAAAAACATAGTGACATTACTTGTCATAATAGTCTTGGTGGCCGGAGGCGCTTACTATTTTTCGCGAGGCAGTTATACTGTGCCAGCTGGAACGCCGCCCGCGCCGCCTGCCGTGACGAATCAGAACGGGACCACTCCGAAAAGTACGGACTCTTCAACTCCGGCTCCGGTAGAGACCAACAAGGTGGAAATCACCGCCAACGGCTTTTCGCCGAGCACCATCAAAGTGAGAGCCGGAGACACGGTCACCTGGACCAACAAGGACTCAGCGCCGCATTGGCCGGCGACCGCCGCGCATCCGACTCACTTGGTTTATCCTGGATCGGACATCACTAAATGCGGAACAGCTGCGCAATCGGGAATCTTTGACGCTTGCAAGGGACTGGCTCCCGGAGAAAGTTTTCCCTTCAAATTTGATCAGGCGGGAACCTGGAAATATCATGATCACATGAACCCGGTAGCGCCCTTTTTTGGCAGCGTGACGGTGGAGTAAAAACTATTTATTTAAACAAATACTTCGTTTGAAGCAGCGAGGTATTTGTTATTTGTCGTAAAAATTATATACTAACTATAAAAGTGCTTAGAATTTTGAATTCGGATTTATTTAGAAATTAGATATTAGAAAGTTTAATGTTATGGCCTCACAAATCGCCCATATCATTTACGCCAAAAAATATTTCGATAAGTATCCGTCTACCATCGACAAGGACGAATTCATTTTGGGATCCATTTTTCCTGATATGCGGCGCATCGATGAGAATATCAAAAGAAAAGACACTCATCGCCACTATGATCCTCTGGATTTGAATTTCAAAGGACTCACTGCTTTTGAGGCTGGGTGGAAGTTCCATCTTTATTGCGATATGAAGCGCGAGGAAATTCTCAATAGATATGAATTTTATTCTTTGCCCGGCGCGGAAGATTTTTGGCGGCTGCCGGCTAAATTATTGGAAGACGAAATTGTTTATGACAAATATAATAACTGGGAAAAGCTGGTGCTTTATTTCAACGAAGTTCCGTTTATAGAAACCAGCGTTAATGTTTCACGAGAAACATTTTCTCTATGGTATGCAATCCTCGCCAAATATATTGAAAAAAAGCCGAACAGCAAGACTATGAGCATTGTTCTTTCTAAGCTGCCTGACCTTGTGGAAAAGGCTTCTGGTGTTGTACAGTCTATTGACGCGCTAAGGAAAAATAAAAAGGCGGTTGATATTTTGGCAAAAGTCGCGGAAGAAATTGTTTGATAAACGGAGCATAGCCCCACAGTAAAGCAAGCTTACTCCGGGGCAAGCGCATGACACGCCCCCACACCAACTGCCGGAGTGTAGTATACCGGTAGTACGCGCCCTTCGGGTGGGTGAAGACAGAGTTCAATTCTCTGCACTCCGAAAGAAAAATTGGTGTGGGGGTGAGATTTGTGTAGACTGAGTTCCCCATCTGCAATGCTATGCGAGCATTGCGGGCAGGGATTCTCAGTACCCCGACCAAACTTTTAATTATTTTCAGGGCATGTGGCGGAATTGGTATACGCGCTAGCTTCAGGAGCTAGTTCTCGCAAGAGATTGAGAGTTCGAGTCTCTCCATGCCCACAAAGATAAAATATGAAAGTCATAACCTCTCCCAGTCAGATAGGAATCACTTCCAAATCAAGAATAGTCGGAATTTTTCCTCATCCTGACGACGAAGCTTTTTCGTCCGCCGGATTTTTGTATGAAGCTTCCCGTTTAGGCGCGGATGTGAGATTAATAACAATGACCAGTGGCGAGGCAAGTACGCTTCGATATGGATTAAAAAAAAGTCGAGCGCTTAATGTAGCTAGAGAAAGGGAATTATTTTGCGCCGCGAAAACTATGAAAGTCAGGGACGTGGTTTTAGGGCATTTCCCGGACGGTAAATTAAAAGAAAATGGAGTAAAGATCAAGCGCTTTTTGGAAAAATTTATTTTTGAGAAAAAACCAAACTTTATAATCACGCTAGAACCCCATGGAATTTATGGCCATCCCGATCATATCGCTCTTACTAAAGCTATTGACGAAATTTATAAATCTTTATGGCAAAAAAAGAACGGATTTAAATTAATTTACGCGACAGTCGGAGAAAAATTTAAAGCTTCGCTGGGAGCGCGGGCGCTTGCAAGGATAAAAGTCAATCCGACAAAACCAAATGTGGAATTAAAATTAAGTAAAAAGGATATCTCGGTAAAAATAAAAACTCTTCGCTGTCATAAAACACAGTTTAAATTTGACGCTGAATTTTTAAAAAAATGGAACACTAGCAAATTAATTGAGAGCGAGTGGTTTAAAATATGATTTATGAAACTGGAATTAAAAAATATCAAAGAAAGTCCATTAAACCTGTTTCGCCGGGCTGGATATATTTTCCAACACGGACAAAATAAAGGCGAAATGAGCTTTGTTCGCGCTTTGGGGCGCGCCGGCTATCCACGCTTTCACATTTACGCAACACTATCCGGCGCTGATTTGCTTTTACGCATCCATCTTGACCAAAAAAAAGAAACTTACGGCAAAAACTCGCGCCATCATGGGGAGTATGGGAATGAAGGTCCGCTCAAAGAAGAAGCGGAAAGACTGCGTCAATTTTTCGGCTAACTATTGCCAGCGCGAGAAATAACCTATACTATGTAATACATGCCTAGGTGGCGGAATTGGTATACGCGCCAGTCTTAGGAACTGGTTCTCGCAAGGGATTGGAGGTTCGAGTCCTCTCCTAGGCACATCTTATGAAAATTATTATTAGTCAAAACAATTCCAAACAAAGAATCGACAGGTTCCTCGTCAAGGAACTTTTTTCTTATTCCCGCGGGGAAATTATTAGAAATATAAACAGTGGCAGTGTGCTGGTAAACGGCCGCCAGACTAAGCCGAGCCATATACTTAAAGAAAATGATGAAATTAAAATAGATATAAAAAAAGAGGACAAAAAACTGATTCCGAATAAAAAAGTGAAATTGGAAATAGTATATAGCGATAGAAATATTATAGTCATAAACAAGTCTGCCGGATTGCAAGTCCACCCCGTAAAATCCGTTAGCGCGGGTCACGGGGCAAGCCCCAGTGATACATTGGTCCACGGATTATTAAATAAATTTCCCGAAATTATAAATATCAATGACGGATCAGAAGGCTCCGAACTTCGTCCGGGAATAGTCCATCGTTTGGATAAAGATACCAGTGGCGTTATGGTTGTGGCGCGCAACCAAAAAGCTTTTGAGGAACTAAAAAAATTATTCCAAAACCGTGAAGTAAAAAAAGAATATCTAGCTGTTGTTTTTGGAAGATTGAAAAACAAAAAAGGAACGATCGAAAAACCGATCGCCCGTTCTCAAAACTATAAAAAACAAACCATTGCCAGCGCAAGAACCAGGACGAAAATCCGGCCAGCCGTGACAAGGTATGAAGTTTTAAAAGAATATGCGGATTATTCTCTGGTCGCAGTCAGGCCGAAAACCGGCAGAACGCACCAGATAAGAATCCACTTGTCCGCGCTAGGCCACCCGGTTGTCGGAGATGAAAAATACAAGCGCAAAAATTTGCGAATGCCCGAAAGTGTGAAGCGCCAGCTTCTTCACGCCTCAAGGTTGGAATTCGAAAGTTTCGGCAAAAAGCATTCTTTTAAAAGTCCGCTACCAACAGACTTTTGCCATTTCCTCCGCTCTCTTGACGAAGATAGGATAAAAGGCTAGTATAAAAAAGCTAAAAAACCTTAAATTAAGCTGTTTTATAACCTTCGGGTTTATTTTATTTCCAGCCTACGGCTGGTCCGCTTTGGGCGGAAAATAATTTCAGCTATAATAAATATATGAATAATAAAATAGTTGAATTCAACAAAACGCAAAAAACAAAAACCATGCCGGAATTGCAATCCGGAGACGTGGTTAAGGTTTTCAGAAAAATCAAAGAAGGAGAAAAAGAAAGAGTCCAAATTTTTGAAGGTATAATCATCGCGATCAAAGGCAATCAGAGCTCTTCGCCGATGATCACGGTAAGAAAAGTGAGCGATGGAGTGGGAGTGGAATTGATCTTGCCGCTTTTTTCTCCCAACATCGAAAAGATAGAAATAGTGAAAAGAGCCAAGGTAAGACGAGGCAAGCTTTACTATTTGAGAAACTTGACGACCAAAAAAAGCCGGATGAGATACAAAGACCTTTCTGAGTTCATTATTAAGGAGGAATCAGTAGCGGCTGAAGAAATTCCGGTAGAAGAGGCGGAGTCGGTTGTTGAAAAAGCAGAGGCAGGAAAATAAATTGCGGATGTGGCGGAATTTGGTATACGCGTCCCACACCATTTCATTAAAAATAAAATTACCAAAAATTTAAATTTCTGGGGACGTGGTGGAATTGGTATACACACACGTTTGAGGGGCGTGGCCGTAAGGCGTGAGGGTTCGAGTCCCTCCGTCCCCACACAAAAAATGGTGCGGGATGGCCGATAGTGGAGGTTTCAGCCTGTGGCTGATCACCCGTAGGGTGACAAGTCCTCTCATCCGCACCTGAAATTTTGGTGCGGGGCAGGCGCGAGTCCGAGTAACGCTGAGGGTAATATGTTTTCCGGATCCTTAGCTCAATTGGCTAGAGCATCTCGTTTATTCACCCGCCATAATTTGTGGGCTCATCATGGGCAATTAGCTCAATTGGCTAGAGCATCTCGTTTACACCGAGGGGGTTGCAGGTTCGAGTCCTGCATTGCCCACAAAAATTAGGCGGGCAAGCCGAGGGGG
>JBBTUK010000033.1:0-15717 GCA_038063775.1 Patescibacteria group bacterium
AAATTTAGCCGATTTCTCGGCTTTATTTTTAAAAGGCAAATATTCCGCGGTAGCTTCAGCCAAAGGCTGACCACCAGGGGTGGCAATGCCGTGTCCGCCTCCGGCGGAGTAGAACAGTTTCCGCCTTATCCCAAAGGCAAATGAGCCTCTGGCTCAAAAGGCGGACCAGCCTTCGGCTGGGACTGTAAAAAGTTAATATTAAAAAATGTTTGCAGTTTACGTCTTAAGAAGTTTGAAGAATAAAAAAAGATACATTGGTTATACTTCAAAAAATCCACTCGAACGTTTAAATGAGCACAATCGAGGCTGTAACAAGTGGTCAAGAGAAAACAAGCCATTTGTTATAATTCATGTCGAAGAATATACTAACAAGGAAGAAGCAATACAAAGAGAGAATTTTTTGAAGTCTGGTCAAGGTAGAAAATGGCTAGATGAAAATATCGAAAACTAAATATATTCCGCGGTAGCTCAATGGTAGAGCAGTTGACTGTGAGATAAACGCAGCTCTATTGGGAAACTAATAGATAAACTTTTCGGGATAACGGTGAAGGCTAAGTCTTTCGAGATAAGCTAATACCGTGGGAACCTCGACGCATCGTCGAGGGCGCCGTAGAGACTAGATACCGAAATACCTAAATCAATTAATTTTGAAATGGTAAAGATATAGTCCACCCTTATTGGAAACAGTAAGACAAGTGTAATCAATTGGTTGCAGGTTCGAGTCCTGCCCGCGGAGCCCACTATTTTAAGGCTTATTCAAAGCCTTATTTTTATACCCAAGTAGGATGTTAAAAATTTTCGTGGTAAAGTATATATAATGGGAATCTCAAAATTTTATGCCACATCAGGAAGGAGAAACACAATTTATTAAAAACCCGGAAAAGGCAACGGAAGATGCCTTGCGCCAGAAAATATTGGACAGCCTTGAGCAAACCGACCCTCGCGAGCGGGTGGATGAAGAAATTATTAAAAAATTGCTTTTGCTCGAACGAAATTCTAAATTCAATGAAGATTCCCGTAAGATCGCGCGAGGCATGGATAATGTTTTTAGTTTTTTGGAAAAACACCACGCTCCCCGTTATCCGCAACTGGTTTTTTCAGAAAAACAAAAGTCAGAAGGCCGCCAAGCTGCAATATTACACGATGTCGGCAAATCAGGTCCGGCTAATGCGACTAAAGAAGAGAGTGAAACAACCGTGAGACTTTTTGCCCAAGAACAGATAAGAGATCCGAACTTATCTGTCCAAGAGGCAGTAGATGGTTCATTTAGCGAAAATGAGAGAAGCAAAATTTTCGACTGCTTAAAAAGTCTTGACATCAGTCCAAGCATGACCATTCGTCAGCTATGGGATTGCCACGCTCA
Organism: Patescibacteria group bacterium; assembly: GCA_038063775.1. Lineage (GTDB taxonomy): Bacteria > Patescibacteriota > Minisyncoccia > Moranbacterales > UBA2206 > UM-FILTER-42-9. The sequence continues at coordinate 1,364 of JBBTUK010000033.1, forward strand.
ATGGACCCGCGATATATTGGAAAAATATCCTTCAGGATTAAGCGAGCGCGTTCGGATTATCGCCGGCTCCCATCATATTGATCGTGGCATCAATCCATATTTTCTAACCGAATCGGAAATTCCTCTTCAGTCCAACATCATTGGAACCATAGAAGAATATATCGATGCTATCGAGGAGCGGGTTCTAATGGCTGTTGACCAATATGAAGCCTTGGTTAGAAGAAAGGAGTCAACACATGAAATAGCTATTACTTTGGTACGCCAAAATTTAGCTAAATTCAAACAAAAAGACCTGACGCGATTAATTTGCGACGTTATTGATGAATTGGGACGGGAGAAAACGCTTTTTCTTTAGATATCAATTTCAAAGAGTTTTTTTGCGAAATAATTCTATTTTAAGCAATGAAGGATTACTTTTTTTGCATTTTCTGATAAGATAAAGCACTTTGGCCGACATTTGGCAAAAAATAATCCTCGTGCTATACTAAACAGGCACTATGGCATGCAGCCAAAGCGTAGTCGAACTTTTTTGCATCGTAAAAATGTGCACTTAACTAAATTCAAATCACAATGGAACAAGGAACAATCAAAAGACTGACAGATCGCGGATTCGGCTTCATCGCTCGCGAGGGCGAGGAAAAAGACCTTTTCTTTCATTCGAATGAACTCCAAGGAGTTCAGTTCAGTGAACTGAAGGAAGGCGACAAAGTCCAGTTTGAGGTAACGGAAAGTCCTAAAGGACCAAACGCCACCAAGGTATCACGAGTATAAAAAATTCTCTTATTGAAAAAAATCACCCCGCCTAAGTGGGGTGATTTTAATTAACGGAAAAGTAAACACTCGGATTAATTTCCGGCGGAATAATTTTTTTGATCGGCTTTTCATAATCAAAAATAAAACATATACTTTTCCAACCTTTTGTATTATAATTAATGCTGCCGAAGTTAACTTTTAAAGATCAATAAATTGCTCAAAAATAAAATTAAAACTTTCTGGGCGTTTATCATTATTTTGCTGGTAGCATCTTTCACGGGTAGCCTGCTTTGGATCAAGGCCGAATATACGACACTTGAAACCGCTCAGCCGGTTATGCAAAAAAGGCGTTCCAAAAAACCGATGGCTTTCCAAAAGATCGAAAGACCAATTCCTGCGCCGGTTTCCATGGGGCGTCTCAAGACCCAGGGCTGCGTGGCCGATGGATTGCTTTCGGAATACAATCCGGATTGGGAGCAATTCGCGGCGCTCATAAACCGCTCCAATTGCTATTATCTTCATCGCGCCATCGAAACCTGGGCCAAGCCGCCCGACTTTGAAACGGTGGAATACCAAATGGGACAAATCACCAAAAAAGACGTGGTGTATGGGATGTTTTTGGCCGAAGCTCTCCGCCCCGGGGCGGAATATTATAGCAATTTGGAAAACCGCAAATTTGACTTCAGCAAAATGTGCCAGGAGGGCAGCGACGGAACTTGGGGTCCGCGCACTTGCCAGGCGGATTTTGGCAGTGGCGAATACCGGGAATATCTCAGCTATATAACCCGGCGGGCAATCGATCTGGGCATCCAGAGCTTTACCTTCGGCCAAATCTACCGGCAAGAAGGCGGCGGGCGAAATTACGTTCCAAAAATTGTCAAAGATATTCGCGATTATGCTAAGAAGAAAAAAATAAATGTAGTCATCGGCGCGCAAACCGGCGATATAACCGATCCGGATTATTTGAGACTCTTTGACTATATTGAAGGCGGAGTGGGGATTGACGGTGAAGGCAGAATTGAAACCGGCCCGTGCCTTTCCACCAAGGGCAGCTGCTGGGCGCTGCTTTGGCACGAAAATTTTTCCAGTAAAGCTAAAAATGTTTTGCTCCACCTGGATTGGACCGGCGTAACTTATGACGATCTGGATATTTTTGCCCGGATGAGCCAAGAAAAGAGAGCCGAGACGCTCCAAAATTTATATACTCAATTTACCGCCAAAAATATGGGTTTTTTACTGCCGATTTTCGGGGTTTTAGATCCGAATAATGGCGGCTGTTACGGACCGAAGAAGCGCTTCTATTCGCCGGATAACCGTTACAAGTGTCGGGATGAGGATGCGATCAACTCCATCCTTTCACGCGGATAACAGATTTTTATTTGAGATGGGCGTTGAAAAAATCCAAAGTTCTTTGCATGACTAAACTTTGGCATTTATGAAGGTGTGCGGTTCGCCCGGGTATTCGTAATAAGTTATTTCTTTCCCTTTCAGGGGCTGTATTAATAATACAACAAAAAAACATTTTTATACCGCTAATCTATCCCGTGTTATATCAGGCAATTAATTAAGTTGGTAAAAAATAAAAATGAGCTTCGGAACACAAAATCCCAAGCGCCTATATTCAGCGCTTTATATAATTTTCAATTCCGAGTATTATAGAAAATAGTTGATTTTTTCCTCAAAATATGCTATAATGAGGTCGTGAGTGGAAAATACGGGACGGGTGAAAACCCGTTTTTTGCTTGTTTTAAAGCTATAATTCATATGAAATTAAACGATATCAAAAAATCAATTCATCCCGTTAAATTATTGAGCATTGCTCAAAATTTCGCTTGGCGGGAATTTAATGGGGTAAAAAAATTTTTCAAAAAGGATTTTAACTTGCCTCCGATTGAAGATGTTCTTTATGTCCTGCTCTTTTTATTCTCAATAACTTTTGGCGCATTTTTGTTTGGCATCGGAGAAAAAATCAAGAATGAAAGAGATGCTCCTATTGTCAGATATAACTTGCCATCAAAAATGGAAAAGCAAGTACGGAAAATGGTGGCCGATCATCCGATTGAGGAAATGGTTCCCTATATTTCCGACCAAGACAAAGATGTGGCGGCCTACTTGGTGGCCATCGCCAAAAAGGAAAGCAATTGGGGAAAATTTTCTCCGAAAAAAGACGGAAAAGAGTGCTACAATTATTGGGGCTATCGCGGAACTTACAATCAGACCCAGTCGGGCTACAGCTGTTTTGATTCGCCGGAGCAAGCTGTTCGGGTGGTGGGGGAAAGGATCGGCGAATTGATCGACCAGGACATTGATTCTCCCCAAAAAATGGTAGTCTGGAAATGCGGACGTGTTTGTTCGGCGCACAGCTCTTACTCCGTCGCCAAATGGATACAGGATGTCGATCTGTATTACAGGAAATTTTAATCTCTTTTAAATTGGGAAAAAAGAGTCATAGGCTCTGTTTTTTGCAATAAAAAAAACGAAAAATGGTATAATCAGTGTACTAGAAAATCTAAGCTCATGATAAAAAAGATTAAAGATTTTTCCAAGCGTTTCTTTCTGATTAATGATACTCCGCACAAAGTCGCCGCCGGGGCGGCGCTCGGAGTCTTTTTGGGTATCATGCCCGGGGAGGGCGTGGCCACGACGCTCGTTCTGGCTTCGGTTTTAAAGTTCAACCGGCTAGCTGCGACGGCGGGGGTACTCGCGACCAATATTTGGGGTACGTTTTTAGCTTTGCCGCCGGCCGCGGCGGCTGGCGGATTTTTGTTCGGTGAATCCCCAAAAAAACTGATCGAGGAATTTCAATCTACTTATCATTTGGGCCTGAAATTTTTTTTCAGCAAAGCCGTTCTTTTGGATATTGCGCTACCACTGGTAATCGGTTTTTTTATCGTGGTCGGAGTTATCGCGCTGGCCGTCTATCTGCTCCTCATTTTCTATCTGGTGAAATACAAGAAAGAACAGCACGTGCTGGAAAGCGGTTCGGAAAAGATAACCATATGAGAAAAAAAACATTTTTTATGTTAGCGGTCATATTGCTCGGCGCGGCCGGAATATACGCGAAATATTTTCGGAATGCCGGTGAAAAGGAGGCCTTGAATCTGCCAGTCGTGCTCTTGGAAGAAAAAAGCCAAAAGCCGGACCCGCTTCCTCTTACGGAGAAAAACAGCGCATCCCCGGAAGATAGGAGGGGCAGCCTTTTTCAGCCGCCACTTCCCCGTGCTGGAAAAAGGGTAACGAAGAAAAAATTCGGTACATTCATCACGCCCCAAGATTCACCGGTCCAGCCCGAGCGTTTTCGCGGCTACCATACCGGAACGGACTTTGAAATTTTTCCTGGAGAAGAAAATTTGGATATTCCGGTCAAAGCCGTTTGTGGCGGAAAGCTTCTCATAAAAAAATCTGCCACTGGCTATGGGGGAGTGGCAGTAGCGTCTTGTGATCTAAATGGCGAACCAATCACGGTAGTTTATGGGCACCTGAAACTAACGAGCATGAATTTTAATGACGGAGACAAAATAAAAGCGGGCGATACCCTGGGTATTTTAGGTGCTCCTTACAGTGCCGAAACAAGCGGGGAAAGGAAGCATTTGCACCTCGGTTTCCATAAAGGCGCCTCGATAAATATTTTAGGCTATGTCCAAAACAAATCGGAACTTTCCGGCTGGACTGATTCCTGCCAGTATATCTGCCAGGATTGATTTGCCTTTTTACCCAAAATCTGCCAAAAACACAATTGATAAGTCTTTGTAAAGTTATCTTTCCCTTTGGAAATAACATTTCCGCCAGGTTTGTGTATAATAAAGGATATGCAGAAGAAAACTTTACTCTATGTCTTTGCTATTGCCGCTTTGCTCGGCCTGATTCTCGGCGCGGTTTTTTTTGCCAATGAAGTGCGCCTGAAAATCATTCAAGGGCCGGACAAAAACCAGTTTGTGGCGGAAATGAACCAGCTTAGTTTAGACGCGCTGGATAAAATTTCCAACAAAAAAGCGCCTAATCCGAACGCTCCGGATATTTCAACTGCCAATACGCCCGCGCCAACCCAGCCCGCTTCAACTGAGACCGTTCTATCGGAGCCAAAAGCAAATACGGAGGTCAACCCGCCGGTTACGGCTGAAAAAATCGATTCATTTTCCTTTGCTATTCTTGGTGACACGCAAAGATTTGATTCAAGCAATGCCAATGGGGGCTTACAAAAAGCGGTAAAAAACATCGAGGGAAAAAATGTCGGACTGGTTATGACGACAGGCGACCTTCTCGGGAGCTGCGACGGAAAATCAGGCTGTGAAAAAAAATTGAACGAATGGAAAAATACGCTCAGCTCGCTCTATTCCAAGACTTATGAAATGATGGGCAATCATGACCGCACAGGCGCCGAAAAGTCCGATGCACTTTGGCAGAAGTTTTTTGAGTTGCCACAGAACGGTCCGGAGGGATATAAGGAACTGGTTTATTCATTTGATTTTCAAAATTCCCATTTTGTTGTCCTCAACAGCGAGAAGCCAAAGGAACACGCAGTGGATAAGACCCAGCGCGACTGGCTGGAAAAAGATTTGAAAGACAGCCAAAAAGACAATAAGTTTGTATTTTTCCACGAGCCGGCCTATCCGGTGAGCAGCAAGATTGACAAAAGCCTTGACGCGGATGCGCCTGACCGCGACGCGCTTTGGCAAATCCTCAAGGATCAAAAAGTTAAAGCTGTTTTTAACGGGCACGAGCATATTCAGAGCCGCCGGAAAGTGGACGGCGTCTATCAGTTTGTTTTCGGCAATACTGATTCTTTCGATCACGACTTGCCTAAAGCGGGCGTGGCGGAATACAGTTATCAAGGTGAGCATTACGGAATCGTGGAAATCAAAGGCCAAGAAGTCACCGTCAATGTTTACTCGGTGGATGGGAATTTGCTTGATTCATACAAGCTTTCTGGCTAGGCACCTCCCTTTAATTTTGGCTTATTTAAAGTAAAATAAAGATATTATTCAAATCGGCTAAATCGTCCTTTGTTCGGCACTTGGCAAAGTTTTTGTTATGTGGTAAAATTTCGTGGTCGGATTTTAACTTTGCGGGAAAGGCCTTTGGGCCATGTTGCTAAAAACGATTAAAAAAGCAACAAGAATAAAATAAAAACCGCGTCTAAAAGAAGACAAGAAAAAGGCAAGCTGGAAATTTAAAAAGAATTTGGAGTAAAATTAAAAAAACTATAAATCATGACTGTAAAAAAAGAGCTCCTTAAATTTTTCTTGATTGTTCTATTTTTAGGTTTAGCCGGAATGGCTTTCGGTTACGGAGTTAAAAAACTGCAGACTCCGCCCGCCGAAGCAAAAAAGGTGGACAAAAAACCAACCGAAACGAAAAAGAAAAATGAAGAGAAAGCGCAGGAAGCCGAAGCTCCCGCCGAAACTTTGCCGGTAACCGTCCAGGATAACGTAGCCCAGTCGGAAAATACTGCTAGCCAGGGAGATCAGGATGTCTCGGTAAAAACTACGCCACCAGTTGTCAGCAGCCAATACCCCATTCACAGGGATATAACCACCACTTTTTTCTGGGCGGGAGAGGAAGCTGGTGCGGATAACAAAAACATTTCCAATCTGCCCAGCGCCTGGGACGAGCAATGGGTCAAGCATTTTGGCGGAATCGATGATCCGAATAAGAGGAATGCATTTTTTCCGGCTAAATTTGCTCCCAAGGAAAATCCTTTTTATTTGGCGCTGCCATATAATGATTTTGATAATAATGGCAAAAGAAAGCAGGAGGTGTATAGCCTGATCCCGTGGGCCAAAGAAAAAAATTGGAGCAATTCGGAATCAATCCTGAAAAATCGCTGGATAAAAATTATAAAAGGGGGAAAAGCGGCCTACGCCCAGTGGCAAGATGTCGGTCCGTTCAAGGAAGACGACAAAAACTACGTGTTCGGAACAGCTCTGCCTAAAAGCAAAATCAACAAAAATGCTGGACTGGATGTGTCGCCAGCCGTTAAGAATTTTTTGGGCCTTTCTGACATTGATAAAACAGACTGGCAATTCATAGATGCTAAAAATGTTCCGAATGGACCCTGGAAGCAAATAATCACAACCTCCCAGATTTTTTGGCTTTAACTCATCTTCAACCAATAAAAGCGCCTCAAGGCGCTTTTATTATGGAATTTTCGCAGGATTTCGCGGTATTATAGATAGCAAAAAAGCGGGTGTTTTAATGTATAATAATAGATAAACAACCATGGCTTATAGAAATGAACCTGTTTTTTACGACAGAGGACATCATCGTTGGAAATATTCAAAGTGGATCATTGGATTAGTGATTTTTTTGCTGATCACTTTTTCCAGTCTTACCGTCTTTAGCGTCGTAAATTTTCCCGGTATTCCGATTTTAAAACTGGCTAATCCAAGGCCGCCTTTTAGGGGTGCGTCCAATGTTCCCAAATCCGAGGGTACTGCGGCTTCTCTTTTTATTGACAGCGCCAGCGCGCAAAAGAATCTCTCGTTTATTCAAAACTCCGTTTCCAGTCAAACGTATAAGCCGAAAATAATCGGGTTTTTCGTGAACTGGGACGATGCCAGCCTTTCTTCCTTAAAAAGCAATTTGAACAATATGGATGAAATAATACCTGAATGGCTGCATCTTGATGGCACAGGCGGGTCTGTTGTCATTGATGATCAAATTCAACAGGATAAGGCTCTTTTTTTCATCCGGCAGAATCGTCCCGGCATACCAATTGTTCCGCTCATAAACAATTTTAACCAACAAACTCAAGATTGGGACGGAGTAGCGCTCTCCGATATGCTGGCAGATCCGGTCGCCAGGACCAAAACCATTCAAAATCTTCTTGACTTTGTAAAGCTTTACAATTTTTCCGGGATCAGCATTGACTTTGAAGCCGTGCCCGGTGCCAGCCAGCCGCAGCTGATCCTTTTTATGAAAGAGCTTTATGGGAAATTACATCCGTTAAATCTGGAAGTTTCCCAAAATATTCCTCTGGATGACCCGGCCTTTGACGCCAAGGCCTTGGGGCAATTCAACGATTTCATAATTCTCATGGCCTATGATGATCATTCCATTTATGACACATTGGCCGGTCCGGTAGCCGATCAAAACTGGTATTTAAAAAGCCTTTTAACCCGCTTTGCTCAATTGCCTCCGGAAAAATATTTGATTTCAGTGGGGAACTACGGATACGACTGGGAAGATGGCAATATAAACGGGCGGGAAATTTCTTTTCAAGACGCGTTGCGGATAGCCAAGGAATCAAATAGTAATATTTCAATCAATCCGACCTCGCTTAATCCCACCTTTGATTATTTTGACAGCGCCAACAAACTGCGCCATGTCTGGTATCTTGACGCCGCTACGACCTTTAATGAAATAGTGGCGGCCAGAAAATACGCTCCGGGCGGATATGTTCTCTGGCGGCTGGGCTCGGAGGATCCTTCCATCTGGAAAGTTTTCGGGAAAATAAACAATCTGGATCATGGAGCGGCGGAAACACTTAAGACTCTGGACTACGGCTACGCCGTGGATTATGAAGGCGACGGGGAGATTTTGAAAGTGACTTCTCTTCCCAAACAAGGAACCCGGGAAATAAATTATGAAGCAAAAACAGGGATGATTACCGGGCAAAAAATAACCGATTATCCGTCTTCTTATATAATCACTCGCTGGGGCGGCGGAGAAAAAAACAAAAATAAGATTGCCCTAACCTTTGACGATGGGCCTGACTCGGCTTACACGCCACAGATCTTGGATATCTTGAAAAAATACAATGCTAAAGCTACCTTTTTTGTCATTGGAGCCAACGCTAATCAAACACCCGCACTTATAAAAAGGGAAATAAGCGAAGGGCAAGAAATCGGAAATCACACTTACACCCATCCCAACATCTCAACTATTACCAGTAATCAATTCCGGTTGGAACTCAACTTCGCAAACAGCCTACTCGGCGGGATCATAAAAAGACACACGCTTTTATTCCGTCCGCCCTACGCCGAGGACATTGAACCGGAGACTCCCGAACAAATAAATCCGCTCCTTTTTTCAGGCAACGCCGGATATTACACTGTCGCGATGCATATTGACCCAAAAGACTGGGCCCGTCCAGGGGTGGATCAGATAGTAAATAATGTAATTGAGGGAGCAAAAAACGGGCAGGATCATATCGTTTTGCTCCATGACAGCGGAGGAGACCGAACCGAAACCGTAGCGGCTCTCCCGAGGATAATTGAAGGGTTGCGTGCCAATGGTTTTGAAATTGTTACCGTTTCAGATTTGATCGGTGTTTCGCGCGACAAAATAATGCCGCCGGTTTCCGCAAGCGAAAGCCTGCAGTCCAGTCTTAATGGCGTAACTTTCAATATTATCAATTTGGTCGGCTCTGCCCTGGTGTTTTTATTCGCTCTCGGAATAATTTTAGGCATGCTGCGGCTGATATTCATCGGAACGCTCTCTGTCATTCAATGGTGTCAGTGCCGGTTTGGAAAACGCTGTCAATATTTTTCTGAGCGTCCGGGGAAGGTAAGCGTCATCGTGCCGGCTTACAACGAGGAAAAAGTTATTGCCGCTACCGTAAATTCCCTTCTGGCTTCGGATTATCCTGATTTTGAAATAATAGTGGTGGACGACGGGTCAACAGATAGGACCTATGAAGTGATGACCAAAAATTTTTCAATCAGTTCGCGCGTAAAAATTTTTACCAAACCCAACGGCGGGAAAGCGACGGCGCTGAACCATGGCATTGCCCTGGCAGAAGCGGAAATAATCATCACGCTAGATGCTGACACACTATTCACTCCGGAAACAGTAAGTAAACTAGCTCGTCATTTCATAAATCCGAAAGTCGGCGCAGTGGCGGGAAACGCCAAAGTCGGAAATCGCATCAATTTGCTTACCCGCTGGCAGGCGCTGGAATACATCACCAGTCAAAATCTGGACCGACGCGCTTTTGACCTGATGAACGCCATCACCGTTGTGCCTGGAGCGGTCGGAGCCTGGAAGCGGGAGGCTATCAACGAAGCGGGAGGATTTTCGAATCTCACTCTAGCCGAGGATACCGATCTTACTTTTGCCATAATCAAGAATGGTTATAAAGTGCGCTATGAAGATGAAGCTCTGGCCTTCACTGAAGCTCCTGATACGGTCAGAAATTTCATCAAGCAAAGATTCCGCTGGATGTACGGTAGTTTTCAGGCGGTTTGGAAGCATCGCGACACTTGGTTTCGTCCGCGTTACGGCGCCATGGGCTTGTTTGCGATCCCCAATGTTCTTATTTTCCAGGTATTTTTTCCTCTAATCTCCCCGGTTATGGATCTGGCGTTGGTCTTATCTTTAGTCTGGGCCTTTTGGCAGAAATACCAGCATCCGCTGGACTATTCCATCACCCATCCTTTTCGGGAGGTTCTCTTCTACTATTTGTTTTTTTTGGCAATTGATCTGGCGGCGGCCGTTCTGGCCTTTCTTCTGGAAAGGAAGCGCGAAAATTGGACGCTCCTTTTCTGGCTGGTTTTCCAGCGGTTTTTTTATAGACAGCTGATGTATTATGTAGCGATAAAAACTCTTTTTACCGCTCTCAAAGGAAAAGTGGTCGGCTGGAAAAAATTTGAAAGAAAAGCCACGGTGAAAGTGCCAATGTAGTATCTTTTTAAATAATCAACAGGCTTCCGATTGTTTTTTGTTGACAAAGCCGTATTTAAATGCTACATTCTCATATAGCCAGTGAGTTTTTCTGCTGACCATTCAGCAGTTTTTTTATTAAGATTATATGGAAATTAGAAACATTGCGATTATTGCTCACGTCGATCATGGGAAAACTACCTTGACCGATGCTTTGATGCGCCAAACCGGAATGGTCACCGATGAAACGGTCAGCATGGACTCCAACGCCTTGGAAAAAGAGCGGGGCATTACGATTTATTCCAAAAACACCTCTATTTTTTACCCTCCTTCGCATAAAGCTACGGACGGGCAAGCAAAGACCACAAAAATAAATATCGTAGACACGCCCGGGCATGCCGATTTCGGGAGCGAAGTGGAACGGGTTTTGCGCGCCATTGATTCAGTGGTGCTGGTAGTGGACGCGCAGGAAGGGCCGATGCCGCAAACCCGTTTCGTTTTGAAAAAAACTTTGGAATTGGGCCTCAACCCCCTCGTCGTCATCAATAAGATCGATAAGCCGGCGGCCGAACCGGATATCGCCCAAGAAGCCGTTTACGAGCTATTTTTGGACTTAGGAGCGAGCGATGATCAGTTGGACTTTCCGGTGGTCTACGCAAACGGGCGCGCCGGAATCGCCATGTATCATCTGGATGAAGAAGGCAAAGATCTGACGCCGCTTTTGGAAACTATTTTGGAAAGAGTTGCCCCCGCCAAGGCCGATTTAGAAGCGCCGCTCCGCATGCAGCCCTTCAATCTGGCTTATGATAATTTTTTGGGCCGCCTGGCCATCGGCCGGATCCAGGAAGGAAAAATAAAAGACGGTCAGACAGTGGCGATTAAAAAGCCGACCGGGGAGTCGCGGACCGGAAAAATAACCAAGCTTTATACCTTTAGCGGCACGAAAAAAGAAGAGGTAAAAGAAGCCTTAGCCGGAGACATCGTGATGATCGCCGGGATCGCCGACATCTATATAGGCGAAACCGTCTGTGTTTCAGCGGAGCAAGCGCCGTTGCCAGCCATTTCCATCGATGAACCGACTATCTGCCTTAATTTTTTGGTCAATGATTCTCCGTTTGCGGGCCGTGAGGGAAAATTCGTGACGAACAAACAGCTGCGAGAACGGCTGGAAAAAGAATTGGAAGTCAATGTCGGTCTCAAGATAGATTTTGAAGCGGATCGCTACAAAGTTTACGGTCGGGGAGAACTACACATTGCCATTCTTTTGGAAAATATGCGCCGCGAAGGCTATGAAATGCAAGTTTCTCAGCCGAAAGTCATCATCAAACAAGAGGGAAATAAAAAGCTGGAGCCTTTTGAGGAGCTGACTATCGATGTGCCGGATGTTTCCACCGGAACGGTGATTGAAAAAATCGGCAAGCGCAAAGGAATAATGATAAATATGCGCCAGCTCAGCGGCCAGACGCGCATGATTTTTGAAATTCCGACGCGGGGCCTCTTGGGCTATCGCGGCGAGTTCATGATTGATACGCGAGGTGAGGGCATAATGTCCGCCCGGGTTACTGGCTTCAAGCCGTATGCGGGCGATATCCAAAAGCACTCCGTCGGCTCGATGATTTCTATGGCCGGTGGAAAAGCTTTGGGATTCTCTCTGGCCAATTTGCAAGATCGTGGAACTTTGTATATTGCGCCAGCCACGGAAGTTTATGAAGGCATGGTGATTGGAAATACCGCGAAAGGTTTGGACATGTCGGTCAATCCCACCAAGGGAAAGCAGATGTCTAATATGCGATCTTCCGGAGCGGACGAGGCCCTTCAATTGGTGCCTCCGCATATTATTTCCATCGAAACCGGTTTGGAAATTATGGCGGAAGATGAATATTTGGAAATTACCCCGGCATCCGTTAGACTAAGAAAGCAATATCTTTCAGAAAATGAAAGGATCCGGGCGCAAAGGAAGAAAGGGTAGAGGCAATTAATTTTCAATTTTCAATTTTCATTGAATTTTCAATGACTTAATTTCCAAATTTTGATCATTGATTATTGAACATTGCTTGTGAATTGTAAATTGATCATCGAAAATTGATTTGAAATTTGAGTTTTGAAATTTGAGTTTAATTTATTATGTCTTACTTCAAAAAAATATCAGCTGCCGGATTTATAATTCTAGTAGTGGTTTTTGGTTCTTGGTACCAATTCAGGGAAAAAGAAAAAGTAGCTGACAATATCCGCTCGGGAAAGGAAGAAGCTATTTTCCAGGAAATGTCGGAGCCAGAAACAAGAAAAAACGAGTCGGCTACCGAGCCTCAAGAAGCAAATATTGCAAACAAAAAAGAATTACCCGAGTCAATTCTTATCAAAGTTCCTTTTTTGGTCCAAGCTCCTTTCGCCGTCTGGGATCCTTTGCACGAAGACGCCTGCGAGGAAGCTAGTCTCATTATGGTCAAACACTTTTTGGACAAGGAGGAAAGCATTTCATCGATGGCCGGAGACGTAGAAATCAGAAAACTGGTACGCTATGAAGAACAAAACGGCTACGGCTTGAGCATAACCATGGAGCAATTGGCACAAATCGCTAAAGATTATTATAAAATGGAAAATCCGCGGGTAGAAAAAAATATTACCGTTCAGGATATTAAAAAAGAACTGGCGTCCGGGCGTCCGGTCATCGTTCCAGCGGCCGGAAAAATTCTTCCGAATCCATATTTTCGCGGTGGGGGTCCAGTTTATCATATGCTGGTCGTCATCGGCTACGACAAAAACGGATTTATCACCAATGACCCCGGCACACGAAAAGGCGAAGACTTCCATTATTCTTTCAATGATTTATATAATGCCATCCATGATTGGGACAAAAATAATATCTTAAACGGCCAAAAGACTTATTTGGTTTTTGATTGAATGCTATAATTTAAATATATGATAAGCGGCCTGGCCTACACGCTGGTTTTTGGAAAGCCTCTGATAATGTACGGGGGAATTTTGACTTTTCTTTCTCTTCTGTTCACTGCTGCCATTTCAATTCTCAACAGAAAAGGCGTTATCAAAATTCCTTTTAAATGGCATCCGAGAATGGCTATAATCACGATTATTCTCGGTGCCATCCACGCTTTTTTCGGTCTTTCAATTTATTTTAATTTTTGACAAAAAAAGAAAATAAAAAAACCAAACGTTCTGTTTGGTTTTTTTAGTTCCGAAAGTATTTATTTATCGCTTCAAACTCCTCTTCCCTTTCCGGATGGAAAACCAGTTCCGTTTTGCCGGGCGGGAGTTCTTCCAAAAAGCGCGGGAAATTTTTTACCCAGTCGTAACTTGCCAAAAAATCAGACGAATCAAAAGAAAATTTTTCAAATCCAGGGACATCTTTTTTGCGCAACCATCTCAAGATTGCGGAAACATAATTCATATTCTTTGAAATTCCAATTTTTCCGAAACGAAAATACGAAATTTTATATTCATCGGCCAGTTCCAGGGCGGCGGAAAAATAGGGCGGGAAAAAATGGATATACTGGTGGGAATTCAAACCGTCGGGCTTTCGGCCAAACGCGCTGATGAATTTTTCCACTTGGGCTTCCCATTCCTCTCTGATGTTCGTATTGTTTTTCAAGAAATAATACCACAAAAAGAGAACGCCTCTTGTAAAAACACTCCGGGGTTCGTCGGGACGAGCTTTGAATTTTTTCAAATTCAAATGAATATCCAATTTGACTCCGGAATTTAAAAGTTCTGCGACTTCCGCATCCTTGATATCGCCGTCTATCAAAATCGCCACTCTGTCTATCCGACCGGCGCGCACGAGCGACAAAATATTTTCATCCACTGTCCGGCTTTTTCCGAAATCGTCCGCCGAAATGATCAATTTTTTGCGCGCAAAGTTTCTCATTTCCATTTATATTTTCCCGTTAGATCGTAAAACCGGATTTTTATCAGCGCAAAAAACATGTTGACCGGGTCAAATAGAATTCTCACGCTGCTATTTTTTGGATTTTGGAGCGTTA